>CAYJPQ010000005.1:0-7173 GCA_964372085.1 uncultured Bifidobacteriaceae bacterium | reverse complement strand
CGGGTGCAGCGGGTGCAGCCTCGCGAGCGGAGGCGGACGCCACCGCGCGCTCGCTGTCGATCACCAGCCGGAACGGGCTGTAGAGGGTGAAGACGCTGTAGCGCGCCACGTTCTCGAGGTCCAGCACGACCCGCACCACGTTGTCGGCGTGCCGTCCCACGCGGATCTTGCTCACCGCGTCGCTGGGATAGGTGAGTACCGTGTCGGCCAGCGCCGGGTCGGGCTGGACGTTATTCAGGTCGAAGAACACGCGCGCCGGGCCCGCCAGCTTTTCTTCGCGGTACGCCACCTCTCGATCGAGTTCCAGCGTGACGCGAACGGCATCCGGGAGCGCGGTCCGCTGGATGGACTTGAGGACGGCGGGCTCGCCGGCGGCTACGGGCCGAGGGGCCGGCAGCGATTTAACAGCGACTCGTGTCTCGGCGAGCGGCGCCATCCGCGCCTTCGCACGCTTCACCAGCGGGCTGTGCGGATACTCCTTGATCAGCCACTCGTACAGCCGCAGCGCACGCGCGCGGTCGGCGGCCCGCTCCAACTTCTGGTAGGCCTCTTCGGCGAGCGATGCGCCCTGCCACAACGCATTGTCGGCATAGCCACTGGCCGGATAGCGCCGCACCACGGCCTCGAAGGCGGTGGCCACTTGCGCCACCTGGGCGGCCAGGCTGGACGTCGCGCCCTTTGGGTCGGCCTTATCGAGGGCCGCGCGTACCTGCGCGTCGCGGGCCATCGCCGCGTCGTACCGCGACTTGGCGCTCGGGCCTTGCGCCGTGACGGCCGCGGACAGACACACCGCGAGCATCGCCGCCACCGCCGAGAATCGGAAGCGGCCCCCCGGTGTCATCCGCGGCTTCTGCGGACAAGGCCGCGCGTCATCGGAGCTGCGCATCGACCTCCTCGAAGTATTCGCGGCCCACGAGCACCTCGCGGGCCTTACCGCCGGTGGCGGGGGAGACCAGGCCCTCGGCTTCCATCATGTCCACGAGGCGCGCCGCGCGGCTGAAGCCGATCCGCATCTTGCGCTGCAGGTACGAAATCGACACCTGGCCGCTCTGCACGACGATGCGCGCCGCCTCGTCGTAGAGGTCGTCCTTCTCCAGGTCGAGGTCGCCGGGGCCGCTCTTCTTGTCGTCCTCGGTGATGGTCTCGTCGCAGACCGGCTTGCCCTGCTTGCGCAGGAAGCTGGCGAGGCGCGCCGACTCCTGCTCCGAGATGTAGGGCCCGTGGAGCCGGATGTGCCGCGACGAGGCGGGCGGCAGGAAGAGCATGTCGCCCTTGCCGAGCAACTGCTCGGCGCCGTTGCTGTCGAGGATCGTCCGCGAGTCGATCTTCGAGGACACGCGGAACGAGATGCGCGCGGGCAGGTTGGCCTTGATGAGCCCGGTGATGACGTCGACCGAGGGCCGCTGCGTGGCCAGGATCAGGTGGATGCCCACGGCGCGTGCCATCTGCGCGAGGCGGCAGATCGACTCTTCCACCTCGTTGCCCGCCACCATCATCAGGTCGGCCAACTCGTCGACCACCACCACGATGAACGGCAAAGGCCGCGGCACGGGGCCGTCCTTCGGCATCTCGCCCGCCTCGATCATGTGGCGGATGTTGCGGTTGTACTGCTCGATGTTGCGCACGCCGAGGGCCGCCAGCGTCTTGTAGCGTTCCTCCATCTCGCGCACCGCCCACCGAAGCGCGTTGGCGGCCTTCTTGGGATCCACCACCACGGGTGTCATCAGGTGGGGGATGTCCTCGTACATGCCCAGCTCGAGGCGCTTGGGGTCCACCATGATCATGCGCACGTCGTCCGGCGTGGCGCGATACAGGATGCTGGTGAGAATGGCGTTGAGGCCCACGGATTTGCCCGAGCCGGTGGAGCCGGCGATCAGCAGGTGGGGCATCGTCGCCAGGTCGGCCATGAACGGCTCGCCGTGGATGTTCTTGCCCAGCGCGAAGGTCAGCTTCGAGGCGGACCGGTTGTAGGCGTCCGATTCGAGCAGCTCCCGGAGCGAAATGGCCTCGCGGTTGGGATTGGGAATCTGGATGCCGACGGTCGACTTGCCAGGGATGCGATCGATCAACACCGACTCGGCCTGCATCGCGAGGCACAGGTCGTCGGCCAGGCCCGTGACCTTCGAGTACTTGACGCCCGCATCGGGCTTGAACTCGAACGTGGTCACGACCGGGCCCGGATGAATCTGCACCACCGAGCCCTCGACCGCGAACTCGCGGCACTTCTCCTCGAGCAGCCGCGCCGAATCCATCAGCTCGCGCTCGTCGACCTTCGTCTCGGCCCTCGGGGCGTCGAGCAGGGACACGGGCGGCAGCGTGTACGCGCCCAGGCGCCGCTCCATCGGGGCGCGGTCGGGCTCGGGCAGCGGCAGCGGCGGCGCGATGGGCGTCTTCGCCGTCTTCTTCTGCACGACGGGCGCGGCGCGCGAGGCCAGGTCCGGCGCGCGCTCGTCATCGTCGGCCGTGATAGGCCGCGTCGGCTTGCGCTCGGGCGCGTTGGGGGCCTCCACCTTCACGTCCTTCTTCCCGTACTTGACCAGCACGTCGCGACGCTGGCGGGCCTTGCGTCGCTCCTCGCGCCAGTGGCGGACGCCGGCGGCGGCGCGCGACAGCACGTCGCGAACGCCCACGGAGACGGCGCTGAAGAGGCGCCCGAAAGAGAACTGGGTGGCCAGGATGACGGCCGCCACCATCAGCGTGAGGATGACAATCACCGAGCCGGTGCGGCTGAGGTACTCGGAGAGCCAGCCGCCCAGGAACTCGCCCAGGTAGCCGCCGGCGCGGAAGGCGCGCGGGCCCAGGTCGACGCGGCCCACCGTGAGGCCGAGAAACGCGCTGACGCACCCGAAGAGCAGCACGGCGCCGGTGGCCTTCGTATAGACGGCGTCGATGGCGCGGCACCAGAAGTAATGCCAGCCCGCCACCGCCACCATCGCCGGGATAAGGTACGAGGCGTAGCCCAGCACCTGGATCGACAGCTCGGCCAGGAAGGCGCCCACGCGCCCGGCGAAGTTCACGGGCACGTCGTTGGTGCCCGTGCTGAAGAACCACACGGGGTCGTTGGGGTCGTAACTGACCAGTGCAATCAGCCAGATGAGCGCGCACGCAAACAGCGCCACGCCCACCACCTCGCTCACGCGCCGTGACAGTGTCGAGCCGGAAGCAGCCATCGTCGGTCTAGATCTCCATGACAACGGGCAGCACCATCGGCCGCCGCCCGGTACGTTTGCGCAGATACCGCCGCACCTCGGTGCGGATGCGTTCCTTCATCAAGCCGGGGTCGGTGCGCTCCTCGACGCTGCACTCCTCGATCACGGCCGCCAGCACACGCGCCCCCTCGGCCAGCACGTCGGCCGTCTCCTCGTCGCTCACGAACCCGCGCGCCACCAGCTCGGGCAGGCCCTCGATGACGCCGGTGCGCCCGTTGATGGCCACGACCGGCACCACCAGGCCGTCGATGCCGATGTGCCGCCGGTCCCGGAGCACCTCGTCGTTCACCTCGCCCACGCGGGTGCCGTCGATCAGCACGCGGCCGGTGTGGGTCTTGTCGGCCAGCCGCCCACCCTCGGCATCGAAGCGAATCACGTCGCCGTTCTCCGCCGTCAGCACCTGCACGGGAGCGGGGGAGCCGCTCGTCACGAGCTCGGCCACCCTGGCATGCCGGGCGAGCTGCCGGTACTCGCCGTGCACGGGCACGAAATACCGGGGGCGCACGAGCGAGAGCACGAGCTTCAGTTCCTCTTCCGAGCCGTGACCCGACACGTGCACGTGCTTGGACGACTCGGTGATGACCTCCACGCCGCGCCGCGCGATGTGGTTCATCACGCGGCCGATGGCCTTCTCGTTGCCGGGGATCGCGCGGGCCGAGAACACCACGCGGTCGCCCTGCGCCAGCTTCACGTGGCGGTGATCGTTGATGGCGATGCGCGACAGCGCCGCGTTGGCCTCGCCCTGCGATCCGGTGACCAGGCACAGCACGTCCTGGGCCGGGAAGATGGAGACGTCGCTGTCCTTGATGGCCACGCCGCCTGGCACCTTGAGGTGACCCAGGCGCTGGGCGATGGCGGAATTGCGGTTCATGCCGCGGCCGACGAACGCCACCTTGCGGTCGAACTGGGCCGCCAGATCCACCAGGATCTGCATCCGGTAGAGGCTCGACGAGAAGGTGGCCACGACGACCTTCCCCTGGGTGCTGGTGAAGATTTCCTCGAAGCCGTCCACGACGTCGCTTTCCGACCCGGTGTAGCCGCGCCGGTCGATGTTCGTGCTGTCGCAGAAGAGGGCGAGCACGCCCTCGGCGCCCAGTTGCGCGAAGCGGTGCAGGTCGAACGCCTCGCCGTCGAGCGGCGTCTGGTCCACCTTGAAGTCGCCGGTGTGCAGGAGCACGCCCTGCGGCGTGCGGATGGCCACCGCCACGCAGTCGGGCATGCTGTGGGTGACGCGGATGAATTCCAGGGTGAACGGGCCGATGGTCACCACGTCGCGCGGCTTCACGCTCACGGTGCCATGCGGCGTGTCCACGCCGTGCTCGTCGAGCTTGGGCTCGATGAAGGCCAGCGCCAGCGGGGTGCCGTAAATGGGGCCGTCCAGGAGGGGCGCCACGTACGGGACGCCGCCGATGTGGTCCTCGTGGCCGTGCGTCAGCACCAGGGCCTTGATCTGCCCGCGGCGCGACTCGAGATAGGCCAGGTCGGGGACGATCAGGTCCACGCCGGGAAGATCGGCCTCGGGGAACATCGCGCCCGCATCGATGACGATGGTAGTGTCCCCACACGAGATCGCCATCATGTTGAGGCCGAACTCGCCAAGGCCGCCGAGCGGCACCACGTCAACAGCGGGCAACGAAGCCGAAGCCTCGTGCGCGGACACACTCATGCGAAGTCCCAGCCGGGCGCATTGACGCCCAGGGAAATTTTCAAGGCCACCTGGACTCGGGCGAGTCCCCAAGGTTGCCCCTGCTCAGGCTGCTGGGAGCGCCTGTCTTAACGAGGCGGGTTTGGTCGGAAACTATAGCACAGCTTCAACTTCGGGGCTTGGTAAAGGCCTGGGCCAGCGCGGCCAGCTCTTCCATGCGCAGCGTCTCGGAACGGCGGGTCGAATCCAGTCCGGCGGCGGCCAGGGCCACGGCCGACGATACCCCCATGGCCTCGCCATAGGGCTTGAGGGCGTTCAAGAGGGTCTTGCGGCGCTGGGTGAACATGCCCCGGACCATGCTCACGAATGCCACCTCGTCGGGAACGGCCACCGGCGGCGGGCGAAACCGGAGCCGGACCACGGCCGACTGCACCTTGGGCGGGGGGCGAAACGCCCCCGGCGGCAGGGCCAGCACCCGCGTCACGTCGGCGTGCAGCGCGGTGAGGATGGTCAGCACGCCGTAGTCGCCGGTCCCCACGCGGGCCACCAGCCGGTCCGCCACTTCTTTCTGCAGCATCAACGTCGCGTCCACCAGCCCGCCGGTACGGGCCGCCAGGCCCAGCAGCATGAACAGGATGGGGGAGGAGATGTTGTAGGGCAGGTTGCCCACCACACGCACCTGGCTCGCCGGCGCCAGCGGTGCGCCCAGCCACCGCTCGATGGCCGCGGCCACGTCGACCGCCAGCACGTCGCCACACACAACGGTGACGTTGGGCAGCGCCTCGCGCTCGAGGGCGGCCGCCAGGTCGCGATCGATCTCCACGGCAAGCAGCCGCCCGGCGCTGGCGGCCAGCGGGCGCGTCAGCGCCCCGCGGCCGGGACCAATCTCCACCAGGGCCTCCTCGGGCCTGGCGTCGACGGCCTTCACCAGCTTGGCTACCCAGGCTGGCTCGAGAAAGTGCTGCGCGAAGCGCTTGCGCACCCTCACGAACGGGGCTCCTCGCCGGCGCCGCCCTCGTTGCCCTCGTTGCCGTCGTCGTCGTTCTCGTCGCCAGGCTCGGGCTCGCCGCGCCAATAGCGCTCTTCAATGGCCATGATCTCGTCTTCGCTCAAGCCGAAGTAATGGCCCAACTCGTGGATCAGGGTCTCGCCGATGGCCACCACGATGTCGTCCTCGACGCCATGGCATTCGTCCTCGATGGTGTGCTGGAACAGGGTGATGCGGTCGGGCAACTGGTTGCCGTAGCCCCACCCGCGTTCGGAGAGCGGTGTGCCCTGGTAGAGGCCCAGCAGCGTGTCTGGCGGCTCGATGTCCATCTCGTCGAGCAGGTCGTCCGACGGCTCGTCTTCGATGACGATCACCAGGTTCCGCACCTTGCGGGCAAACCGGCGCGGGATGGTGTCGATGGCCTCCTCCACCAGCTCCCTGAATTCCTCGCGGGTCACCGGCGGCCTTTCGTGGGCGCGCGCTTCGCCGCCACACGCCGGGCTTGCGCCGCCGTCTTCGCCGCGCGCCGGCCGCTGGCCAGCGTGGTGGTGGTGGCGCCGCCGGCGCCGGCAAAATCGCAATCGGGGCGCGCGTGGCATCGCTGGCAGAGCGGGGTGGGCCGGCACACGCGGCGGCCGTGGAGGATGAGCGTGTCCGACGCGCGCGTCCATCGCTCGGGCGGCAGCATCGCGCAGAGCGCTGCTTCCACCTTTTCGGGATCATCCGATCGCACCAGGCCCAGGCGGTTGGCGACGCGCAGCACGTGCCGATCCACCGGCAGGCCCGGCACGCCGAGCGCGTGGCCCAGCACGACGTTGGCGGTCTTGCGGCCCACGCCCGGCAAGGCCGTGAGCGCCTCCATCGAGGCGGGCACCTGGCCCCCATGCTGGCTCACCAGACGCGCGGCCATGCCGAGAAGCGACCGGGACTTCTGGCGAAAGAACCCCGTGGCGTGAATCAGCTCCTCCAACTCCCCGGGGTCTGCCTTGGCAAGCGCGGCGGCATCGGGAAAGCGCGCGAACAGGGCGGGGGTCACCAGGTTGACCCGCGCGTCGGTCGATTGCGCGGACAGGATGGTGGCCACCAGCAGCTCGAACGCGTTGCGATACGCCAGCTCGGTGTCGGCGCCCGGATGGTGCCGCTCGATGGCCGCGAAGATGCGCGTGATGGCCGCAGGCGATTTCATGATGACGCTGAAGATGACGCCGAATGGGTTATCCACAGATGACGCAGATTACACAGATGGCAGATGGTGGCCTCGACCCGCGGCGCCGGTCGGAGACCGGCGCGCAATGGAGGTGTGACGGCCACCCGAGAGCGAACGCCACGGC
>CAYJPQ010000004.1:0-109095 GCA_964372085.1 uncultured Bifidobacteriaceae bacterium | reverse complement strand
GCACCACTGTCGACGAGCTCGTGGCCGGCTTCGAAGAGGCGCGCCGCGCCGGCGGCCACTTCTGCATCGCCACCCACTACTGGGAGGTGGACACGGTGCTCAAGGACGTGCTGCGCCGCGTGCTGGACCACGCCGCGCGCTACCAGGACGTGGAGTTCGTCTCCGCCGACCGGCTGTTCGAGCCGGCCCCCTCGCGATGAGCCCTTTCACGAACACGCCGGTGCTGGTGATTGGGGGCCTCGGCTTCATCGGGGGCAACCTGACCTCGCGCCTGGCCGCCGACGGCGCGCGCGTGACGGCGCTCACCCCGTCGCGCGAGCGCCACTCCGCCCAGGTGGAACGGTTCGAGCGTGAGGGCGTCACCGTGGAGGAAGGCGACCTGCGCGACCACGGCCTGGTGTCGCGCCTGGTGACGGGCCAGCAGATCGTGTTCAACCTCTCGGGGCAATCGGGCGCCGTGCGCAGCATGGAAGACCCGTGGACCGATCTCGACGTGAACTGTCGCGGCACCCTCGTCCTGCTCGACGCCCTGCGGCACGTGAGTCCCGGCGCCAAGCTGGTGACGGCGGGTTCCCGCCTCGAGTATGGCAAGGCCGACGTGATGCCCGTGTCCGAGTCGGCGCTGGGCGATCCGCTCTCCGTGCACGCCATCCACAAGCGCACCGTGGAGCAGTACCTTCGGCTCTATCGCCGGCTGTTCGGCCTGCGGTATGCGATCGCGCGGATCACGAACCCCTACGGCCCGGGCCAGCCCGCCGGGCGCACGGCCTACGGCATCATCAACCGCTTCATTCACCTGGCGCTGGCCGGCGACACGCTCACGCTGTACGGCGACGGCCGGCAGCTCCGCGACTACATTCACGTGGACGATGTGGTGACGGCGCTGCTGGCGCTGGCGGCGTCACCCGCCGCCGACGGCGAGGCGTACAACGTGGCCAGCGGCACGGGCACGTCGATGGCCGACCTGGCCGCCCTGGTGATCGAGATTGCCGGCGCGGGGCGCATCAGTCACGTGGAGTGGCCGTCCCTGGCCGCGCAGGTCGAGACGGGCGACTTCGTGGCCGACATCGCGCGCATTCGCCGCGACCTGGGTTGGGCGCCGGCGATTGGCCTGCGGGAGGGCATCGAGCGCACCGTGGCGCATTACCGGTCGCACCTGCCGGCGTGACGTCCCGGCCGATTCGCGTCCTGTACCTGGCGCACACCTTCTCGGTGGGCGGCGCCGAGGAGATGGTGCTCAACCTGGTGCGCCACCTGCCGGCTCGTTTCGAACCGGCCATCTGTTGCATCAATGAAGCCGGTCCCATTGGCGAGGAGATCCGCAAGACCGGCGTGCCGTTTTCGGAACTGGGTCTCGTCCCCGGCCTGCGGCGGCCCCTTGACGTGCTCCGCCTGCGCGAGGCGCTTGCCAGGATCGACCCCGATATCGTGCACACCTTCCTGCTCACCGCCAGTCTCTACGGTCGCTTCGCCGCGATGATGGCGGGCGTCCCGATCGTGATTGGCACCGAGGTGAACGTCTACGAGAACAAGCACCCGATGCACGCGCGCGCGGAGCGGTGGCTGATGCGGGGCACCGACACGGTGATTGCCTCGGCGGCCTCGGTGCGCGACTTCTACGTCGCGCAAGTGCAGGCCGACCCGGCCAAGGTGGACGTGGTTTACAACGCGGTGGACTGGTCGGCGCTGCAGGCCACGCGCACGCGCGCGGAGATGCGCGCGGAGGCGGGGGTGCCCGAGGGCGCGCCGCTCGTGTGCATCATCGCGCGGCTCACCCAGCAGAAGGCGCACCGCGTGCTCTTCGACGCCTTCGCGCAGCACGCGGGGCTTTCGGACACGCACCTGCTGGTGGTGGGCGACGGCGACCTCAGCGACGACTTGCGCGGCCGCGCGGCCACGCTGGACCTCGATGGCCGCGTGCACTTCCTGGGTGCGCGGCGCGACCTGGGCAACCTGCTGGGCGCGTCGGACATCTTCGTGATGCCGTCGTTCTGGGAAGGGCTGCCGCTGTCGATGGTGCTGGCCATGGGCGCCGCGTTGCCGGTGGTGGCCACGCGCGTCGCGGGCATTCCCGAAGTGGTGAGGGACGGCACGACGGGCCTGCTGGTAGCCCCGGGCGACAGCGCCGCGCTCGGCGACGCCCTGGCGCGCCTGGTGGCCGACGCCGCCCTGCGCACCACGCTAGGCCACGCCGCGAGAGACTTCGTGCTCCCACGCTTCGGCGTAGACCGCTACGTGCGCGCCATCACGGGAATCTACGATCGCCTGCTGGCTGCCGAAGGCCTGACATGAGCACCCCTGGCACCCCAGGCACCGTACGCACCCTTGGCACTTTGGGGATCTTGTATCACATGCCTTTCTGGCAAACCCCTGACGGCGCCTTATGGGAAGCCGAGGGGTCGTTTGCGCGCTACGTGGATTCGCTGGCGCCGTACTTCGACCAGGTCCTGCTGTCGGTGCCCGTGTTCGACCAGCCGCCCGCAACCGGCTCCCGCGTGAATGCCACCAATGTGCGGCTGGCGCCGCTGCCGTACTTCCCCGGGCCGCGGCAGTTCTACCCGATGTTGTTCTCCGTGCGCGGAAAGCTGCGCGCGTGGGTGGAGCAGTGCGACATCATTCACCTCCGCGTCCCCACGCCCGCGGCCATCTTCGCGTTTCGCATGGCCCGCGCCCGCAAGAAGCCGGTGTTCCTGCTGGTGGTGGGCGATTACGAGGCGTTGCTGCCCTATCTTCCGTACCGCGGGCTCAAGAAAGCAGTGTTCCGCGCCTACGTGGCCTTCGAGGAATGGGCGCTGCGGCACATGGTGACGCGCGCGCTCACGTTTGCCAACGGCGGGGCGCTGCGCGAGAAGCACGAGCGGCAGGGCGCCCGGGTCATCGAGACCAAGACCACCACGCTCAGCTTGAAGGACATCGCGTCGCGCACCGACACCTGCGGATCGACGCCGGTGCGCCTGCTTACCGTGTCGCGCATCGATCCCCGCAAGGGCCTGCGCGTGCTGCCCGAGGCCGTGGGGTTGCTGGCCGCCGCCGGGTTCGACGTGACGTGGGACGTCGTGGGGCCGCCCATTGGACAGATCGGCGAGGCTGAGCGTGACGCCATCATGTCGGAGGCCACCAGGCGGGGCGTGGCCGGCCGCGTCACGCTGAAGGGCGCCGTACCGCTGGACCAGTTGATGCCGCTTTACCAGCAGTACGACGCGTTCGTGCTGCCCACCCAGCCCGGCGAGGGCATTCCGCGCGTGTTGCTGGAGGCGATGGCCGCGGGCCTGCCCGTTGTCACCACCAACGTCTCGGGCATCACGAGCCTGGTGACGCACGAGCAGAATGGCCTCTTGGTGACCTCGTCGAGGGCCCTCGAGATCTCTGGCGCCGTGCGGCGCGTGATTGAAGACGCCGCGCTCCGGCGCCGTCTCATCCAGGGTGGATACGCGACGGCACGGGCCCACACGCTCGAGAACCAGGCCGCCGAGATGATGCGCGTCGTGTCCGCCGAGTTGCAGGTGGCGTGAAGATCTGCTTTGTCATTCCCACGCTCACCGGGGGCGGCGCCGAGCGGGTGGCCGTCACCGTGTTGAGCGCGCTCTCGAATCACGATCGCACCTTGTACCTGTTCAGCGACGTTGATGCGGTGTACCGGGGCCGCCTTGATCCGGGCATCCGCGTCGTCGTGGCCGCGCGGCCGGGCCGGGTGGGCCGCCTGTTCGAGCTCGCGGATTTTCTTCGCTCCAGCCGCCCCGACATCGTGATGCCGTTTCTCAGCTACTTCATCACCGCCATCGCCGCGTGGATGGCGGGCACGGGCGCGCGCGTGGTGTTCAATCAGGGCACGCCCACCACGGGGTTCCTGGCCGACCCGGATTTTTCGTGGACCTCGCCGATGCGCCGCGCCCTCTTTCGCGTGATGACCACCTGGTTCTACCGCCGCGCCGACGCGGTGGTGGTCACCTCGCAGGGCGTCGCGGACGACCTGGCCATGCGCTACGGCGTGCCGCGCGAGAAGATGCGAGTGCTGCACAACCCGGTGGACCTCGACGCGATCGCCGCCGCCGCGGCGGCACCGGTTGACGAGCCGCGCGATGCGCCGCCCGTGGTGGTGGCCGCCGGCCGGCTGGCCGGAGTGAAGAACTACCCGCTGCTGCTCGAGGCGATCGCGCGAATTCCTCGGAGCGGCGGGACTTCAGTCCCGCCGATGGCCGAGCCGGTCGGTCGGAGCGGCGGGACTTCAGTCCCGCCGATGGCTGAGCCGGTCAGTCGGAGCGGCGGGACTTCAGTCCCGCCGTCCGTTCACGCGTGGATTCTGGGCGACGGACCGGAACGCGACCGTTTGCAGGCGCTGGCACGCGACCTCGGCATCGCCGATCGCGTGCGCTTCCTGGGCTTCCAGGCCAACCCGTGGCGCTTCATGGCGCGGGCCGACGTGTTCGTGCTCACCTCCACCTACGAAGGCTTCGGCAACGTGTTGATCGAGGCCATGGCCTGCGGCACTCCCGTTGTGGCCACACGGTCTCCGGGCACCGAGGAGATCATCCAGCACGAGCGCAATGGCCTGCTGGTGGCGCACGACGCGCAGTCGGTGGCCGACGCCATCACGCGCCTGCTGGCTGACGAGCATTTGCGCCGGCAGTTGGCAGACGAGGGGCGCGCGGGCGTGGCGCACTATGCCACGCCGCAAGTGGCCGGGCGCTACGACGCGTTGTTCCAGGAGTTGGCCGCGTGATGGGGCGCCAGGCCAACGGCCGCCTCGTGGGAATCGCCCTCGGCGCCGGGGTCCTGGTGGGCATGTTGTACACGCTGTCGCCCCTCACCGTGCTGTCCGTGCCCCTCGTCATCGCGGCCAGCGTCTGGGCTGCCCGGGGGTTGACGGCAACTGAGCGCCGCTGGTTCGTCGGCATCATGGCCGTGGCCGTCGTGACGAGATTGATGGCCATCGGGGGCCTGCTGCTGGCTTCGGACGACTCGCTGCCCTATGCCACGTTGTTCGGCGACGAGCGGTTCTTCACGAACCGCACGCTGTGGATGCGGAACATCGGCCTGGGCGTGCCCGTCTCGCCAGCCGACTTCATCTACGCCTTCGAGGACGTCGGCCGGTCAAGCTACCTGTATTACCTGGCACTGCTGCAGGCGCTGGTCGGCGAGGCCCCGTACGGCGTGCACGTCGCAAATGCCACGGCGTATGTGTGCGGGGTGCTCCTCATCTTCCGAATGGTCCGCCCGGTGTTCGGCGGTGTGGCGGCCCTCGGCGGGTTGAGCGTGCTGTTGTTCCTGCCCAGCCTCTTCGTGTGGTCGATCTCCACGTTGAAGGAGCCGCTCTACACCCTCGTGGCGGCGGTTGAACTGGTCTGTGCCGTTCGATTCATCCAGGCCGCGCAATTCCGAACCCGCCTGTGGGCGCTTGTGGGGCTCGTGGCGGGCGCCGCCGCCTTGGAATCGCTCCGCCAGGGAAGCATCCTGGTGGCCATCATCGGCGTGGTGGGTGGCGCCGCCGCCGCCTATGTCGTGAGGCGGCCCCGGTTCGTGCTCGCTGCGGTGGTGTTGCTGCCGCTCGTCGCGGGAGCCGCGCTGGCGACGCCGTCGGTGCAGGCTCGGGTCTTGCCCATCGTCCGGGGCTGGGCCTTTTACCATAACGGCCACGTCAACTCGGCCGGCTACTCCTACAAGATTCTCGATCGCCGCTACTACTACGAAGGCACCAGGATCTTCCAGATGCCTGGCCGCGAGGCAGGCGCGTTCATGGTGCGGGCCGTCTTCAGCTACCTGACCGAGCCGCTGCCGTGGCACGCCGAGTCGAGGGCGATGCTGGCCTACCTGCCCGAACAGATGGCCTGGTACGTCCTGCTGGCCTTCGTGCCCTTCGGCCTGTGGGCCGGCCTTCGCCAGGACGCCGTGGTGACCTGCCTGTTGGCGGCGCACGCCTTCGCGGTCATCATGATGGTGGCGATGACGAGCGGTAACATCGGCACGCTGATTCGCCACCGCGGGCTGGCGCTTCCGTACCTGGCCTGGCTGGCCGCACTCGGTGTCGGCGCGTGCGTCCGCGCGGCGTCGCCTGCGGCTCTCCCGGCCCCTGGAGGTAGTCATTCCCATGTCCATGGTTGACGAGCAGGGACGGCTCTTCGGCAAGGTCCATCTCTTCGACGCCATCGTGGCGGTTCTGGTGCTCTGGCTGATTCCCATGGGCTATGGCGCCTACGTGCTGTTCCGGACGCCGCCGCCCACGCTGACCCAGGTGGAGCCGGCGGTGCTGACCTATGGCCCCAACATGCGCATCAAGGTCCGGGGCGCCAACTTCCGCCCGTACCTTCGCGTGTATGTCGGCACCTACCAGGGGATGACCTTCCTCTTCAACGACAGCACCCAGGCCGAGGTCAACCTCCTCGACGTGCCGCCCGGGGTGTACGACGTCGTCCTCTACGACCATTCACAGGAGCGACACCGGCTCCCGAAAGCGTTGACCATCGCCCCCTCGGCGCTGCCCGAAGCGCACCTGATCGCGGTCGGCGCCTTTGGCAACTTGACGGCCCAGCAGGTGCCGGCCATCACGCCGGGCTTCACGATCGAGGGCGTCGGCAGGGTGCTGAGGGTGGGCCGCGCCGTCCCCCAGGTGGCGCGCGTGTTCGTGCGTCCCGGCATGGTGGACGTGCCGGTGCCCAACGCCCAGATGGTCCCGGCTGAACTGCAGCTGGCGTGTTGGGTGCGGTCGTCCCAGGGCCAGCCGGAATGTGTCGGCGGCGGAGCATCGCTCCAGCCGACCACGCTGCTGTTCCTCAACACCTCGATCGGCACCGTTCCCTTCCAGATCGACCAGGTCCGCAGTGCGCTGCCGCTCGAGCGCGTCCGCGTGCGCGTGCGATTCGCGGGTCCCGCCACGGTGTTGGCCCAGCTCCGCAAGGGAGACGCCGACCTCGGCGACGTCCGCAACGAGTTGTCGGCCACCGGCACCATCGAGGACGTGGGCCCGACCGCCGGGTCGGGCGACAGCGCCGCTCGCGAAGCGTTGATGACACTGCAGGCGCAGCGCGGCTCCGGCGGCTGGGTCTACGCCACCGCGCCGTTGCGGATGGGCGGAACGTTCGTGCTTCGGACGCCGGTGTATGAGGTGCGGGGGACCGTGATCGCGCTCGATCCCCTGCCTTCAGCGTCTCAACGCCCTACCCAATGAGCGAGCTTCGCAACAGCCTGATCCTGGGTGCGCTCGACCGGTTCGTGTCGGTCGTGACGAAGTCCGCCGGCGGGTCGCACGCTCTCTCAGCGGCACGGCAGGCGCGCGCCTGGTGGCGAGCGTTGGGTGAGCGCCACCGTCGCGTGGTGGGCGGCATCGTCCTGATCATGGCCGGCGCGGTGCACGTTGCGCTCCGACAATGGCAGCAGGCGCCTGAGGGCTGGCTGTGGCTCGTCGTACCTGGCGTCGCCGTGTCCGTGGGTGCCGTACTGCTGGCTTCCGCGAGCCCCGATCGGGCGCACAAGGCACACTCGTGAGGCCCGGAGCCCCCATCCGCGTGTTGGCCCTCTCTCCCATCCCGGAGGAAGGCGCGGGTTGCCGGTTTCGGGTGGCCCAGTACATCCCGTACCTGCGTGAGGCCGGCTTCGAGATCACGATCAGCCCGTTCTATACCCCCGATTACTTCCGCCTGGTCTACAAACCGGGCCACTACATACAGAAGGCGCTCGGGTTTCTGCCGCTGTCATGGCGAAGGGTTCAGCAGCTGTTTGAGCTGCATCACTACGATCTTGTGCTTCTGTACCGAGAGGCCATCCCCCTGGGACCCCCTGTGCTGGAGTCGTTGATTGCCCGGCGCGGCATTCCTATCGTCTACGATTTCGACGACGCGATATTCCTGCCAAATGTCTCCGATGCGAACAAGGCCATCGGGTTTCTGAAGCATCCGGGCCGCGTGGCCAGCATCGTGCGCCAGAGTACGCACGTGGTGGTTGGCAACACGTTTCTCGCGGACTACGCGCGCCGGTACAACGACGCGGTTACCGTGATCCCGACCGCAGTGGACACCGACCGCTTCGTGCCCCGGGCAGTGGCCCCAGCCGATTCGGAGCGCGACCTGGTGGTGGGTTGGATTGGCAGCCCGACCACGTTCCCGTATCTGCAGGCCTTGGCGGACGTGCTCGGTCGCGTGGCCCAGGCGCATCAGTTCCGGCTCAAAGTCAGCGGCGCGGGGCAGCCGGTGCGCTTTCCGGGAGTGACCGTGGACGAAGTGCCGTGGTCGATGGCCGACGAAGTGAGCCTCTTCAATACGTGCGACGTCGGTGTCTATCCGTTGACGGATGACGAGTGGTCGAAAGGGAAGTGCGGCTTCAAGGCCATTCAATGCATGGCTTGCGGCGTGCCCGTCGTGGCCGCGGCCGTGGGTGTCAACCGCGAGATCATCGCGGACGGCGTCAACAGCTTCCTCGCCTCCACCCCAGAAGAATGGGCCGACAAACTCGGCCGGCTTCTCACCGACCCCGGCCTGCGGGCACGGATGGCTGCCGCTGGGCGCAAGACGATTGAGGAGCGGTACTCGCTACGGGTGACCGCGCCACGACTTGCAGAGGTGCTCCGGCGGGCCGTAACGGAGCGTCGATAGGTCAATCCATGGAACCCAAGAACTTTGCCATCACGGGCGTGGCCGGCTATATCGCCCCGCGCCACCTCAAGGCCGTCCACGACACCGGCAACCGCCTCGTGGCCGCCACCGACCCGCACGACGCGGTGGGCATCCTCGATCGGTTTGCCTTCGATTGCCGCTTCTTCACCGAGTTCGAGCGCTTCGACCGGCACCTGGAGAAGCTGCGGCGCGGTCCTGCGGACCAGCACGTCCACTACGTGAGCGTGTGCTCGCCCAACTACTTGCACGACGCGCACATCCGCCTCGCCCTGCGGGTGGGCGCGCACGCCATCTGCGAGAAGCCGCTGGTGATCAACCCGTGGAACCTGGACGCGCTGGAGGAGCTGGAGCAGGAAACGGGGTGCCGCGTGTTCACCATTCTGCAGCTTCGCGTGCATCCGCAGCTCGTGGCGCTGCGCGAGCGCCTGCGGGCCGAGACCGGCAAACGGCACAGCGTGCGGCTCACCTACATCACCGCGCGAGGCGGCTGGTATCACGTGTCGTGGAAGGGCCACGACGACCGCTCCGGCGGCATCGTCACCAACATCGGCATTCACTTCTTCGACCTGATTACCTGGCTGTTTGGCCCGGTGCGCCGGTCGGTGGTGCACCTGCGGGAGCCGCAGCGGGCCGCCGGCGTGCTGGACCTCGAGCGCGCGGACGTCCAGTGGTACCTCTCCACCGACAGCTCGGATCTGCCGTTCACGCCCCAGCCGGGCGTGAAGACGACGTTCCGATCCATCACCGTGGACGAGCACGAGGTGGAGTTCAGCGAAGGATTCACCGACCTGCACACGCGGGTGTACGAGGAGGTGCTGGCGGGCCGCGGGTTCGGCATCGCCGACGCCCGTCCGTCGGTGGAACTGACCGCGCAGATCCGCCAGGCCGCGGTCGAGGCGCCCACGTCCGACGCTCACCCGAAGGTCACCCGGAGGGGCGGGACTTCAGCCCCGCCCGAACACCCATGACACCTCCATACTTCGTCCACGAATCCTCCTACGTCGACGACGGCTGCACCATCGGCGACGGCACCAGGATCTGGCACTTCTCGCACGTGATGAGCGGCGCCCGCATTGGGCAGCGCTGCAACATTGGCCAGAACGTGGTGGTGTCGCCGCAGGTGGTCGTCGGCAACAACGTCAAGATCCAGAACAACGTCTCGGTCTACACCGGCGTGATCCTGGAAGACGATGTGTTCTGCGGGCCGTCGATGGTGTTTACGAACGTCGTCAATCCGCGCAGCCAGGTGTCGCGCAAGGACGAGTACCGCCAGACGCTGGTCAAGCGCGGCGCCAGCCTCGGCGCCAACTGCACGGTGGTCTGCGGCAATACCATTGGCGCGTATGCCTTTGTCGGCGCCGGCGCCGTGATCACGAAGGACATTCCCGACTACGCACTCGTCGTCGGCAATCCCGGCCGGGTGTCGGGTTGGATGTGTGAGTGCGGCGTCAAGCTGGCATCAGGCGCGGCGGCTCCTGCGCGCGTCACCTGCGCCGCCTGCCAGCGGCGCTACGCTGCCGTCGGCAGCACCCTCGCTCCGGAGCAGAGCTGACCCGAATCGCTTTTGCGCTGTTCATCGCCGGTAACCTGGCGCTCCTGGTGTGGTCGGGCGTCAGGATGGGCGGCGACACGGGTATCTACCTCGATGGCGCTGCTTCGTTGTTGAACGGCCAGCCGCTGATCGAACGACAGCCGTCTTACCTGGGATACATCGCGGTGGTGGCGACGTTCCAAGCGATTGGCGCCGGTCTTACCGGCCTGGTGATCGCGCAGGCGGCCGCCGCGGTGGTGGCAGCGGTTGCCGTTTACTGTCTGGCCGTCGAGTTTGGCGGCCGTTTCGCCGGCGGGCTCGCCGTGTTGTGGTTTGCGTTCGACATCAACACCAATCGTTGGCACGCCTACGTCTTGAGTGATTCCCTTTTCATGTCGTGCCTCGCCGTGTCGGCATGGCTGGTCCAGGTCGCGACGGCGCGGCCCGCTCGATGGTCGCGCTACGCGCTGGCGTCGGTCGCTATGGTCGTAGCCGGATTGGTCCGCCCGGAGGGGTGGTTCGTGATTCCGGCCGCCCTGCTGTATTGGGTGGTGCGCGCTGAAGGGCCAGCCGGCCGGAAGATGGCTGCGATCGGCGCGGGGCTGGTGGCGTGCCTCGGACTTTATGCGGTCGTGGCGCCGCGGCTGGGCGGCAACCTCCAGGCGGTCGGTCCGGCGGAGATGTTGCGGAGCGGCCAGACCATCTGGGAGTACGAGCGCTGGCGAGTGGCGATGCCCGACGATGTGGTCTGGTCGTCGCACACCGGCAGCGGGGCCGCGGTGATTTACGCCGTCCGCCATCCCATCAGCACCGTCAAGCTCATGGGAGCGCGGCTCCTGGTGCATGCTGTCCATGTCCGTCCGTACTACTCCCGGGCTCACAACCTGGTGATTGCTGCGTGGCTCCTGCCGCTCTACGCCGCTGCAATCGCCGGCGCCTGGGCGCTTCGGCGACACCCGCTCGTGTGGTGGTGCGGACTCGCGCTTGCGACGCAGTCAGTGGTCGTCGCGCTGACGCACGCCGACTGGGACGGCCGCTACCTGGCGCACGTCATGCCGTTGATCTATCCGTTCGCCGCCTGCGGGCTCGCGGGGTTGCTGCAGCGCGCCATGCCTGCCGTTCATGACAGGTTGGCCGCGGCATGAGCGTTGCCCGTCCGCGCGTGCTGGCGGTGTTGCCGGCGCTGTTTCCGTCGACCATCATCGGCGTCGCGAAACCGCTGCAGAGCCTGCATCGTGCCGGGCGCATTGACTTCGACCTGACGCTGCAGGGACTGGTGACCCGTCATCGAGTGGAACAGGCGGATGTTGTCGTATTCGGCCACTCCCTCGCGCCGCAGTGTGCCAACGTTCTGGCCTGGGTTCGGGATCTCCAGAAGCCGCTGGTCCACGAAATTGACGACAACCTTCTCGACCCTCCCGCGGAGATCGCCGGGGTCGATTACCTCCGCGATCCCGATCGGCGCGCGCTGCTCATCGCCTGCTTGCGCCAGGCTGATGTGGTGCGGGTCTACTCGGCCGCGCTGCAACAGCGTCTCGCGGAATACAACCGCAACGTGGCGGTCGTCCGGGGCCCGCTCGATTGGGACCTGGTGCCCGAACCGCCGCCTGCGCATGACGACGGGCGGGTGCGGATCGTGTACGCGACGAGCCGGCAGCAGGACCGAATCGGCGGGATGCTTGTGGCGCCACTCTCGCGGGTCCTCAGCGAGTTCCCTCAAGCGGGCCTCACGATCTGGGGGCCCAGGATTGAGCAGTTGGCCCAGCATCCTCGTGTGCGGACTCTGCCGTTCGTGCGGGACTACGGTCGCTTCTTCGCCCGCTTCGCCCGCGAGGGTTTCGACATCGGGTTGGCGCCCTTGCCAGACGATGGCTTTCACCGGTGCAAGAGCAACAACAAGTTCCGTGAGTATGCGGCGTGCGGCGTCGCGGGGATCTACTCGAACACCCCGGTTTACAGTGACTGCGTCCAGGACGGCGTGACGGGCCTGCTGGTCGGCGATAGCGAAGGCGAGTGGACGGCGGCCCTCCGCCGGCTCATCGCTGACGCCGGTCTCCGGCAGGAGATCGTCGTCAACGCCAGGCGCCAGGCGCGGGAACACTACAACCAGGATGTGACCGGTGCTGAATGGATGGCGACCATCGAGTCCGCTGCCTCGCACCGGCCGCTGGCCACCGGCATGCTGACGTCGGTGGCGTCGCCAACTCCGGGCGGCCCCCTGCGGACCGCTGGGTCGATGACCCGACACCTCGCGCGGTTGGGCTCCCAGGGCGCCCGCGCGCTGTGGCGCCACGGGCCGGTCGCCACCGGGCACCGTGTTCGCGATCACGTGGCAGGTCTCATGCAGTTGATGGCTTGGAAAGTGAACAACTGGCGCGCGCAGCCCCGCGCCGGCGGACGGCCGGGCCGATGACCTTGTGACCGTCAAGGTTCAGCCATCGATCGTGGCCGTCTCGCTGGAACCGCTCGACGCGTCAACCACGCTGTTTCTCGGCCACCTGGCCGAGCGAATATCCGGTGCCCTGCAAGTGGTTCGGTATGCCGATCCCGGGCTCGGCGAGAAGGTGGCGAATGCGAGCGCGATCATCCTGGTTCGCGGTCTGTTTGAGCTCGACGGCGTGTTCCTGGCGGCACGTGCCCTTCGCATTCCGCTCTACTATTTTGTCGACGACAACTTCATCCTCTTGAGAGAGCAGGCCGGTCCGTGGTCGCCGTTTGTGCGCCGTTATTCCGCGGCGAACGTGCGGCGCCGGCTACGCGCGTTCCGTGGCGTGTTGCTGTCTTCTAACGCGTTGATCGATTACTATCGCGCGGAACACCTGCATCACGAATTGACGGTGTTTCCGCCGATCGAGTGGCGACAGCGCCTGTCCAGGCCGTCAGTCTCGCCGCATGGTATCTCGATCGCGTTTTTCGGCGGGCTTCATCTTCACGAGATGTTCTGGACATGCATCCTGCCGGCCGTTCGGCGGCTGGCGATCGAACAGCCCGTCACCTTGATTGCTGCCGGTGTGACCGGCGCCATCGCGCCCTCACCGGGCCTGAGCGTGGTCGAACAGCCGTACGACACGTCGTATGCGCGAGGGCTGCGCCGGCTGGCGGAAACTGGTGTCGATGTCCTCGTGCATCCGTCCGCACCTGGCCTCAGTAACGGTCGCTACAAGAATCCGCACGCGCTGATCAGCGCCAACGCCATTGGTGCCATTCCAGTGGTCTCGGACCGGCCGCCTTACAGCGACCTGCGTCAGGCCGGTGTCGCGCTGTTGTGCGGCGACTCGCCTGAATCCTGGTACGCCGCCTTTGCGCAGGTAGGGCAGCCCGCTCAGCGGGTACCAATCGGCGAACGCCTGGGGAAGTTCTGTTCGTCGCAGTACGGAGGACGAATCAACCGCGAGGTGATTGACAAGATGCTGACCCTGCACGCATGCCCGCCCGCGCGCTGGCGACGGGTGCGAACCAGTGTCGCTCGGGCCGCCGTTCTCCTGGGCCGCCTTCGCCCGGCCATGGCGCGCCTCCGGCCGGTCCGGCTGCGAGGGCCGTCGTGAAGCCGGAAACCGAGCGCACCATCCGGGACGTTGTCCGGTCGGCGGGGCTCTGGCATATCTGGATTCGGCTGGGCATGCAGGATGTGCGGCTCAAGTTCCGCCGCTCCGCCGTCGGCGTCGGCTGGATCTTCCTGAACCTGGCCGTCCTGGTGTCGTCCATCGGTTTCATCTACGCCAACCTGTTGGGCCAGGACACGAGGCAGTTCATCCCCTATCTCACTATCGGCATGATCTTGTGGGGCTACCTGACCAGTTCGATCGTTGACGGGGGCAACGCGTTCGTGAACTCCGAGGGCTACATCAAGCAGATCAGCCTGCCGATCTACGTCTACATCTTCCGGTTCTTCGTCAGCATCAGCATGACGACGCTGATCGCGATGCTGGCCTACGTGGTCGTCGCGGTGATCTACTCGGTGCCGCTTCGCGCCGGCACCTTGTTCGCGTTGCCGGGACTGCTGATGGTAATGATCGCGTCGCTGCTGCTCGTGACTGTCTTCGCGCACCTGAACGCGCGGTTCCGCGACATCGCGCACCTGGCGTCGGTCGGGATGCAGGTGCTGTTCTACGTCACGCCGGTGATCTTCCCGGCCGAGCTGCTGCGGCGGCGGGCCGATCTCTCCTTTGTTGTCAACTTGAACCCGATGTATCACCTGCTGGAAGTGGTCCGCCGGCCGCTGCTCGGCGGAGTCGCGGCCGACGCGGCCAGTTACGCGGCCGCCGGCGCCGCCCTCGTCGCCCTCACCGCCGTGGCCGCCATTGTGATTGCCACCAACCAGCGGCGCATTGTCTATTCGTTGTAGGTCGAGAGTGTTTCGTGCCGCATATTGAACTGGATCACGTCGATCTCGAGTTCCACGTTGGAGCCGAGCGTCACACCACGTTGCAGACCGCGCTGTGGCGTGGGCTGCGGCGCCACCGCGCCGAGGCCCGCACCGTCAGGGCGCTGAAGGATCTGAGCCTGACGATCAAGTCGGGCGAACGGGTCGGCATCATCGGCCACAACGGAGCGGGGAAGAGCACGCTGTTGAAGGTGCTGGCCGGCATTTATCCGCCGCAGCGCGGGCGGGTGACGATCGAAGGTCACGTCTGCCCGCTGTTCGAGTTCGTGACCGGGTTCGAAATGGAGGCGACAGGCTGGGAGAACATCCGGACGCGTGCGTTGTTGCTGGGGATGTCACCGAAGGAGATCGGCCAGAAGATCGACGGCATCGCGGTGTTCTCGAATCTGGGTGAGTTTCTCGACATCCCGGTCCGCCACTACTCGAGCGGCATGTTCGTGCGCCTGGCGTTTGCCACGTCAACAGCCGTTGACCCGCAGATCCTGCTGCTGGATGAAGTGATGGCCGCGGGTGACGCTGCGTTCATCGAGAGCGCCCGGCAACGGATGAACGAGTTGATGCTCCGCGCGAGCATCGTGGTGTTCGCGAGCCACAGTCTCGACGTGTTGCCGAGCTTCTGCAGCCGGACGATCTTGCTGAATCAAGGCCAGATCGTGGCCGATGGACCGACAGCGGACGTGATCAAGCTCTACGCAAGAGGGCACCCGGTGACGGTATGAGTCGCCAGACCAGTGCAGGCTCCCTCGTCGCCGAGGGGTTCTCTCGCATTGCCGATGCCGTCGGCGTCGTCTTGCTGTGTTGGCTTGGCTGGCGGATGTTCTTCGTCTACGACTCCGCCCTCCAGCGACAAGCTCTGCTGGTCGGGTTGATCGGTCTGCTCGCGTGCTGGACCGACAGAAGCGCGAAGAAAGATGCGCCACTGGCGATGCTTGCGTATGTTGCGATCGGACTCCTCAGTGCGGCCGTTCATCGTTGGAGCACATTGGCATCGATGCCAGAGTCCACATGGTTGTCATTGTTCACGCCCGCTTCTCATCTTGCGGTGATGGCCACCTTCATCTACGGCGCGGCCTATCTCCTGCGGACGCCGTGGCGCCTATCGTGGTTTGTCGTGCTGGTGGCGGCAGCCGTTGGCATCCTGGCGAGTCAGATTGCCTTTGACCGGGCAAGCGTCGGGTTTGTTTATGAGCGAGGCGGACCATCGTTGCCGTCGGTTCCGCATTGGGGCGGCATTCACGGCGCGAGCTTGTTCCTGACCATTGCACTCGGGTTGGTCTCTGCGATCATCGTGGCGAGTCGTTCACCAGGCCGCCGAATGTCGGGAACGCTGCTTGCCGCCGGGCTGTTCGTCGTGGCGTATTTGAACGGCTCCAGGGGAGGACTCGTTTCAATGAGCTTCGTGGCATCTGCGATGGCCCTGTGTGCCGTGGTCGGCCGGAGTCGCTTCCGGTTGAGGCCTTGGGTCCTATTGGGGATGGTTGCGGTCCTCTTGGTGGGAGGCGCAGTCGCCGTCTGGTCCGTGCGTACGCGCGTCGCCAGTGGTCAGGACCTCAGTGGCCGCACTCTGATCTGGGAGGCGACCGCCAAGCTTGCCCTTGATCACCCGTGGCTCGGAGTTGGCCCTGGCGGGTTCTCCCAAGCGGTCGCCGAGAGTGGGTATGCCGACTATTACATCACCATCTATGGAGGACTGAACAACGCTCATAATCTATTCCTGCAGGTTGCCGCCGAAACCGGGATGGTTAGTGCGTTGTGCTTGCTGGTGTTGACGTTGTGGGCGATGCGGGCTTGCTGGCGCGTGTGGGTACGCGGCGGCACACCGATCGTGGCGCTGGGAGTGTTGTTCGCGATATTAGGATTTTTGGTTCACTCGGCATCAGAGAATTTCCTCGACGCCAGGCCAGAGGTCGAACGAACGCGGCTGCTGGTGTGGATGGTGCTCGCCGCGGCGTGCGCCCTTCGCCTCCTGCCGTCGGTTGACGCCGACCAACGCGCATGATCCCACATGGCTGGGTCATCCCGAGGCGGGCCGTCGGGACCTTGATCTGCGCTGTGCTGTGTGGCATCGAACTCTACGTTGTCTTTGTCAACCGGAACGACGAGTTTCGCATCCAGGGCAACGAGACATTTGACCTCACTGAGTTCGGTTCCGGTGCGGTGGTCTCCCAGGCGTTCCTTATGCGCGGCGACGGGCTAAACTCGGTGGCCGTGCAATTTGGCAGCGACTCAAGAGCCCAGGTCAACGTGCAGTGGACACTCTGGCGCGGCATGGCCGACCAACCGGCAGAGATGACGCGCGCATTTGAGGGAACCGAGGCTATTGACCTCAGGCCGGGGCACCAATGGCGAACGTTCAGGTTCACACGCGACGCCTCGTCGCGTGACCGCTGGTACACCATCGAGGTACGGTCGCTGTCTGTTGCGCGCACGGGGCCGGCCCTGGAAGGAGGCGCAGATGCGCCGCCGAAAGTAGCCCTCGTCGCCTCGCACGACAATCCCAATCGTGGCGGCGTCCTATGGGTGAACGGCGCGCGCCGGCCTGGTTCGTTGTTTATGCAAGCGGGACGCCATGGGCGGACGATCTATCGGCGGTTTGTTGTTGAAGTCGAACCGAACCTGCCGCCTGTCCTCAAGATTCGCGCGGTCCAGTGGCTCGTTGTGGTTGCGTTTCATTGGGCATTTCTGGTTCTTGCGTGGGCGGTATTCAGCGACGCCCGGAGAGAGCTCACCCTGGCGGCCCGCCAATGAACGGCTCGCCCCAGCAATATGTCCTGGCCATCTCACTGGAGCCGCTCGACGCGTCAACAACGCTGTTTCTTGGCCACCTGGCCGCGCAACTCTCTGGGGCTCTGCAGGTTGTTCGCTATACCGATCCGCGCCTCGGGCATTCCCCTTTACTATTTCGTCGACGACAACTTCATTCTATTGAGAGAGCAAGCGGGACCGTGGTCTCCGTTCGTCGGCCGATACTCTGCCGCGAATGTGCGCCGCCGACTGCGTGGGTTCCGCGGCGTGCTGCTGGCATCCGAGGCGCTAGTCGACTACTTCGAGGCGGAGAACCTGCATCACGAGCTGATGTTGTGTCCTCCGATCGAATGGCGCCAATGCCTGCCAAGACCGCCAGCAGGACCGGGTAGCGTCATCGCGTTCTTCGGGGGCCGCCACCTTCACGAGGTGAACCTCTTCTACGGGCATGACCTACCGGATCGCCTGGCGGCGGCCGATAGAAGGCAGGCAGGGGCCACCGTGTTTGCGTATCACGTCGGTGATCCCCAGCGCTACGGCGTGGTCGCGTTTGATGCCGAGGGGCGAGCCACCTCCATCGAAGAGAAACCGGCAAAGCCGAAGTCGAGTTTCGCGGTCACCGGTCTCTATTTCCATGACGGCCGTGCGTCGGAGTGTGCCGCCTGGCAGAAGCCGTCGCGGCGGGGCGAGCTGGAGATTACCGACGTGAATCGCTGCTACCTCGATCGCGGGGAGCTGGCGGTCGAGGTGATGGGCCGCGTGGCTCGATACCGGTACACATGCGTCGTTGCTGGAGGCGAGTCAGTTTATCGAGACCATCGAGCGCCGGCAGGGGCTGAAAATCGCGTGTCCCGAGGAGATTGCGTTCCGCCAGGGATTTATTGATGCCGCCCAGCTGGACCGTCTTGGCACTTCCTTCGGTACCGCCAGCGAATACGGACGTTATTTGCTCGGACTACTGGGTAATCCTGCCTAGAGTCCGTCCATGTGCCTCAGAGGCGCTCACCTTGACATGTGCCATTCGGGCTATCAGAATGCTTGTTCGTTCATCTTGTGAACGCCCCAGGGAGCCTAGGCTCTCGGTCAGTCACTGCGGCTTAGCCTGTATGTGACAGGCACGAAGTGTGTCGAAAGCGGGATTACAGCGGGGAGGTTTTGCCATGCGCAATCGCTACGTCCTTCTAACCGACATCCTCCTGGTGCCGATCGTCGCCTTCGCGGCGTTCGCGCTCCGGTTCGACTGGCGCTTTTACACCGAGCGCGAGGAATTCCTGTCGTACGTTGCGGCTGCGCTGGTGGTCAAGCCGACCGTGTTCTTCTTCTTCGGTATGTACCGCCGCTACTGGCGCTATGCCAGCGTGCCCGACCTAATGGCGGTGCTGCTGGCGTCGGCCGCGTCGCTGGTCGCCATGGGCGTTGTTGTGGCCGCCGGGCTCATCTTCGACCCGCTCGTCGAGTTCTCCAGGGCCGTGCTGTTGATCGACGGGCTGCTGACGTTCCTGGTCGTGGGCGGCGTGCGCCTGTCGGTCCGGGTCGTGGCCGAGTCGCAGCCGAGGTCGTCACGGCGCCCACCGCCTTCGGCCGGTCGCGCCAAGCAAGTACTGGTCGTCGGCGCCGGCCTCGCCGGCACGATGGTCGTCCGTGAAATGGAGCGCAACCCCCACCTGGGCATGAAGGCGGTGGGGTTCCTGGACGATGAGTCGTCGAAGCAGGGCAAGCAGATTTACGGTATTACCGTGTTTGGCAACACCGCGAGCCTGACCCACGTGGTCCAGCAGCGTCACATCGACGAGGTGATCATCGCGATGCCGACCGCTACCGGCAAGGTGCTGCGGTCGGTGGCCGAGCAATGCCGCCAACTGGGCGTGGTGTCGCGGACGATGCCCGGCGTGTTCGAACTGCTGGACGGCAACGTCAGCGTGAGCCGTCTACGCCAGATCGAGATCTCTGACCTACTAAGACGGGCGCAGGTCATGCCCGCGGTCAACGCGTCGCTCTACGTGGAGGGCCGCACCGTGCTCGTTACCGGTGCCGGCGGCTCAATCGGGTCCGAGCTGTGCCGACAGGTCGCGCGCGCGCGTCCCGTGGCGCTGGTGTTGCTCGGCCACGGCGAGAACAGCATCTTCGATGTCCAGGTCGAACTGTGTGAGCGCTATCCTGAGCTCAAGGTGACTGCGGTCATCGCCGACATTCGTGACCAGCCTCGGATGCGGCAGGTATTCGATCGTCTGCGCCCGGCCATCGTCTTTCATGCGGCCGCGCACAA
Organism: uncultured Bifidobacteriaceae bacterium; assembly: GCA_964372085.1. Lineage (GTDB taxonomy): Bacteria > Acidobacteriota > Vicinamibacteria > Vicinamibacterales > UBA2999 > 12-FULL-67-14b. The sequence goes on along the minus strand of CAYJPQ010000004.1, from coordinate 89,566 downwards.
GCACGTGCCGTTGATGGAAGACAACCCTGAAGAGGCGGTCACTAATAACATCGTCGGCACGAACAATGTGCTCGAAGCGGCCATGGAATTCGGTGCCGAGCGCTTCGTCATGATCTCCAGCGACAAGGCGGTGTCGCCCTCGAGCATGATGGGCGCATCCAAGCGGGTGGCAGAAATGCTGGTCCGCGATGCGGCCCGGCGGACGTCCCGGGGCTACGTGGTGGTCCGCTTCGGCAACGTCCTGGGAAGCCGCGGGAGCGTGGTGCCGCACTTCAAACGACAGATCGAACGCGGTGGACCGGTCACCCTGACGCATCCCGACATGAAGCGGTTCTTCATGACCATCCCGGAGGCCGTGCACCTGGTGCTGGAAGCCGGGGGAATGAGCCGCGGCGGCGAGCTGTTCGTGCTCAAGATGGGCAAGCCGGTTCGCATCGCAGACCTCGCCGAGGATTTGATCAAGCTGTCGGGTCTTACGCTGGAGGAAGTCCCCATTGTGTATACCGGCATCAGGTCGGGAGAGAAACTCGAGGAGGCATTGTGGGAAGATGGCGCGGCCACCGAAGCCACGAGACATCCTGACGTGCTGAGGGTGATTGAAGCGGACCAGGCAAGCGGCAGCGAGATTTCCGAGTTATTGAGGACCCTGGCCACCGCGGTAGAGCAGGGCGATCATCTCCGGATCCAAGCCATGCTCATGCATCAGATCCCGACGTTCGCGCCGTCGCTCAAGGGCGATCCGGCCCAGCGTCTCTAGCTATACCGCCCCGCCCACATCACCAGTGCCGGGCAAGACGCGGTGAGCAGTTCTGAGGTTCATTGAGTTCATCTCCTTCCAACGCGACTATCTCAGATCTGCTCCTGCGGTTGTGGCGTCACCTCAGCCCGCGTCGGCGGCGCCAGTATGTGTTTTTGATGGCATTAATGGTGCTCAGTGGCATTGCCGACGTCGTGAGCCTCGGAGCTGTTCTACCCTTTCTGGGCGCCCTCACTGCTCCTGAGCGCGTGCTGAGCCACCCGTATGGGGCGAATCTGGCGCGGCTCTTGGGCATTCACAGCGCGGATCAACTTATTGCACCGCTGACGGTGATATTTACCGTGGCCGTGCTGATTGCGGGCGCGATTCATCTGGTGGTCCTGTGGCTCAGCACCCGGCTGGCATATGCAAGCGGAGCCGATCTCAGCATGGATGTGTATCGCCGCACGCTGTACCAGCCGTACTGGGTGCACGTTTCCCGCAATAGCAGCGAAATAATCAGTGGCATCACGAATAAGGTCAACGGAACGGTAAACGTGCTTTACCAACTGCAGACGGTCGCGATCTCGAGTGTGTCGCTGATCGCGATGACCTTCGCCTTACTAGTGATTGACCCTGTCGTGGCTGCTATCGCAAGTGTGGGTTTTGGTGCCAGCTATGCGCTCATAAGCTTGATGGCACGGCGGCGGCTTCGAAACAATAGTCGCCACATCGCGGCTGCCCAGACACAGGTCATCAAGGTGCTTCGCGAAGGGCTCGGCGGAATCCGCGATATGCTGCTGGATGGCACCCAGGCGGTGTATTGCGACGTCTATCGACAGGCGGATGTGCCGCTTCGACGGATGTCGGGCGCGAACGCTTTCATTGGCGGCAGCCCGCGCTACGTGATGGAATCTGTGGGCATGGTGCTGATAGCCGGGCTGGCTTACGGAGTCAGTCGTCAGCAGGGCGGCATCGCGAATGCCGTTCCAATGCTAGGTGCGCTGGCGCTCGGCGCTCAGCGGTTGTTGCCCGCGCTGCAACAAAGCTACAGCGCATGGGCAAGTATCGCCGGGAGCCAAGCATCGCTCGCCGATACCATCGAGCTGCTCGGTCAACCGGTTCGCGATGACGCCCTCGAGCCGCCGCCCGCGTCGCTACCATTCGCGGAGAGCATCAGATTTGAAAACGTGCACTTTCGATATAGTGGCGACGGACCGTGGGTGCTCGAGGATCTGAATTTTGCGATTCCAAAAGGTGCAAGGGTCGGTTTGGTCGGCAGCACGGGTAGCGGTAAGAGCACGGCGACTGACCTGCTAATGGGCCTGCTCTTGCCGACTGAGGGCCGGTTGGTCGTGGACGGTCAGCCGATAAGCGGCGCGCGGCTGAGAGCGTGGCAACAGGCCATCGCCCACGTTCCACAGAGCATCTATTTGGCGGATACGACGTTGGCAGAAAACATCGCATTCGGCGTTCCCAAGCACGCCATCGATCTCGACCGCGTCAAACAGGCCGCCCGGCAGGCGCAGATTGCAGACTTTATCGACAGTCGCCCTGAAGGCTATCAGGCGTCGGTGGGCGAACGCGGCGTCCGGTTGTCCGGCGGGCAGCGGCAGCGCATTGGAATCGCGCGCGCTCTTTACAAGAGGGCAAGCGTTCTGGTGTTCGACGAAGCGACCAGTGCTCTCGACAACCTGACGGAGCAATCTGTCATGGAAGCGATTGAGCAGCTCAATCGCGACCTCACAATCTTGATTGTCGCCCATCGGCTGACCACGGTCCGTCGCTGTGACACCATCATTGAGCTCGAGCATGGCGAGGTAGTGGCCCAGGGCACGTACGAACACCTTCTGGAATGCAGTCCGACGTTCCGCCGCACGGCCAGCTGAGATTACTGGACTGTGAAGAAGATCCTCGTGACCGGCGCCGATGGGTTCATCGGCTCGCACCTTACAGAAGCGCTCGTTCGGGCGGGGTATGACGTGCGAGCCTTCGTGCTCTATAACTCGTTCAATTCTTGGGGATGGCTGGACAAGTGTGGCGGGGACGTCAGGGGGCGCTTTGAGGTATTCGCCGGCGATATTCGCGATTCACACGGCGTGCGGACCGCGATGAAGGGATGCGATGTTGTGCTGCATCTGGCGGCGCTAATCGCGATCCCTTACTCGTATCACTCGCCGGCGACCTACGTCGAAACCAATATCACGGGCACGTTGAATGTCGTGCAGGCGGCGCGCGACCTCGGCGTCGCCAAGGTCGTGCACACTTCAACAAGCGAAGTGTACGGAACGGCCCGAACCGTGCCCATCACCGAGGAGCACCCTTTACAGGGACAATCGCCGTATTCTGCCAGCAAGATCGGGGCCGATCAGATTGCCCTGTCGTTCTACGCGTCATTCGGCACTCCTGTAATGGTGTTGCGGCCATTCAACACCTACGGCCCTCGCCAGTCTGCCCGCGCGGTCATTCCGACCATCATCACGCAGATTGCCACCGGCTCGCGGCTGGTCAAGCTGGGCGCTGTGCATCCCACCCGTGATTTCAACTATGTCGCGGACACTGTGGCGGCCTTCGTTGCGGCGCTCCGTTCCGACCGTGGGGTTGGTGAAATAGTCAATATCGGCAGCAACTTTGAGATTTCGATCGGCGAAACGGCGCAGACTATCGCTGAACTGATGGGTGCGCAGATCCAGATCGCGTCCGATGAGCAGCGCATTCGCCCTGAGAAAAGCGAAGTGCACCGCCTGTGGGCGTCAAACGACAAAGCTCGCAAGCTCCTCGAATGGACGCCCGGCTACGCGGGACGCGAGGGCTTCCGCCGCGGTCTCGCTGAGACGATTGCCTGGTTCACGAACCCGTCGCACCTCGCGTCCTATAAATCCGACATCTACAATTTGTGATGGCTGACGTCCCTCGCCCGACTCCGACACGCAACGTGGCCGCTGTCAACGACATGGCTACCTCGCATGTCATGCTACGCTTGGCCGGGACCATCATGCCGCCGCCAAAGCAGGCGTCGTGAGGACGCTTATCATCGCCGAGGCGGGCGTGAATCATAATGGCGTTCTAGCCATGGCCCGCCAACTGATTGACGTGGCCGCTCACGCCGGCGCCGATCTGGTGAAATTCCAGACATTTAGTGCTGATCGCCTTGTGACCGTTGACGCTGCCAAGGCCGAGTATCAAAGGCGCGCGACCGCTGCGGGCGAATCACAGCACGCGATGATTCGCCAACTCGAACTAAGCCGAGAAATGCACGAGGCACTGATCGCGCAATGTCATTCCAGGGGCATCGGCTTCCTATCGAGCGGATTTGACACAGATAGTATCGATATGTTGGTCGAGCTGGGCTTGGATCGATTCAAGATCCCATCTGGAGAGATAACGAATTTGCCTTATCTGCGGCACGTGGGCCGCTACGGCAAGCCGACGATGCTCTCAACCGGAATGGCCACGATGGGCGAAATTGAGGCGGCGCTGGAGGTGCTGGAGGATGCCGGCACACCCCGCGACAGGATCACTGTCCTGCACTGCAGCACCGAATACCCCACTCCTTTTCCAGACGTGAACCTACTAGCGATGCAGTCGATTCGTGAGGCTTTCGGCGTGTCCGTGGGCTATTCGGACCACACAGCAGGGATTGAAGTCGCCATCGCGGCTGTCGCGCTCGGTGCAACGGTAATCGAGAAACACTTCACGATTGACCGGACCCTGCCCGGTCCGGACCATCAAGCGAGCCTCGATCCCGATGATTTGGCCGTCATGGTGGCGGCGATTCGGAATATTGAACAAGCGCTAGGTAACGGCATCAAGCGCCCCAGCGCCAGCGAAGTGAGGACCAGATCGGCGGCCCGGAAGTCTCTGGTGGCGGCGCGAGCGATTCGCGCGGGCGAGACCCTGAGCGAAACCAACCTCGCCGTCAAGCGCCCAGGCAATGGCATTTCGCCGATGCGATGGGATGAGGCAATCGGCCGCACGGCGAGGCGAGACTACTCGCCCGACGAGCTCATCGAGCTATGAGCCGTAGGATCTGTGTCGTAACCGGTTCACGCGCCGATTACGGTCTGCTGCGTTGGGTGATGCGGGACATTGTGGCGACCCCGGGGCTGCGCCTGCAGGTCGTTGCCACGGGTATGCATCTGTCGCCGGCATTTGGCCTTACCTATCGCGAGATCGAAAATGACGGCATCTCGATCGACACCAAGATCGAGACACTGTTGGACGCCGATACGCCTACGGCCCTTGCCAAGTCCATGGGTCTGGGGCTCATCGGCTTCGGTGAGGCGTTACACCGCCTGCAGCCGGACGTGCTCCTCGTGCTTGGCGATCGTTTCGAGGTATTCTCGGCCGTCGCCGCGGCGACGGTGGCGCGGATTCCAGTGGCGCATCTGCACGGTGGCGAGGTTAGTGAGGGCGCGTTCGATGAAGCCTTCCGGCATTCCATCACCAAGATGTCCCACCTCCATTTCGTGGCGGCCGAGGATTACCAGCGGCGCGTGATTCAGCTCGGGGAAGACCCTTCCCGAGTCTTCCTGGTCGGCGGCCTGGGCCTTGACAGTATCCAGAGGCTAAAACTGCTGACTCGGCCGGAACTCGAAGAGGCGCTCGGCTTCGAACTTGGCCCGAAGTGCCTTCTCGCTACTTTTCATCCGGTCACGCTCGAACCGGACACCTCGGCACAACAGGTGCAGGAACTGCTCGCCGCACTCGATGAGGTCAGGGACACACGCGTGATCTTCACGCTGCCCAACGCCGATCCCGGGAACCGCCCGATCATCGATCTGGTCGCGCAGCACGTCGCCGACCGTCCCCATACAAAGGCCTTTACGTCGCTCGGCCAGTTGCTGTATCTATCTTGTCTCCAATACGTGGATGCCGTCGTCGGCAACTCATCGAGCGGATTGATCGAGGCGCCGGCCTTTCGGAAAGGCACGATCAATATTGGCGATCGTCAGCGGGGCCGGCTGAGGGCCGCGAGCGTGATCGATTGCAAGCCCGATCGCGTGTCGATCGTCGCTGCACTGAGGAAGATGTACTCGGCGCCTTTTCAGGCAACCCTTGGCGATGTTTGTAACCCCTACGGTGACGGCGGCGCGAGCCAGCGCGTCGTGCAGACCCTGCGAGATGTACCACTGGACAACATACTGAAGAAGCACTTCTGCGATCTCTCGCCTTCGGTGGGAACCGCATGACCGTGCGCCGGACACGCGGTCAGTCGTGGCGCAAGGCGTTGCTGCCCGCCGCCGCCACCGTGCAGGATGCCATTCGTTGCCTGAACGAGTCCGCGCTGCAGATTGCCCTGGTCGTGTCAGCCGATGGTACGTTCGTCGGCACGATCACCGACGGCGACATTCGCCGCGGTCTGCTCCGTGGCCTCCAACTGACCAGCGCGATCGACTCCATCATCTTTCACGACGCCCTCGTTGTGCCCCCTGAGTTGACGCATGAGGCGGTGCTCGGTCTCATGCAGGCCAACGAGATCTTCGCGTTGCCCGTCATCGGTGAAGGCCGAAAGGTCGTCGGCTTGCACGTGCTCCACGAGCTGCTCGCACCTGCGGACCGGCCCAATATCATGGTGATCATGGCTGGCGGCCAAGGCGTGCGCCTGATGCCACAGACCGAGAACTGTCCGAAGCCTCTGTTGCCCGTTGACGGCAAGCCGATGCTGGAATGGATCATCGAACGGGCGAGGCGCGAGGGGTTCAGCCATTTCGTGCTGGCCATTCACTATCTCGGTCAAATGATCGAGGATTATTTCGGTGACGGCAGTCGATGGCAGGCCCGAATCGACTACTTGAGGGAAAGCGTTCCTCTTGGCACTGCCGGGGCGCTCGGGCTGATTTCTCCGCGACCCAAGGCGCCGTTCATCGTCTCGAATGGTGACGTGCTCACGGACATTCGCTACGGAGAGCTTCTCGACTTCCATTGCCGTCACGCCACGGAGGCGACGATGGCGGTACGGCAACACGAATGGCAGCATCCGTTTGGCGTGGTCCGCACGAAGGGCCTGGAAATCGTCGGACTCGAGGAGAAGCCCGTCGTACGCGACTACGTGAATGCAGGAATCTACGCGATCGAGCCGAGTGCGCTCGACCACGTAGCAGTCGGTGAACGATGTGATATGACGACGCTATTCAGCCGTCTCCGGGATGATGGCAGGCGGACCATTGTCTATCCGGTGCACGAACGATGGATTGATCTGGGACTGCCGGACGATCTGCAACGTGCGCAGTTGGACGGGGGATCGAAAATCGCAGTTCCACCTTTTACGAAAAAGGGTAACCAATAGTGAAAATCAACAGCCACAACGAATGGGACAAGCTTCGGGAGGTCATCGTTGGCACTGCTGAAGGAACTCATGCAGTTCTTACGTGGCCACGACCCAATCCGATTCCCGGAGATGCGCTGGCGCAGGCAGTGGCACTGAATCACGAAGCGCACCCCCAGTGGTTCCTCGATGAGATTGAGGAAGACCTGAACGGCCTCGCCGATAGCATCGCCCGGTTCGGCGTCAAGGTGCATCGTCCCAAGGTGCACGACATTGCGCGGATGTATGCGACTCCGTTCTGGCAGTCGACCGGCAACAATAGTTACAACGTGCGCGATCTGCACCTGGTCGTCGGCAATACCGTCATCGAGAGTCCGTCGTACTTGCGCAGCCGCTACTTCGAGGCGACGACCTTATACGACATTTGGTATGAGTATTTTGATGAGGGTTTTGTCTGGATTTGCGGGCCGCGCCCGCGGCTCGACCAGCCAGTGCTGGAGCCGTATTATCGTGACGAAGGAGAACGAAAGCTCACGGATGAAGACCGTCGATTCATGGAGTTGACTGGTGGCCGCGTCGAGAAGCTGCACAGGCTCAATGAGCTCGAAATCGTCTTCGAGGCCGCGAACACCGTGCGAATGGGGCGCGATCTGCTTTGTCTCGTGTCCAGCTCGGGCAACCACAAGAGCGCCAAGTGGCTCCAGAGCGTTCTTGGCGCGGAATACCGAGTCCACACCACGGAAGATATCTACCGATCGAGTCACATCGATTCCACAGTGTTGTGCTTGCGACCGGGTCTCGTCATGCTGAACAGCAAACGAGTCGGTGAACGGAATTGCCCCAAACTGTTCGATAAGTGGGACAAGATCTATTTCGAAGACGTCGCGCCGACGTCGCAGCCGGAGCTTGATTTCCAGAAGGATGTTCGCGACAAGCTCGCCAAGCAGATCGAGGCGCTCGGGTTTGTCACGAATCTCAACGATATGTCGTCGCCCTGGGTGGGCATGAACTTCCTGTCGCTCGACCAATCGACCGTCGTGGTCGACGAGCGCCAGACCAACCTCATGCGGGTGCTCGAGAAGCACGGTCTCACGCCCGTCCCGGTGCGAATGCGGCACATCTATACTCAGGGTGGCGGCATTCATTGCGCCACTCTCGACACGGTACGCGACAGCGTTATCGAGGACTATTTCGGGTGAGTCGGCGCTCCGCAGGCGGCGAACGCCGTTTCCCGCACGGCCTCATGTTCCACCGATTTCGTCCGGGGGACGCCACAACGGCGTGGCAGGGTGCACTCTCGTCCGAGGACTTTGAGAGGATCCTCCTGCACGTTGGGATCGGCAGCATTCTTGCGCCTGACGAATGGTTGTCACGGTTGGGCGAGGGCAGGCTCTGCGATCAAGACATCTGCATCACCTTTGATGATGGATTGCGCTGTCAAGTTGACCATGCTCTGCCAGTGCTCGAGCGGTATGGGTTGCAGGCGTTCTGGTTCGTCTACTCCTGTGTCTTCTCGGGCCGCCCAGTGAGGAGCGAAGTCTACAGCTACGTTGCCGGCGAGGCTGGCGGGATGGCTGCCCTCAGCGAGGAATTCTTGTCTCGTTGCGCTCCAGATATGCTAACCCAGCTGAACTCATCCAGTTACGCCGCTTACGCAGCGCTGATGCGCGAGGCCGCGCCTTTCTATACGCTGAGCGACGTGCAGTTCCGATTTCTGAGGAATCAGACGGAGAATCGCGCGATTTTTGAAGGGCTGATGGATTGCATCCTCACAGAGCGCGGCGTCGATGTGGAAGAGGTGGCCCGGGGTCTCTGGCTGGACGACGCGGACCTGCGCGAATTGACGCGCCGCGGCCACCAAGTGGGTCTTCATTCCTACGACCACCCTTATGATATAGCCCAGCTGTCCCGCCAGGAGCAGCAGGACCAGTATGAGAGGAACTATACACATATCGCGACTGTGACCGGCCACCGGCCGCGGTGCATGTCGCACCCTCTCAATTCGTACAGCGGTGACTCGCTGACCGTCTTGACGGATCTTGGTATCCAGTGCGGCTTCCGAGCCAATCTGCTGGCGCCGGCCGGCAAGGAGGTGAACGCCAGTTGCCTGGAATTGGCACGCGAAGATTCGGCCAACCTGGCAGCCGCGCTCATGTCCGAGTCGTCATGAGTCCTGCTGCTCAAGATCGGCACCTGGCGCTGAATGTCCGCAACCCAAAGGAAACGAGGAACAATGGCACCCGAAAAGATTAGAGAAGTTGAACGAGCCACGCTGAAGACGTTTCAGGAGGAGATTCCTTCGATCTACTTCTCCGACAAATCAGAAGCGGAATTTCGTCAGTATGCGGCCAACGCTGCGTACACCTATCGAGATTTGTTCAAGTTTCCGCCAAAGATGTTTGCCGGGGCCGAACTCATCGACTTCGGTGCGGGCACGGGCGAGAACACGATCTCCCTCGCCGAGTGGGGCGCGAATTGCACGCTCGTAGAAATGAACGACAAGGCATTGGCGATTGCCCGGCAGATCTTCGACCGCTACGCGAAGAGTGGCAAGCACCAATTTTACCAGTCCTCGATCTTTGACTACGAATCGCCGGTCAAGTACGACATTGTTCATTGCCGCGGCGTGTTGAGCCACACCGCGGACAAACAGGGTGCCTTCAAGAAGATCGCAGGCTTTGTGAAACCTGGAGGCTTTCTGATCTTTGGCGATCCCAACAAGGCAGGTGGATTCCAGAACATGCTCCAACGCCACGCTGTCTATCGCCACGCCAACTCGTGGGACGAGATGGTGGACGTTTCCGAGGCGCTGTTCAAGGAAGACATCGATCGAAGCCAGTCGTTCGTCAATCGCACCCGCAGATCAATCATCTTCGACAGGTGGGTGATTCAAAGCCAGGACGATCCGTCGGTCGATGAGGTCATGGGCTGGTTTTCGGATTGCGGACTGACACACTACTCAAGCTATCCGCCGTTCATGCTCCCGCTAATTGGCGATTCGGTGCACCACCGGCCGAAGTTCGACGCCACACGGACGAGGGGCATGGCGAGCATCGCTGAGACGATTTGGCTGTTGCAGAACCAAGGCGACAGCCAGAACGTGCAGGCCCTGGGCGCCGGCTATCGCCGATATGCAGACAACCTGTCAGCATTGACGAGCTACGTCGCAAACCTCAATTCTGGCTCCTCGCTCGATCGACGTCAGTTCCATGAACTTGCCGACGGGGCTGCCTCGGCATTCAAAGAATTGTCCATCCTGGAGCCGTTTCAGGCGCGAATGGTGGAGTTTGTCGCTGAAGCCAAGGGATATATTGACTTGGTCGAAACGGCAAACCTGCCCGAGATTCGCGCGTATATCACATCGTGCAAGCACCTATTCAAGGGGGCTGTGGGCGTCCGCCACGTCGACTTTATCGCCCACAAACCATCCTAAGGCCCCATCGCGCCCGGCCATCGTTGCACTCGGGCGCCAGACCCCAGCCACTCTTCCACGCGCATGGCCGCACGTCTTCTCATTGTAGGCTTCGGAAGCATTGGCGCCCTTCATGCGCGAGTTATTCGGAGGGTTGTACCTGACGCGCAGCTGGCCGTGTTGAGGCATCGAAGCTGCGGCGACATGGCGGTCACCGGCATTGACCGCTGCGTCACGACGATCGAGGAGGCGCTGGCGTTCAAGCCGCAGGTTGCTGTGATCGCGAATCCGGCGAGCCATCATATTGAGGTGGCTCGTCGCCTGGCTGACGCCGGCGTCCACTTATTGGTCGAGAAGCCCCTTTCCAGTTCGGCTAATGGGGTATCTGAACTGATTGACCTTTGCGAGGGCCGCGGCGTTGCGCTGATGACGGGCTACAACCTGAGGTTTTGGCCGTCCTTGCAGAGGTTCCGTGCCTTACTCCACGAAGAACGGATTGGCTCGGTCCTGTCGGTACGGGCCGAGGTCGGTCAGTTCCTACCATCATGGCGCCCCGGCTCAGACTATCGGAGGACGGTGTCGGCACAGGCCGCGCTCGGCGGCGGTGTGCTTCTAGAGTTGAGCCATGAGATCGACTATCTGCGATGGATATTTGGAGAGGTGGAGTGGATCAACGCGGTCCATCGCAAGCAGAGTCGTCTGGAGATCGACGTGGAAGATACAGCCCACGTGATCCTGGGCTTCGCACCCAGAATGGGGGCTGCTCCGTTGGTGGGTGTTCTGAGTATGGACTTCATCCGCCACGATACCAGCAGGAACTGCACTGCCATCGGTGAATTGGGTTCGCTGCGCTGGAACGCATTGGCTGGCACGGTTGAGGTGTTTGAGGCGGGTGCCAGCCACTGGGAGTCGCTGTTCGCGCCCCGGCAGGAGAGCGATGACTGCTATGAGTCTGAATGGCGGCACTTCCTGGCATGTATCGCTGATGCCAGTAGTCCTAGCGCGTCCGGACATGACGGCTTGGCCGTGCTGCGGATCATCGATGCCATACGCCGCTCGTCGGAATCCGGGAGCCTCGCAGCGGTCGAGCCGGCGGCAGGTCGGGGCGGGACCCAGTGACTTCATGACCGTCGTTGCATTGATTTGCGCCAGGGGCGGTTCGAAAGGGGTCCCTGGCAAGAACATCCGCCCGTTGGGTGGTCGGCCATTGGTTGTCTGGTCCATCGAGCACGCCAAGGCCGTCAAACGGATTAGCCGAGTCATCGTTTCCACCGACTCCGCCGCGATAGCCGACATTGCCTTGGCCGCCGGCGCGGAGGTGCCGTTCTCGCGACCGGTGGAACTGGCCCAGGACGACAGCCCAGAGTGGATGGTGTGGCGCCACGCCATGGCGCATCTTAGAGACAGCGATGGTGCCGGACCCGATGTCCTGATTGTCGTGCCTGCCACGGCTCCCCTGCGAGCGGTCGCCGATCTTGAACGGTGCTTGGACGAATACGAGAAAGGCGACGCGGATGTGATTATCACGGTGACTGAGGCTCACCGCAGCCCGTACTTCAATATGGTCAAGGCCAACGCGAACGGAACGGTGGAGTTGGTCATACCTCCAAGCCATTCGATCGCCCGGCGGCAAGACACCCCTGAAGTGTTCGACATGTCAACGGTTGCTTACGTCGTCCGGCCTGACTTCTTGATGGCTCGAGACGGCCTATTCGACGGAAGAGTTCGCCCTGTGCGGGTTCCTGTCGAGCGTGCGATTGACATCGACACACCGCTCGACTTCCTTGTTGCGGAGTGTCTCATGGAAGGACACAAGGGTCGTTCATGACAACCCTGGCAGAACTAATGGACCTCACCGGCAGGCGAGCCCTGGTCACGGGTGCTGCGGGGCATATTGGCAGGGTCATTGCGCTTGCCCTTGCGGAATTGGGGGCCGAACTGGTCCTGGTCGATCGGCCGGGGTCTGACCAACGGTCTCTGGTGCTGCAGGCTCACGAGGAATGGGGGACGACAGTCCACACTTTCGATTGTGACCTCGAGTCACAGACTGAACGCGACCGGCTGCTGGTATCGGTCCGTGAACTCCCGGGGGGACTCGACATCCTGATCAACAATGCGGCGTTTGTTGGAACAGAGAACTTGGATGGCTGGGTCGCGGACTTCGAACACCAGACGGTTGACAGCTGGCGCCGGGCTCTTGAGGTCAACCTCACGGCGGCCTTCGACCTGTCCAAGGGATTGGCTCCACTACTCCGGCGGAGCGACGGTGGGAGCATCATTAACATCGCGTCGATTTATGCGTCCTGGGGGCCCGACCACAGGCTTTACGACGACACGACGATGGGCAATCCCGCAGCCTATGCCGCATCAAAGGGTGGCTTGGTCCAGCTGACCCGCTGGATGGCAACGACACTGGCTCCGCAAGTGCGCGTGAATGCTATCTCTCCCGGTGGCGTGTTCAGGAATCAACCCGACGTGTTCGTCCGGCGATATGAGTCCAGGACCCCTCTCGGCCGCATGGCAACGGAAGATGACTTTCGCGGTGCCATCGCCTACCTCGCCAGCGGTCTCTCCCACTATGTGACAGGCCAGAACCTGGCTGTGGACGGAGGGTGGGGCGTCTGGTAGATCGGCAAATGGCCGGTGCTCTCAAGTCAACCTATGTTCTTGATCACGACAGCGGATCGCCGATTTTGGAAGGTGGACGAAGAGATCCTGTTTCTGGGGGAATGGTGCAAGCTCTTCAAAGACCGCGAAGTATGGTCAAGCATCAAGCACGAGGTGCTGCCCTATCATTGGGATGATCGGGAGAAATTTGCCACCGATTGGCAACGCCTCGACGCAATCTACGAAAAGTACCTTTTGCTCTTCACCGAGCGGCTCAATGCTATTCACGGAGTCAACTACTCCTGCAGGTATTGGCGGATTTTAATCGGCATCTGGCTGCGGGCCTTCGTTGACGCCCTGTACGATCGTTACCTGTCGATTCTCTCCGCCGAGGCAGGCGGACAAGTCACCAAAACGTGGATATGCTCGACGACGCCGTGGGCACCTGAGAACATACCGTCCTTTTCTTTCGACGACTACAACCTCTATTTGTACAGCCGAATCATCAAGAGCCTTGGCACAATCCCTTACGAGGAGAAGGATTTCAGCCATCGCCCCCGTGCGGGTGTCGCTGAGGGCACCAAGAGGAAGTCGTTCGTTTCGAAAGTTCGCGGGGAAATCCTGCGCCATTCGAGGAAAGGGCTTGGGACCGTTGTCAGTCAAGGGCTGGCTACGGCGATCGTGCAAATCTATCCCCGTCTACTGCGCAACGCTCCAACTAAGGTCGTCTTCGTCGGCAGTATGTACCTGCCCATTTGGGATCTGATCAAGCTCCAATGCTCTCTGCGCCAGGTGCCCTTTCTCTATCATGGAGAAAAGATTGAGTTTGAGCCCGTTGCTCCCGATTGGTCGATGAGGAGTGGGCTGGCGTTCGATGCTGGCATCGATCGTTTTGAGCGTCTGCTTGATGAACTGCTGCCAGAGCAGATCCCCATGGCCTATGTCGAGCACTACAAATACGCACACGAACGGGCGATCGCTGTCTCGCCGAGCTTCCCTAAAGTGGTGCTAACCGCATCGTCAATGAACCACCGGTTGTGTTTCGAGTTCTGGGCGGCTCATCACAGCGAGCGCAGTGGGACGAAGCTGCTATTCAGCCAACACGGCGGCTACTACGGCACGGCCCGGTATTCCAGTATCGAGAAGCACTTCTTGCGGATTTCTGATCGCTACTACAGTTGGGGATCGTCGATGGACGGTGCGGCAAACGCCAAGCCGATGCCTTCATTTCGGCTGAGGACTGCGGCGTTGGCGCTGACGTCTGCCAATTCGGCAGGTAGCATTATGTGGATTGCGACCACCATGGCCCGCTACAGGATGTTTGCAGAGAGCGACACGGCTGGGCCCAACATGGTTCGTTACATGAACGAGCAGGCGCGCTTCCTGCGGGAGTTGTGTGCCGCATCGCGCGATCTGCTTCTGTGGCGATACTTCAACGATTTGTGGGAGGAGCGAGAGCGATGGGAGGAATCAAACCCCGGTCTCAAAGTACAGCGCGGTCGCAAGAAACAGCTCGGCCAGGAATCCGACTTTCTGGTCCAACTCAAGAAGTGCCGTATGGCTGTTCACACAACGAACGGGACTACATATTTGGAGGCATTGGCCGCTAACTTCCCGTCGGTCGTGTTTTGGAACCCCGATGATTGTGCGACCAGGGAATCGCAGCGGCCTTGCTTTGAAGTCCTCCGCGCTGCTGGAATACTCCACTATTCACCTGAATCAGCGGCGGATCAGGTCAATGCCGTGTACAAGAATCCAGCCGCATGGTGGACCGCCCCCAACGTCCAGCGCGCACGGAAGGACTTCTGCCACCACTTGGCACGCACCAGCGATGATTGGCTCGGGCAATGGAAAGACGAGCTAGCCTCGTGGAGTCGCGAGAGCGTACAGGGTCTGGGCGGAGGCTCATCTGTCGAGCGAGATCACGGAAGAGGATGAACCATGTTTAACGAACGTTCCGTCCTGATTACGGGCGGTACAGGTTCCTTCGGGAGGCAGTATGTCAAGACCCTCTTAGGGAGGTACCGCCCCAAGAGGCTGATCATCTATTCCAGGGACGAACTCAAGCAGTTCGAGATGGCTCAGGAGTTCAATCACGAGTGCATGCGCTATTTTATCGGCGATGTGCGCGATCGTGATCGGCTGACCCAGGCGATGAACGGCGTGGATTTTGTCATACACGCGGCTGCGCTCAAACAGGTACCCGCAGCCGAATACAACCCGATGGAGTGCATCAAGACCAACATTCATGGAGCCGAGAACGTCATCCATGCGGCGTTGGCGAACAACGTTGAGAAGGTCATTGCACTCTCGACCGATAAAGCCGCCAGTCCGATCAACCTCTATGGCGCGACCAAGCTGGTCTCGGACAAGTTATTCGTAGCTGCAAACAACGTCGCGGGTGGCCACAAGACCAGGTTCTCCGCCGTGCGCTACGGCAACGTGGCGGGTTCTCGAGGGTCGGTGGTGCCATTCTTCAAGAAGCGCATTGAGGAGGGGTGCGATCATCTGCCCATTACCGATGCCAGCATGACCCGTTTCTGGATCACCCTGCAGCAAGGGGTTGATTTCGTGCTGACGGACTTTAGGCGCATGCACGGAGGCGAGATCTTTGTGCCCAAAATCCCCTCAGTCAATGTCGTCGACTTGGCTCGAGCGATGGCGCCCCATCTCCCGCACAAGATTATCGGTATCCGGCCCGGCGAAAAACTACATGAGGTGATGTGTCCATCCGACGACTCGCACCTCACGCTTGAATTCGCCGATCACTTCGTGATCAAGCCCACGATTCAGTTCATATCCCACGTCGATTTCACAGTCAACAAGCTGGGCGAGGCGGGACAACCGGTCGAACGAGGCTTCGAGTATCATTCGGGCACGAACACGCACTTCCTCACGCTTAACGAGATCGTGGCCTTCAACGAACTGGCGGAAGTGAGATGATCCCTTACGGCCGCCAGGACATCAGTCAGGACGATATCGACGCCGTCGTGAAGGTCCTGCGCTCCGAATTCCTTACCCAGGGGCCAACCGTCGAGTGTTTCGAGCAAAGCGCGGCCGCCCGCGTGGCTGTTGATCACGCCATTGCGGTGAACAGCGCGACGTCGGCCCTGCATATCGCCTGTCTAGCTCTGGGCCTAGGGCCTGGTCAGTGGCTCTGGACCGTGCCGAATACCTTCGTTGCGTCAGCCAATTGCGGTCGCTACTGCGGTGCGGACGTGGATTTTGTAGACATAGACGGCCAGACCTGGAACGTGAGTATTCCCAGCTTGAAGGAGAAGCTGACTCGGGCGAAGAAGAGCGGGCGCTTGCCGAAGGTCCTGGTGCCCGTGCACTTTGCCGGCCAGCCCACCGACCAGGAAGCGATCTGGCAATTGGCCCAGGAGTTCGGCTTTCGGGTACTGGAGGACGCCTCACATGCACTTGGAGCGTCACGAAACGGAGAGCCCGTTGGGAGCTGCCGCTGGTCGGACATCACGGTATTGAGTTTCCACCCTGTGAAGATTGTGACGACCGGCGAGGGCGGAATGGCTCTTACGAATGACCCAGTGACCGCCGCACGCATGGTCATGCTCCGTAGCCACGGCATAACCCGCGACCCGGACCTGCTGCGGTGTGAATCGGGTGCTTGGTACTACGAACAACAAATGCTTGGATACAACTACCGGATGACCGACATACATGCGGCACTGGGTATCAGCCAGCTTGAGCGTCTGGAGGGCTATATTGCCCGCCGGAACGCCCTGGCCAGACGTTACGATCAGGCGCTGAGGAATGTGCCGCTGCAGCTGCCAACGATCCAACCTGGGAATGTGTCTGCGTTTCACCTGTATGTCGTACGCGTAAAGCACGACAGTTCGTCCAAGACACGCCGACAGGTGTATGACTCGCTACGGCAGCAGGGCATCGGCGTCAACGTTCACTACATCCCGGTGCACCTGCAGCCCTACTACCGCGAGCGTGGGTTTTCGCCGGGGCAATACCCTGAAGCAGAAGCGCACGGAGAATCAGCCATCACGCTGCCGATGTTTCCAGCGTTGACAACCGATGAACAGGACCAGGTGATTACCGCCCTGAAGGCCGCGTTGTGAACATCGCCGTGATTCCAGCCCGTGGTGGAAGCAAGCGGATTCCCAGAAAGAACATCCGAGAATTTTGCGGCAAGCCGATGGTGGCTTGGTCGATTGAAGTGGCTCGAGCGGCTGAGCTATTCGACCACGTCATTGTCTCGACCGACGACTTCGAGGTCGCTGCAGTCGCCAGACAGTGGGGAGGCGAAGTGCCTTTCATGCGCCCGGCTGAACTCTCCGACGACCATGCGGTGGTCCCTCTCGTTGTGGCACACGCGGTCGAATGGGCGTTGGCGCAAGAGTGGTCCGTGTCGGCCGTTTGTTGCATCAGCGCGACCGCCCCATTTGTGAATGTCGACGACCTGAAGACGGCGCTCGCCGCGCTCGTTTCTGGAGAATGGGCTTACGCGTTCTCGGTCGCCCATTTTGCTGCGCCTATTTTCAGAGCGTTCCGTGAATGCCCAGAAGGCGGCGTGGAGATGTTCTTTCCGGAACATTTTCGGACTCGGTCGCAGGACCTGCCGGTGGCCTTGCATGACGCAGGGCAGTTCTATTGGGGACGCCCAAGTGCGTGGCTCGACGGTCGGCCGATTTTTGGAAGGCAGTCGTTTCCGCTGACGATTCCTCGGTGGCGGGTGCAGGACATCGATACGCCAGAGGACTGGTTGAGGGCCGAGCTGATGTATCGAGCCATGTTTGCCAACGCGGTGACTGAATGAACGGTTCCGTGCTTATCGTGGCGGCCCATCCTGATGACGAGGTCCTCGGCTGTGGCGGCACGATTGCGACACTCGCGAAACGCGGGAGTGTCGTTCACGTCGCGTTCTTGGCGGACGGCGTGTTCTCGCGTCCTGGCGACTCCGACGCACAGCAGAGTGAACTCGCGTCGCGCCGTGCCGCGGCGAGGAAAGCGAGCGCTACGCTCGGAGTGACGTCGGTATCTTTTGGCGATTTGCCGGACAATCGCATGGACACGGTTGCACTCCTGTCCATTGCGCAAGCCGTCGAGGCGCTTGTCGCTCAGCATCGACCCCAGATGATCCTCACGCATCACGCTGGAGATTTGAACATCGATCACCGACGCACACACGAGGCCGTGGCGACGGCCTGCCGCCCCCAGTCCGGCCACGTGGTAAGAACGATTCTTGCCTTCGAGGTCGCCTCGAGTACTGAATGGCAGTTGCCTGGATCCGCCCCGGCGTTCGTGCCGAACTGGTTCGTCGACATCTCTGGAACGCTGGAACTCAAGCTCTCGGCGCTGGATGCCTACGCCGCCGAATTGCGCGGATGGCCACATCCGCGTTGTCGCCAAGCCGTCGAACATCTGGCGCGATGGCGCGGTGCAACGGTTGGTGCCCACGCCGCCGAGGCGTTCATGCTGGGCCGGCGGCTCGAATGAAGGTGGTGTTTCGCGCGGACGCGTCCACTGGCATGGGGACAGGCCATGTTGCACGCTGTTTGACGCTCGCCGACGGCCTGCGTAAGCGCGGTGCGGAAACGCGATTCATCTGTCGAGAGCACCACGGACATCTCGGTGCTCTCTTGAAGGAGCGTAACGTGCGCACGACGTTTCTTCCAGCACCTTCACGAAGGGAGACCGCGAGTGGCGAAGACTATGCTGCTTGGCTCGGAGTATCGCAGGAGAGAGACGCGGCAGAGACCATTGCAGCATTGACGGAGGCAAAGCCAGATTGGCTCGTCGTTGATCATTACGGTCTTGACGCAGAGTGGGAAGAGCGGGTGCGCTCACACGTCGTCAAGCTCATGGTGATCGACGACAGGACCGACCGAAGACACGACTGTGACGTATTGCTCAACCAAAACTATTCCACGGACGGCGGCGAGCGGTCTGCACGGCTCGTGGGCCCCGCGTGCATGTTGCTGAGCGGCCCGCGCTACGCGTTGTTGAGGGAGGAATATCTGGCGCGCCGTCGGTTGCGCCGTCAGCGAGACGGACGCATTCGACGCGTGCTGGTGTTCTTTGGAGGGTCCGATCCAGCGAACATGACATCGCTGGCGCTCGGCGTGCTCTCCGCCCCCGAGTTTAGCCGATGGGAATGCGATGTCGTGGTTGGGGCCAACCACCCGAACCGGAAGGCAATTGAAGAGCAGGCATCGGGTCGGCCGCTTACCACGGTCCACGGCCCTCGCGAACATCTTGCGGATTTCATGATGCAGGCTGATCTGGCCATCGGCGCCGTCGGGACAACCACCTGGGAGAGGATGTGCCTTGGGTTGCCGACCGTGGCGATCAGCATTGCGGACAACCAGAGACCCGTGTCAGAAGCGCTCGCAACCGCTGGCCTAATCAAGTACGTTGGTCACATGAGCGACGCTAATTCGCTGTCTCGGGCATTGCGGGAGCTCACCAATAGCGAAGGCTGGCTCACAGATACAAGTGCCACGAATGAGATAGTCGTCGATGGCCTGGGTCTCCCACGGGTTGTCGAAACGCTCTTGCCGACCAACGCAGGTCATATTCGGCTTCGGCGCGCCGGCTCGGGCGACGTCATCTCTTACTTCAACTGGGCGAATGACCGAGAGGTGCGCCGGAACGCCAATCATTCCGGGCCGATCGAGTGGTCCACTCATACCCGGTGGTTCGCGGAGAAGCTCTGCGACCCGGCGGCATTCCTTTTCGTGCTCGAGGCCGACGGCTTGCCGGTAGGCCAGATCCGCTTTGACATCGACCGTGACGAAGCGCGAATTGACTATTCCGTAGATGCGATCGTGCGTGGACGAGGCTGGGGAACACGCCTCGTCCAAATGGGTACGAGGCTCATGACGGACAGAGGGCTGCTTCGGTTTCGGGCCGACGTGAAAGAAGGGAATCATGCCTCGCGCGCGGTCTTTGTGCGCTTGGGATTCACGCAGGCCCAGGCGCCAGATGCTGGTTTGTCATTTCACAGCAGCTATCCAGGGTCAGTGAAGGCGGCTGGATGACGTCGCATGTCTCTGATAAGGCGCCGGTCGTGTTGGTTACCGGAGCGGGCGGTGCGGCTGTGCCGAGTCTCATTGAGGGGCTCCGGGCACGGCGCTATCGAGTTGTTGCCGTTGACGCTGACGCCAATGCGGCAGGCTTGTATCTAGCGGATGCCGGGTATCGCATTCCGTTTGCCAGTGCCGTGGCTTTTCCCGACGCCCTCGCGCATATTTGCCGGCTCGAAGGCGTGGCGGTCCTCGTGCCGCTGGTAGATGAAGAACTGCTTCCAGTTGCCAGCCTGGCTGACCAGTTGCACATTCCAGTCGTCGCGCCGAGGTCATCATTCACGGCCTTGTGCCTCGACAAGTACGCGCTCATGAAGCGCCTGAAAGAGGTGGGAATCGACGTTCCCGAGAGTTGGCTCTTGAGGGACCGCCACGACGGGATGCCATTTCCGCTGATTCTCAAGCCCCGCGTGGGGCGCGGTAGCCGTGGGGTGAGAGTGATCGCCACACCGGCAGAACTGGATGCTTACATTTCAACTAACAGGCCGGATGTCGATGCAATGTTATTGCAGCGTTACGTGGAGGGCACCGAGTTCACGGTGTCTGTGGTGGCGTGGCGCGACGGCGTGGTGCGGGCGGTGGTGCCCAAAGAGATTATCGACAAGCGGGGCATCACACGGATTGCCGTGACCCGCCGCCAGCCCCAAATCGATGGCCTCTGTCGGGCCATACAAGACGAGCTTCGTGCTGATGGCCCTTTCAACGTGCAATTGAGGGTCGACATCCGTGACGGCAGGCCGCTGCCGTTTGAAATCAATCCGCGTTTCTCGACGACCACGACGCTTACGCAGGCGGCGGGCGTTGATGAACTGGGGCGTCTGGTTGATCTGGCGATTGGAGTCAGCAGCGCATCTGAAGTGTGGACCTGGCGCGAAGATGTGACCTTGGTCCGGCGTACCGTCGATGCGTTCCTGACGTTTAATGACTTTGCGACGCGTCGACGGGCTGTCCAAAAGTCGAGGTGAATTTGATGGATGACTTTGTCTCGCTCCTGACTATCGACCACCACCCGTTCTTCTGGGGCCTCGTCGATCTGAAATCCTCGAATGACCTGCCACGCACTTTGCCGTTCTGCCTGGGTGTCCATCCGCGCTACGCGGTTCCACGACTCAAGCTCACCGATGACGTTCAGCGGGCCTTGGACAGGGTGTACGCAATTGGCAGCATGCCGTCAACGCCATTGGGCGAAAGCGTGCTTGCCCGTGGACGTCTCAACCAGACATTGGACAAGCTACTCGCGCTGTTCGATGGCGACATCAAAGGCCGGAGGTTCCTCGAGCTCGGCAGCGGGAACGGCGAGTTCTTGAATGAACTGAAGAAGAGGGGAGCCGATGTCACTGGTCTGGAGATTGGGCCTCAGGCGCGAGTCGCCCAGCAGAAATACGGCATTCGCGTTCTCAATCACCTGTTCAAGCCGGGATCGCTTCGGGAGAAGTTCGACGCGATCTATTCATATGGATGTCTTGAACACATTGTCGAACTCGACGAAGTATTTGAAGCGAGCCGGGAATGCCTGAATGAAGGGGGACTATTCTTTCACTCCGTCCCAAATTCTGCGCCGCTGTTCGAAGCGGGCAACCCTGCACACCTCGCGCACGAGCATGTGAACTACTTTACGCCTTCGAATGCGCTTCGCCTATTTGAGGCTCAGGGATTTGTCTCGGCGGACTTCCTGGCGACGCCGGCGGGCAACGAGGTGATGCTGTGGGGTCATTACAGCGCGTCGGTGCAGCCGCGATGGCCGACCGAGTCGGTGGCAGAGGAGGAGGAAGCGTTGCGACGTCACGCGCAGACGCTTATGGCCAAGACCGGAAGGGTTGTCGCGGCCCTACGGCGACTGACCGACTCTGGGAAGAGCGTGGGCCTTTATGCGGGAGGGTATGAGTACAGTCTTTCGCTCGATGCCAGCCGCATCCGCTATTTCGATGGCGATTCCTACAAACACGGAAGGGCGTGGCTGACGGGGCTCCCTGCGATCGAATCTCCTGAAGCGCTGAAATCGAATCCCGTCGACTATCTCGTGATTTGCAGGCCACACTACTTCACACCGATCGTCAAGTACCTGACCGACATCGGAATCACCGGGACGACATTCTCGAGCATCGACGACATGGGACGCGGGTAGTGACCTCTCTTGTCGGCCCACCAAGGCGCGGTTTTTCGTGATGATCGACGGACTTTCCAGGGCGGTCACGGTCGTCGGCGAAGAACTCTTAGCCTTGAGGGCGTCTGGCTCGGTAAAGGGGCGCTGGGAGCCTGGCTATCAGTTCAAAGCCGATGCCGATCGCACCGCGCATGCGACGCTCGAAAGGCAACTCAAGGCCATGTCCCCTGCCATTCCGGTCATTAGTGAGGAAGACCCAAGCAGCTTCACCGACCAACGGCCTGACACCTATTGGCTGATCGACCCTATCGACGGCACCGCGAGCTTTGCCCACGGGTTTGATGGGTTCGTCACTCAAGCTGCTCTCATGCGAGAGCACCGTCCTGTGTTGGCGGCCGTTTACGCGCCAGCGAGCGACGAGCTGTTTCTCGCCCAGGAGAACGGAGGAGCCACCTGCAACGGCCGGCCCTTGCGTGTTGTGTCACGTCCCCTCAACGAGGGCACCCTGACCGACAACTACCCGGAGCCGCGCGCCATCGCGGCCGAACTCATGCGCGTGTTCGATATTCCGAACTATCTCGAATCGGGTAGCATCGGCTTGAAGATCTGCAGGGTGGCCCAGGGCCGTGCAGACCTCTTGGTGAAGGACGTCGTCGTTAGAGATTGGGACGTCGCACCAGCCGAACTCGTGCTGTCCGAGGCCGGTGGCATATTGGTTGACAGCTTGGGACGACGGTTCTCCTATCAGGGGCCTTTCACTCGCTGCGGCTTGGTAGCGGCGGCTTCGGTAGAGGCGATCAATCTGAGCGTTGCGTGGCTAGAGCACAGGGAAAATGCGGCGAGCGACTCGTCGAAGATCGGGGGCGTATGAGGACGATAGAGATCGCAGGGCGGACTATTGGCGCGGGTGCTCCGCCGTATGTCATCGCGGAGATGTCCAACAACCACCTGCAGAGTCCTGAACGTGCGGCGGCGCTGATCGTCGCTGCGAAGAAGGCTGGAGCCGATGCGGTAAAGCTGCAGACATTCGATGCAGACTCGCTGACGATAGACTCCGATGCCCCGGACTTCTGGATTCATGGCGGTCTGTGGGGCGGTCAAACTCTCTATCAACTCTACAAGGGCATCGGCATCGATCGCGAGTACCAGCGGCAGATGTTCAGCCTTGGCCGCGAGCTCGGCATAACAATCTTCAGCTCGCCGTTCGACGAGAGCGCGGTCGATTTTCTTGAGGAGCTCAATACTCCCGCCTACAAGATCGCGTCGTTCGAGATCGTCGATTTGGAGTTGATCGCCAAGGCAGCGTCAACGGGGAAGCCGTTGATTATATCCACCGGCATGGCAACGCCCGAGGAGGTGTCCGAAGCCGTGCAGTGCGCGTACGATTCCGGCACACGCGATGTCGCACTGCTCCACTGCGTGAGTGGCTATCCAACTCCGGTTGAGGACGCGAACATCAGTAGCATCGCCGAGCTGGCGAAAAGGTTCGATGTGCCGGTCGGGTTCTCGGATCACACGCTCGGGATTACGACCGCGATTGCCGCCGTGGCTATTGGGGCTTCGATCATCGAGAAGCACTTCACGCTGCGGCGGTCGGATGGCGGACCGGATGCCGCATTTTCCCTGGAGCCGGACGAACTGGCCGCGCTCGCAGGCGGCTGTCGTGACGCGTGGCTTTCCGTCGGTCTGCCGACATTCGAAAGGAAGGCCAGCGAACGGCAGAACGCCCTCTTCCGGCGATCGATCTATGTCGTGCAGGACATCCTCGAAGGCGACGAGCTGACCCGAGAGAACATCCGCACCATCCGTCCGGGCCGAGGACTGTCGCCGCGAGAGATAGGCCACGTGCTGGGCAAGAGGGCGACGCGGACTATTTTCCGCGGCACGCCGTTGACGTGGGGTCTCATTAGATGAGATGGGCGGCTCCGCCTCTAGCGCCATGAAAATACTGTTCATTTGCGACTGGGACCAAACCTACACTTGGCATCGTGTTGCCGCGAGGCTCAAGGAGTCTGGCTTCGCGACGCAGTGTGTCGCCCTCGTCATCGGCAAGATCTACTACGAAGAACTCTCTCGGAACAACGACGGAGTGTTTGATCGCATCTACCTGATGCAGGATGGGGTGGAGCAGGTGCCGGACTCCATCTCCGATCTCGACGACAGGCTGTCAGCCATCGAGCGAAAATACCACGAGCAGCCCCTCTGGCGATACGTGTGGGCCGACCGGAGCTGGGTGCGATGCGGCTACCACGAAATCCGCAAGCGGCTCGTTGTTTGCTTCGACTACTTCGAGCAGTTATATGGTGAAGAGAAGCCGGACTTGCTGCTGACCAACGCTTTCGGCTCGATGCCTCAACTGATTTCCCAAGAGGTGGCGGGCAAGCTCGGCATTCGGCTCATTCGTCCGATGTCACTGCGACTGGAGGATCGCTACATTCTCAGCGACAACGCCACCGAAGATGTGAGTTGGGTCGATGAGTATCTGTCTGGCAAACGGGTGCTGCGCGATTCAACTCGAGCAGAGGTGCGACAGTTTCTGGACGCATTCCGGCGGCACAGTCTGCAGCCGGCGTACCTCGCTCTCAGATCGCGTGAGCATGAGGTGACAATCGGCCACTTCTACCGCTTCGTTCGATACGTCTACCGGTACTGGTTTAGCGGCGCATTCAAGGGAGAGCACAGCAAGCGCAATCCATTTCAGCGGCTGTGGACGGACGCGAACTGGCGAGTGCAGCGGGCTCGCTTTGCGAGGGCAGATCGGTGGGATGCCTTCAGGCGCGATGAGAAGTACGTCTACTTCCCCCTGCACTATCAGCCAGAAGCCAGCACAATGAGCCTCGCGCCGTTCTACCTCGACCAATTGAATATTCTGGAAAACCTGTCGAAGTCCCTGCCGATAGGCTATCGCCTGTATGTCAAAGAGCACGCCTACATGCTGGGGCGGCGAGGGGCCGACTACTACGCGCGCATCAAGGCGTTGCCCAATGTTCGGGTGGTGAGCCCGTTCACCGACAGCTTCGAGATTATCGAACACTCCTCTGCGATTTTCACGATCACCGGTACGCCGGGTCTCGAAGGCCTGATCCTGAAACGGCCGGTCATTGTGCTCGGCTCGGCCTACTATCGCTTCTGTCCACTGGCAATCGATGCGAGCAACGTCGCGCCGACGCAGTGGCCCCGCCTGATGGCCGATACGCTGGCACACTACCGCCACGACGAAGACGTGCTTGAGACGTTCTTGGGCGCGTTGTTCGAGAATGCCTTCCGGGGCATCTACATCGAACCGCTGGCCGCCAGAGACGCAATCCTCGCGCCGGAAAATCTCGAGACATTGGTCGACCAGATCATGCATTTCCACAGACACCATTCCACGCCAGTCGAGGCGAGCGCCTGAGGACACTACCCTGCGACTTGAGCATCTAAAGTACCTGGCCGATGAGGCCGGGCAGGCGCTGGACTGCGAGATCGAGGTTCAGCAGGGCGAGCACGTCATCGAAGGTTGGCTGTCGAGCGCCCGCGGTCACAGGTATCGAATTGAGCGGGGCGTGCCTGACTTCAGGCCCCCGTCAAGCAATTCCGTTCAGGCCGCGAGCGAGCGCTCCTTCGGTCAGGAATGGCAGAAGTTCAGTCGAGAAGGCTGGGACCAGCGGCTCCCGCGGGAGAGAATTCATTTCCTTTCGTACACCGGCCTGATTCCGTCTCTCTTGTTCGAGAAGCGAGTTTTGGACGCTGGTTGCGGTAACGGTAGGTACAGCTTCATCGCGGCCGGCATGGGAGCCGAGATCGTGATTGGTGCTGACATTAGCGAGGCCGCTAATGTGGCGTTTGCCAATACGCGGGATGTTCGCAATATTCTCATTATTCGCGGTGACCTGACCCGCTTGCCATTCGCGCAGAGGTTCGATGTCGTGTTCTCGATTGGTGTCCTCCACCACACGCCGTCTGCGAAGACGTCGTTCGGCGAAGTCGCCAACCACTGCCGTCCAGGCGGCTTTTTGTCTGTCTATCTGTACGGTCGTGGGAATCCGGTACTCGTCGCCATGAATCGGAACCTGCGAAACCGAGTGTTCTCGCGCTTGCCACAATCGTTGGTGGGGTGGTGCCTCGCGGTGCCGGCCTTCGTGTTCGAGATCGTAAGACGGCTGCCGCTCATCGGCCCCGCACTGATAGCCCTCGTTAATCGATTCGTGTACTTCGGCAACTATCACAACATGTACGACGCTTACACGGCGGGCTTTACCTCGTTTCACTCTGCCGACGAGGTGGAGCGCTGGTATCACGAGCACGGGTTGTCGTGCGCGATCGGCGTCCGCCAGTGCGGAACGGCCCTGTACTGCTTTGGCCAGCGTGTCACTGACCCAAGAGCTATTGAAGGTCCTCGGGAAGAGACCGGGCCGATGAAGGAAATGCTATATGCACTCTTTACATAGAGCTGGGTGATAGTGAGGTTATTGTGTGCAACGAAATTCTTTCCGCCTTCCGTTGGTGGAATGCAACTCTCTAATTTTCTGCTGGTTCAGGGGCTTGCGAATGCCGGAGTGGCGACGCACCTGCAAGTGTTCTCCGACCGTCCGGGAGCACCTCCCGTGAGCCCGGCGGCGTCGACGGTGACGCATCAGCTCGACCTGACGAAAATCGGAAGCCAGTTCGCATGTGCTCGCGCTGTCCTACGGAGAACAGCCGAACTTCGACCGGATGTGGTGTTGCTGCTGGATGATGCGGTGGTCAGGGCGCTGGGCTTTATCCGCCTCTCGCTGAAGTCAGGGCAGAAGTGTGCGAGCGTGAACAGTGGTTCCGTGCTGACTCGCACGAACACGCACTGGAGGGGTCGAGGAAGTGCGTTCTTCGTGCGGCGCGGCTATAGGTGGCTCGATCGAATTTTCGTCGCGGACTCGACGGCGCTCGCCCTCAAGACAGGATTCCCCGATGTCGCCGATCGCGTCAGGGTTCTCGGCAGGCCCGTTCCGGATGTGTTCTTCCACCACAACGATCGAGACCGGTTATCCCTTTTCGACAACTCGCTCCCGACGCTGTTCTCCTGTTCCCGCGCCGACGAGCAGAAAGGCATTCAACTCATCCTCCGCGCACTGGCATTGATGCGGGACAGGGCCGGCAGGGAAGTGGCCAATTTTGTATACGCTGGAGATGGACCTGCATTGGAGTCGTGGCGACGGCTCGCGTCGTCCCAGGGCCTGACGAACGTCAGGTTCGTCGGCACACTACCGTTTGAATCCGTAAGGGCCTACTACGCGTCCTGCGACATGTGCGTGTTTCCAACCATCTACCCGGACGAGACTTTTGGGCGCACCTGGGTTGAGGCCTTTGCCTGCGGCAAGCCCGTGATCTCGACTCACATCAATAATCTCAAGTACTTGGTGAAGGATGGCGTGAACGGAATCGTCGTCAGGCCCGATGCCGAGGGCGTCGCGGAGGGAATCATGCGCGCACTCAGCCTCAGCCCCGCATCGCTTGAGCAAATGTCGAGACGCGCAACGGACACCGCGCTGCCCTACAAACAGTCGGTGCTGGTGGAGGACTTGCTGAAGAGTCTGAGAGAGCTCCGGTGATGGAGAGTGAAGCCTTCGGTCGGCTGGTCTGCCCACGCGATAGGTCGCCATTGGTCAACGACCGCGAAGTGCTGCGGTGCAGTTCCTGCGCGTCAACGTATCCGATTCGTGCGGGCATACCCGTCTTCTTCACCGATCCCGGATGGAACGACCTCTATCTCACCGATGTCGGCCACTACGTTGGCGAAGAGCCACTCCAGCTTGCGGCGGGCGATGAGGGCTACCTCTCGCTTCGCGGTGATGAAGACTACGGAGTCATCCTGGATTTGGGATGCGGGGACGGCGTCTATTCATCAAGAGTGCCGCGTCACCTAACGTCGTACTGCGTGGACGTCACGAATGTCGGGTTACGCCGACTTCAGAAACGAGGGAAGGAGAACCTGCTTCCCATCCTCGCTTCCGGTTTTGAACTTCCGTTTGTGGATGAAACGTTCGATACGGTCCTCTATGTGTTCGTTGTCGAGCACCTCAGGCCCGACAAGGACCTCCGCATGCTTCGCGAGATCCGACGGGTTCTGAAGAGTTCGGGACGGGCGATATACACGACCGACACGCCAGTGTTCGATAGGTACTTGGTCCGCTGGACTAACCTGTTCTTCAGATTCAAATGGGTCGCCCAGGACCATGTCACAGAGACCGGCCATGTCAACCTCCTGACAATGGAGCAGTCACGGAACCTTGTGAGAGAGGCAGGGTTCGCCATTGAGGCAGAACATCCCTACTGGATGGGAGAGCGATTCCGAGGATGGATGTTCGTCGTGTCTATTCTGCGGAGGGTCCTGCCCTCTCGGCTGTGCGAGGATGTTCTGACTAGCAAGTACACGCTGATTGTGACGAAGACTTCCCGCTAAGCTACCTGGGCATGAGCGTTCGCTTCGCGATCCGGGACGATGATGTCTGCTTCCACACAAATGTGGAGGTTCTTCGTTTACTGTACGAAGAGGTCAGCCGGATCTGCCCAGTCAGCTTTTCCTGCATACCGTTCGTCGGCGGGTTTGATGTGGACGCGTATCCGGCAGGCAAGTGGGAACAGTTGGACCTTCAATGGCGCGATTGGCAGACCAAGGAGGTGTACCCTCTGGACCTGAACCGCGAGCTCGTTCTGCAACTGCGAGAGTGGTGTGCATCCGGGCGGGCGACGATCATGCTGCATGGCATTCACCACGATCTTTACGAGTTCGTTCAGCGGAAAGACTTCAACTATGACATTCGTGAAGCGAAGCACTATCTCGAGACCGTGTTCGGTCGCGACGTGACTGTTGCCTCACCTCCAAACAATTCCCTCGGTCCGTCCGCTGCCGAGGCCCTGGCTCGCAATGGATTTGACCTCCTTATGGCCTTCGGCCATCGGCCCTCCGAACGACCAGCCAGCGCAAGAAACTACTTGAATTGTCTGCGCTTACTAGTGCTGTATTTCCGTCATGGAAAGCGCTATCGGCTGACGAGGCCGCTTGATTTTGGCACTCACAAGGAACAGGCGTGCTACGAAATCGGCCCGTCGACGAACGCAAGCGACTTGGCCAGAGGTTTTGAGGATGCCTTGCGGCGCGGCGGAAATTTTGTGATCGCAACACATTATTACCATTTGGCGGCTAACGCGTCACTGCGGAACATGTTGTCGGAAATCGTAGCCCTTGCCCGCGAACAGGGAGAACGAGTCAAGTTCGTGACTGCCGAACAGCTATTCGGCCATTCCTGATGTGCGGCATCCTGGGACACTGGGGCGCTGACGCCGTTCCTCGTCAGATATTCGACGATCATCTGAACCGGATTCGTCACCGCGGGCCCGATCACAGTGCGGTTATCGAGATCGACGGTCTGACTCTGGGACACAACCGACTTGCCATCATCGACTTGGATCCCCGCAGCAATCAACCCATGTTCAGCGCATGTGGCCGCGTCGCCTTGGTGTTTAACGGGGAAATCTACAACTACCTGGAGCTCAAAGAGCAACTGACAGGCTACGCGTTTCGGACAACTTCCGATACTGAGGTGCTCATCGCCGCGTATCTTACGTGGGGTCAGTCCTGTGTCACTCGTCTTTCGGGAATGTTCAGCTTCGCGCTCTACGACCGTCAGCGAAAGACGGTGTTTCTGGCGCGGGATCATGTCGGGAAGAAGCCTCTCTATTTCAGTCAGCGTGAGGGGTTCCTGGCATTCGCCAGCGAGATCAGGGCGCTTGCCGGACTGCCCGGTATCAGTGACGAGCTAGATCCCATTGCCGTCAACGAATATTTTTCCACCGGGTATATCGGTGGACGCCGGACCGTTTACAGGGCGATCTCCCAACTCCCAGCCGGTCACGCGGCATCATTTGCCCTGCCGGTGTCTGGCCCGCCGAGTATCGACCGCTACTGGCGCTTGCCAGTCGCGGAGAGCATGCCCAACCTTGACGAGGAAGAACTGGTGGAGGAGTTGGATGCGCTCCTCGTGCACGCCGTTCAGGTCAGGCTCCAAAGTGATGTTCCGGTTGGCGTGTTCTTGTCTGGCGGACTCGACTCCAGTGTGGTCGTCGCGCTGGCTGCTCGATCTTCCGCTCGACCGGTTCGGACGCTGACCGTCAGTTTCCCTGGCACCTCCATTGATGAGTCGCGTCACGCGGAACGCATCGCCAAACACTTCGGCACGAATCATTCGATTCACCACGTCCACGACGATGTGGTGGCGACGGTCCCGCTACTGGCCGCTGATCTCGACCAGCCATTTGCGGATTCGTCCTTCGTGCCAACACATCGTGTGTGCCTGGAGGCCCGAAAAGATCTTACCGTGGCCCTCTCAGGTGACGGCGGGGATGAATTATTTGCCGGATACGGTCACTACGACGCATTCGCGTGGGAGAACCGGCTCCGAGAGCACGTCCCCGGTGCGGTGAGGAGACTCATCGGTTCGGTCGCGGCCTTGCTCCCGGAGAGACAGAAGACCGCGACGCTCAAACGCCTCGTCTACGACGATCCATATGTCAGCATGACCGCGCACTCCGCGAGGTTGTTCACCCTGGCTGAGCGTCAATTGCTCCTCCGTGGTCCGATACTCGCGAATTCAACACCGGAGGACGAATGCCTTCGTCGGTTTTTGCCCCGGCTCGACTGGCTCCAAAACATTTGCCAGGCGGATTGTCAGAACTACATGGTCGACGACATCCTCGTCAAGGTCGACCGCATGAGCATGCTGAACTCGCTCGAGGTCCGGAGTCCTTTGCTTGACAAGCGCATCGTCGAGTTCGCATTCATGAAGGTGCCGTCGACTCTGAAGCGGCGCGGTTCCGTCAAGAAATACCTTCTCAAGCGCGTAGCGCAACGCTACCTGCCTCCCGGTTTCGAGTTCGAGCGCAAACAGGGCTTTGGTGTGCCGTTGGGCGCGTGGTTCAAAGGCGCCCTTGGCGAGCGGCTAGCGGAGCTCCTGTCGGATGCCCCGTCCGGCTACCTCGATCGAAATCAGGCCATGTGGTACTTGGACTCGCACCGCCGCGGTCTGTCCAATTTCAGCAAGAAGTTGTTCGCCATGCTGATCTGGGAAGAATGGTTCGCGCATCAACGGCGGGCAGCACGCAGAGCATGAAGTTCATTTTCGTGAACATCATGATGGGGATGTACCGGGGCGGAGGCGAGAACTACGACTTGCACGTGAGTCGGGAACTCGCGGCGAGGGGCCACGAGACCGAGTGTTACTTTCTCCGGCCGGTGTTCGCCCCATCGCTGCTCCCGTTGCCAGGCTACTGCATTGCCCGTCCCGTGAGAGCGCCTTGGCTCTATCTGTGGACGCAGCGCCTTCATGGCCTTGCCGTGATCGGGCGACTGCGCGGCCTGCGCGGACTGCCCAGGTGGATCGGGCAGATTGCCTTCGAGATCAATGTCTTGGCTCGCTTGTGGCGCAGACGTCGTGAGTCGTTTGTCGTCCATATTTGCGGGCTGAGTTTCCTCGGCATGCTGGCGACCACCCTGCTCGGTGACCGTGTGTTTGTGCGACTTCCCGGACCTCCGAGTTTCCGCATGCATCTCTGGTGCCTGAGGCGCACGTATGCGGTGATCGCAAATGGTGATGCCTTCGACAGCATTCAACGCTCTGCTCCAGAGGCGAATCTAATTCGGCTCGAGGTTGGAATTGATCACTCGGTGTTCAGGCGAGGGGCATCGCGCGAGGCTGCCAGGGCGGAGTTGGGACTGCCGAACGGGAAAGTCCTCGTTCTTTTCGTTGGCCGCCTGATTCCTCTGAAGAACGTCCAGATGCTCGTTCGACTCATGCACCGAGTAGCAGCGATCCGTGCCGACGTTGATCTCGTGGTCGTGGGCACCGGACCCGATCGGGCCGACCTTGAGCAAGCTGCGCGCGAACTCGATGTACGTGCGCGAGTGCACTTCCTGGGCGAAGCGCGCGGCGATCGGTTGTGCGCCTGTTATACCGCGGCCGACATGTTTGTGCTGTCGTCACATTACGATAACTTTCCCAATGTCATTCTGGAGGCCATGGCCATGGAGTTGCCAGTTGTGGCCACGAAGGTTGGCGGGGTCCCAAGTCAAGTCGTAGAGAACGAGACAGGCTATCTCGTCGAGCCAGATGACGACGAGGCGATGGCGGCGCGGGTCGTTGCCCTGGCGGCCGACGTCGACGCGAGACTCGCCCTCGGTAAGAGAGCGGGCGCGCTGGCGCGAACTCGCTTCGACTGGGGTCGGACGGCCGAGCGTTTCGTCGAACATGCGAGCCGGTCCGGCAGCGAGCGGAATGGCTGAGTCGACTGCGCGGTCCCATGGGCCTACTCGGGAACTGGACAACCTGATTACGGGGTTGCTCGTCTTTCTGGTGGGAACCCTGCCGTTCGCCGTCACCGACTTCTCGACGTTGTTCAGCCTGCTGTGTCGACTGCTCCTCTTCGGGACCGGGTGTCTCTGCGCAATCTCAGCGTCGTTGAAGGCTTCGTCACAGCTTCAGCTAAGAAACGCGCTGATTCTCTCGATGATTATCGGCCTGCACACCCTGATCTCGATGTTGCGGGTGTTGTCATTCGACTACGCCAAAGAACTGGGCGGCCTCATCAGCTTTATCTTCATGGCGGTGTGGGCCAGAGACGTCCGCACGGGCCCGCTGGCGAAAGGCGTAATCGCCATCGCACTATTCTATTGCGCAGACGTGCTCTACCAGTATGCAACCGGAGTGGATTGGTTCGGCTTTTCACCACGGAATAATCGAATCTGGGGGCCGTTCTACTTCGGTGCGCCGACGTTCGGTGCCTTCCTGAGCTTCGTGTTGGTATTGCCGTGGTTTTATATCAAGCGGACGTGGCTGAAGTTGCTGCTCGTGGCCGTGTTTGCAGTCACGCTGTTCGTTGCGAACGATAGGGCGCCGGTGGTGCAGTCTCTGTTGGCGGTTCTGTTGTTTGCGCCCTTCCGAACCCGCTATCGGGTCCTGGCCATCGGTTGCGCGCTTGCGCCAATGATGGTCGTCACAGCCGTCGATCCGTTGACGTCGAACAGGGTTGCCGCTCTCTACGTCGGGCTTCGCTTGCTGGTGACTGACAGGAGCTCTCCTGAACTGTGGGACTTCCTGTCCGTGTACGGCATCGTCGGTTACCTTGAGATCTGGGGCGCTGTAGTCTCCGGGTGGTTTACCTGGACCAACCTGCCGAACGTGCTGTTTGGAACCGGTTGGGGGTCGGTGATGGATGAGCTGAGACTCAGGGTGCGGGATTTCAGCAGACCCCATAGCATACATATCGACCTTCTTGTGTCATGGGGAGTCGTCGGGTATGCGGTGCTTCTGGGCTGGGTGCTTCGGCTGTATCGCCGCAATCGTGAGACGTTTGTGATCTTGGCTCCTTGCGTGTTGCCGTTCGGTTTCTTTTCGTTAACCAGTTCCAACTATCTCTTCATGATCGCGATCAGCTACGTGTTATTCATCGGAGCATCACGCCAGAGGCAGCGTTCGAAGGTGGGCACTCCGACTTCGAGCCGCGCGTCGGTCAGCGCGAAGGCGGCATAGCCACGCATGATCCGCCAACGTTCGGACCGTCAACGGTCACGCTCACGGTCCTGTCCGATCGCGTGGCCGTTACGATAACTCGCATGCACAGGGATGCAGGAGCGTCCACGCCCGTCGCATTGGCGGCACGTCGCGTCACTCACGTGATCACGCATCTCCAGGCTGGTGGTGCCGAGCGAATGTTGCTCAAGCTTCTGGCCTCAATGGACACCTCGCGCTACACCTCCCGCGTGGTGTCGTTGATGGGTGAAGGAACCATTGCCGCCCCCCTTCGCAAGCTGGGTATTCCCGTCGACGCAATGGGGTGTCGGCGGGGAATTCCTTCACTCGCCGCGCTCAACCGGCTTCGTCGGATCCTGCGGGACGATCCTCCCGACGTGCTGCAGGGGTGGATGTACCATGGAAACCTCGCCGCGCAGATCGGCCGAACAATGGCCGGCCTGACGTGT
Organism: uncultured Bifidobacteriaceae bacterium; assembly: GCA_964372085.1. Taxonomy (GTDB): domain Bacteria; phylum Acidobacteriota; class Vicinamibacteria; order Vicinamibacterales; family UBA2999; genus 12-FULL-67-14b. Next base: position 55,392 of record CAYJPQ010000004.1, on the reverse strand, counting down.
CCACTGATCTGGAACGTGCGTCACACCCCCGGTGAATTCGACGAGGAAAATGTGCGCACGTCGGCTGCCGTGTGGCTGAGTGCGAGGCTTTCCTCGCGAGTGACCGCCATTGTTTACAACTCCTCACGCAGCGCAGAGCGGCACGAGCAACTCGGCTTTGTCAAACGGTCGCGAAAACTCATCCATAACGGTTTCGACCTGATGCAGTTCGCTCCTCGTCCGGAGGCCCGCGCCGAACTGCGGAACGAGCTGGGCTTTCCCGAGACCGCCTTGCTCATCGGGCACATAGCGCATTTCAGCCCGATGAAGGACCACGCTACCTTCCTTGCTGCTGCGGATCGGGTGGCGAAAACGCACCCTGAGGCCCGGTTTGTCCTTGCGGGAATGGGTGTCGACGATTCCAACGAGACCCTCGCCGGCCAGGTGGCGACGTATGGCCTCGGTGACCGCGTGCGTTTGCTCGGGGAGCGTCGTGACGTGCACCGATGGCTGCCGGCGCTCGATATTGTCGTTTCGTCTTCGGCCTTCGGCGAAGGCTTCATGAATGTCATCGGCGAAGCGATGGCTTGCGGTGTTCCGTGCGTGGTGTCCGACGTCGGAGAGTCCGCCCACATCGTCGGCGACACCGGAATTACCGTGCCTCCTCGCCGACCGAGCGAGCTTGCCGAGGGGATCACCCGCATATTGTGTGAAAGCCCGCAGGCGAGAGCAGGTCGGGGTGACCGCGCCCGCGCGCGTATCGCTCAGAACTTTTCTCTCCAGTCAATCGCCGACGAGTACCAGGAGCTATACGACGCGGTGATGCGCAGTTCCCGCGATACACTCTCGTGATGTCTTCGCCCGAGTTACGGTTCGAGTTCGGCGCCAATTGGCGACGGTTCCTGAAGACGCTTACCGAGGAGCGAATCCGAGAAGCGGAGCAGTCGCTTTGTCAGATGCTGGGCGTCACCGATCTCACGGGTCGTTCGTTTCTGGATGTCGGTTCTGGGAGCGGACTATTCTCCCTTGCGGCGCGCCGGTTGGGCGCCGTCGTGCACTCGTTCGACTATGACGAAGAGTCGGTCGCCTGCACGGCTGTTCTGCGGGAGCGCTTTTATCCCAACGATGACAGGTGGCGAGTCGAACGGGGATCGGTCCTGGACCGCCAGTACGTTGAGCAGCTCGGGCGATTCGATGTCGTCTACTCCTGGGGTGTGCTTCACCATACAGGCGCGCTGTGGACGGCGCTGAGCAATGTGCTCCCAGTGGTCGCACCGGGGGGCCTGCTGTTTATTGCGATCTACAACTATCAGCCTTGGCTGTCCGGCTATTGGAGCGTGGTCAAGCGGACCTATAACTGGTCTCCCCGGTTCGTCCGCCGATTGATGCATTGGACCTACTTTGGGTTCTTTGTCGTTGCTCTGGCCATCGCCGACGCACTGCGAGGGCGCAGCCCGCTGCGAAGGTACTCTGGGCGGGGCCGACGCGGCATGCGGATCTACTATGACGTCGCGGACTGGATAGGGGGCTGGCCGTTTGAGCCCGCACAACCGGAGGCGGTGTTCAAGTTCGTCCGGGCCTTTGAACTTCAGCTGGAAGTTCTCAAGACGTGCGGTGGCCGACATGGCTGCAACGAGTTTGTTTTCTCGCGGCCGAGTTGACCAGAGTCGGATTCATCATCCAATTGACTGTGCGCGCCCGGTCGTCGTGCCCTTCGTTCAGTGGAATGAGCCGGCAATCGACCAGGCGCGCGAACCCGTACAGGGATGGAGCGCTGATATGAGCCTGGGAAACGCACTCATCCACGAGATGTTCCGGTTCTCCCGGAGGTTCCTCCCAGGTCGCCTGTACAAACTAAGAGACAAGGTGTTCGAGATCCTGGGTGTCCATATCAAGGCTGCCGTGCAGATCGACGGCATCTTCTATGACATTGACACGAACAACTATCACGAACGCGGCGTGCTGTGTTTTGGCAGGTACGAAATTGGAACCCAGAGATTCATCGCGCAGCACATTTCTAACACGACAAACGGACTGGTTATTGACGTTGGTGCCAACATTGGCCTTCACACGCTGGTAATGGCGGCATCCAGAACAAGTCGGGAAGTCGACGTCCTTGCTTTCGAAGCGAACCCCGATATGGTCAATAAGCTCCGGAGGAATCTGGCCCTCAATAACTATGCCGATGTCCACGTGTATCCAATCGGCCTGAGTGATCGCGAGTGCATTCTTGAACTGGGATTGCCCTACGCAGCGGAGCCGCGCGGCTATCACAATCCCGGGACAGCGAGCATGAGCAGTTGGGAGCGAGCGATACGAAGGATTCAAGTGAAGTGCAAGAGTCTTGATCAGGTGCTGGCGGAGGATGGGTTTGGCTGGGATCGGGTGAAGCTCATGAAATTGGATGTGGAGGGAATGGAGTTCGACGTGCTGAAGGGGGCCGACAAGATACTCAGGCAGTCCGGCCCGGCTGTCATCGTCGAATACAACAAGTCCATTTACGAACAGACTCGCGAGCTCCTGGGCAGCTATGGCTATGTCCAGATCGGCAGTCTCGTCAGATATGGGATCGAGAAGAGAGCGCTGGAAGAAAACATATTGTTCCTCAAAGAGCAGAACACGGAGAGCAGTGTTTCCTGACTCGGACGTCTGACCCACGAGCCGAGGAAGCTTGTATGTGCGGCATCGCCGGATTCGTCGGCCCAACGGGAGTACAGGACGCTCATTGCGCGGCCCTCGCGCGCCGCATGGCTGACGCGATCCGTCATCGCGGACCTGACGACGGGGGCGAGTGGGTCGATGCGAGTACGGGCATCGGGCTTGGTCACCGCCGTTTGAGCGTCGTGGAGCTTTCGTCGGCCGGCCATCAGCCCATGGTGTCGTGTTGTGGGCGGTTTGTCATCGCGTTCAACGGGGAAATCTACAATCATCTGGAGCTGCGCCGCGAGCTTGATGGGTACCGGATCCCGGACCGAGAGAATGCAACTCACGCTTGGCGTGGCCGATCAGATACCGAGACCCTTCTGACGGGGTTCTCGTGTTGGGGCGTGAAGACAACCCTTGAGAAGGCTGTCGGGATGTTCGCCTTCGCGGTCTGGGATCGCGAACAAAGAGTGCTCACGCTGGCGCGAGACCGGCTGGGAGAAAAGCCTCTCTATTACGGCCGGAATAATGGCGTGCTGCTCTTTGGGTCCGAGTTAAGCGCACTCAAGGCCCACCCCGCCTTTGTCGGGGACATCGACCGACGGGCAGTGAGCCTGCTACTGCGGCACAACTATATTCCGGCGCCCTACTCGATTTACTCGGGCATTCTCAAGTTACCGCCCGGGACTTTCGTCAAATTCGATAGCGAGGCCAGGGCGGTAGCCCCGGCCCAGCCTGAGCCTCAGGCCTACTGGTTGGCCAGCGAGATGATTCGGGATGGACTGGAGCATCGTTTTGCCGGCGATGACTCCGAGGCGACCACCGCCCTGGACCGTCTGCTGCATGAGGCCGTGCAGCGTCAGATGATGACTGACGTGCCCTTGGGGGCTTTTCTTTCCGGGGGAGTGGATTCGTCGTTGGTCGTGGCGCTGATGCAGGCCCACTCATCTCGTCCAGTGCAGACGTTTGCGATTGGCTTCCACGAAGGTCGCTACGACGAGGCTACTCATTCGAAGGCCGTGGCGCGCCACCTTGGAACAGCTCACGTCGAGTTGTATGTGACACCCGGCCAGGCAATGCAAGTCATCCCGACGCTGCCGCAGATTTACGATGAACCGTTTGCCGATTCTTCGCAAATTCCGACATATTTGCTATCGGTATTGGCGCGTCAGCACGTCACGGTGTCGCTGTCGGGCGATGGCGGCGACGAGTTGTTCTGCGGCTATGACCGCTATGTTCAGGCCGACCGCCTGTGGCGGTGGCTGCACCGTATCCCGGTCCCCCTCCGCTCGAATGTGGCACGCGCGCTCTCAGGCGTTCCCGCGGGCGCGTGGAATCTGCTACTGACTCCGATGCTAGCGGTGCTACCGAGGCGTTATCGCCAATGGAACGCGGGCGACAAGTTGCTGAAGCTGTCCGAGGTGCTCGCCGCCGGATCGGCCGAGACGTTTTATCGGGAGTTCGTGTCTCACTGGAGAAAAATAGAGAGTGTGGTCATCGGAGGCGCGGACCCTGAGACCGCCCTGACCAATGCGTACGGAGCCAGCATTGGGACTTTCATCGAAGGCATGATGGCCGCTGACACACTGAGTTATCTGCCAGACGATATTCTGGTCAAGGTCGACAGGGCAGCGATGGCGACAAGTCTCGAGACCCGCGTGCCGTTTCTGGATCCAAGCGTCGTGAGCTGTGCCTGGCGCTTGCCGCTGTCAATGAAACTTCGCCACGGCCAGAACAAGTGGATTCTCCGACAGGTGCTGTACAAATACGTGCCGAAGGAATTGATTGATCGGCCGAAGATGGGTTTTGGCGTGCCACTGGGTGCTTGGCTCAGAGGACCCCTTCGAGCCTGGGCGGAAGAGCTTCTCGATGAGTCGCGTCTGACCCAGCAGGGCTACTTCCATCCGGCGCCGATTCGACGCCGGTGGCACGAGCACCTGTCGGGCCGTCGTAACTGGGCGCCCCACCTCTGGAATGTGTTGATGTTTCAAGGCTGGCTCGAGACCGAACGCACAGGAAATCGCACTTGAGTCGCGTCGCTGTGGTCGGCGCCGCGCCGCAATCCCTCGTCAATTTCCGGGGTGACCTGATCGCGGCGTTGGTTGCTTCTGGCCATGAAGTAGTCGGGATGGCCTCGGACGCGGAACCAGTCCAAGTCGCTCGACTGGCGAGCGTTGGCGCAAGCTTCCGGGCTTTTCCGGTCCAGCGGAATGGATTGAATCCGCTGAGGGATCTACAGACGTACTTCGCATTGTGCCGTTATATGCGAGAACTGGCCCCGGACGTCGTTCTTGCGTACACGATCAAGCCCATCATCTGGACCGGGTTCGCGCTGCGGGGCATGCCGGCCATCCGTTTCTATGCGCTGGTCACCGGGTTGGGATTTGCATTCCAAGGCGGCACGGTCAGTCGCAGATTCCTCGCGCGAGTCGTGGCGTGGCTCTATCGAGCCGGCTTGGCAAGGGCAACCCGTGTGGTCTTCCAGAACCCCGATAATCGCGACGAGTTCGTGAGGCGGCGAATCGTGCCGATCGAGAAGTGCGCGGTCGTTGCCGGCTCGGGTGTCCACCTCGAGCGCTTCTGCCTCCAGCCGTTGCCTCCGACTGGGGTCGTGTTCCTCACCATAGGGCGGCGATTGGGAGAAAAAGGGTTCCGCATTTACGCCGAGGCCGCGAGGCGCGTGAAGAGCATTTATCCCAGAGCCGTGTTCCGCCTGCTCGGTCTCGACGACCCGTCTCCGGATGCCATTTCCCTGGCTGAGGTATGTGAGTGGGAGGCACGCGGCTGGATCGAGCAGGTTGAGCCCACCGACGATGTGCGTTCCGTGCTCCGAGACTGTCATGTGTTCGTCCTGGCTTCGTATCACGAAGGCATGCCGCGAACGGTGCTCGAGGCCATGGCGACGGGACGACCAATCCTGACGACCGACGTCCCCGGATGTCGCGAGACCGTTAATCCTGGCGAGAACGGCTTCTTGGTCCTTAAGGCGGATGCCGAGGCACTTGCTGAACGCATGATTTGGTTCATAGAGCATCCAGAGGAGTGGCGACGAATGGGAGCTCGGAGCCGCGCGATCGCCGAGGAGCGCTTCGATGTCGCCAAGGTCAACCGCGAGATGATCGCGCTGATGGCACTGTAGGATATTGCTGGGTCCGTTATGTACCGAACGTGGGGAAAGCGTACCGTTGATGTCCTCCTGGCGCTGTCCGGTTTGATGGTCCTCTCGCCATTGTTTGTGGTCGTGTTTGTTCTGGTCGGGAGGGGCTTCGGCGCGCCAACTCTTTTCACTCAACAGCGGCCTGGGCTCAGCGGCAGGCCATTCACAATATACAAATTCCGGACGATGACCAGTGCGCGCGATGCCAATGGATGCCCGCTACCCGATGTGGATCGGCTGACGCCCCTCGGTCGATTCCTGCGCAGGACCAGCCTGGATGAACTGCCCGAGTTGTGGAATGTGCTCAAGGGAGACATGAGTTTGGTGGGCCCACGTCCGTTGTTGACGACTTACCTGCCCTTGTATTCACCTGACCAAGCGCGACGACACGAGGTGCGGCCTGGGATCTCCGGATGGGCGCAGGTCAATGGCCGGAATGCCGTGTCATGGGATGAAAGATTCCGGCTTGATGTTTGGTACGTCGATAATCTCTCGCTCGCTTTGGACGTCCGAATTCTTCTATACACTGTTGCCAGCGTCATCAAGCAAGAACATATTTCGGCCGACCGCCACGTCACGATGCCGGAATTCAGGGGAAGCGGAAAATGAGACCGCCCCAGTTCGTCGTCATCGGGGCCGGGGGCCATGCCAAGGTCGTCATCGCGACCATCGAAGCGTCCGGATCCGAAATCGTCCGAGTGCTCGATGACGAGGCCGACCTTCATGGCCAGCGTCTCCTCGGATACGCCATCGAAGGGCCGATTGCCGTCGAACTGATTCCTTCCGGGGCATCAGTTGTCCTCGCCTTGGGATCGAATCAGGCTCGCAGGGCCCTTGCCGCACGCCTTCCCGTGACATTCGGCGTCGTTGTGCATCCTTCAGCCGTCGTGCACAGGTCGGCTGTGATCGGCGCGGGATCCGTCGTTTTTGCAGGTGCCGTCATCCAGCCTGGCGTGACGATTGGCCGGCACGTCATAGTCAACACCAGTGCATCGATCGATCATGACTGTGTGCTATCTGATTTCGTCCACGTCGCACCGGGTGTCCACCTGGCAGGTAACGTGAAGCTGGACCAAGGGGCGTTCATGGGGGTCGGCAGCTGTGCCATTCCCGGTTCTCAAGTGGGAGCCTGGGCGACCGTTGGCGCAGGAGGCGTGGTCACCACCGATATTCCATCGCGGGCAACCGCGGTGGGCGTGCCTGCACAGGTCCTGCGAAAGACTGGACGCGATGATTCTCCTCGATAGGCGGCGCAGCGGAGACCGGCGAGCCTGGGTTACGCCTGTGGGCTCTTGCGTCACCGTGCGCTTTCTCCGTTTCGATGACCAAACATGCTAAACACACTATTACCGCCATGGCCCAGTTTCACGCATGAGGAAGCCGAAGCCGTTTCCACAGTATTGCTGTCGAACAGAGTGAACTACTGGACGGGCGATGAATGCCAGGCCTTCGAGCGGGAGTTTGCGGACTACACTGGTTGCAGGCACGCAATTGCCGTGGCCAACGGTACCGTGGCTCTTGAGCTCGCGCTGAAGGCTCTGGACATTGGTCCTGGGGACGAGGTGATCGTCACGCCACGAACATTCTTGGCCTCCGCATCGTCCGTCGCAATGGCCGGGGCGAGGCCCGTGTTCGCCGAGGTCGACTCGGATTCCCAGAACATCACGGCGGAGACAATTCGAGCCGTGCTGACCCCACGAACTCGGGCAGTGCTGTGTGTGCACCTCGCAGGGTGGCCTTGCGATCTGGATCCAATTCTGGCCGTGGCCGACGATTACGGGTTGAAGGTCATCGAGGACTGTGCCCAAGCGGTCGGTGCCGCTTACAAGGGCCGGTCGGTGGGGTCCATGGGTCAAGTTGGTGCGTGGTCGTTCTGTCAGGACAAGATCATCACGACCGGCGGGGAAGGCGGAATGCTGACCACGAATGATCGCGCGCTTTGGTTGCGCATGTGGAGTGCGAAAGAGCACGGCAAGTCATGGGAGGCGGTCCACGAGCGACAACATCCGCCCGGTTTTCGTTGGGTACACGAATCATTCGGAACGAACGGGCGGATGCTCGAATTGCAGGCGGCGATCGGCCGGATTCAACTCAAGCGCATGGCCGAGTGGGGGGCGGCCCGCGCGTCGAACGCCGAGCGCATTTCCGAAGTGTGTCGCCAATACCCTGTGGTACGTGTGCCGCAGGTTCCTCCGGATGTCACGCACGCGTGGTATAGGCTGTATGTGTTTGTGGAGCCACAATGTCTCGCTGACGGATGGAGCCGAGACCGAATTCTTGAAGAGATTGCGACCCAAGGCGTGCCCTGCTATCCAGGCAGCTGCCCAGAGGTGTACTTGGAGAAGGCATTCAACGACACAGGCTGGCAGCCCTCGGAGCGCCTGCCGGTTGCGCGGCGCCTCGGTGAAACCAGCGTGACGTTCCTAGTGCATCCCACGCTAACCCCGGGAGATATCGGTCGGATCTGTGAAGTGGTCGGCGGCGTATTGTCGCGGGCCAGTCGCTAAGCAGGAGTTCCTTCAACGAGTGGGCCGCAGCGCAACACGTCAACGAGCAGCGAACAGTACCAATCATGTTTTATCTGAGTAAGATACTTCCGCTGTTTGTTCTTCCTCTCGGTGTCGCGATGATTCTGCTGTTCGCTGGCCTTATCTTTCGCCGTCGGTGGTTGATCGTCACGGCTGGTGCGATTTTGTGGCTCGCCAGCATGTCCGTGATTAGCGGCACCCTCTTCCGCGCCATCGAAGGCAGAGCCGAGCGCCGATTGGCGAGCGAGGCACCCACGGCGGATGCCATCGTCGTGCTGAGTGCTGGGAGGGTCGTGGCTCCTGGGCCGGCTGCAGTCAGCGAATGGGCCGATCCTGATCGATTGTTCGGAGGGATTGAACTCTATCAGGCCGGGAAGGCACCGCTGCTGGTTCTCACGGGCGGATGGTCTCCGCTTCAACCGAACGCGCCCCTGGAGAGTGATATTTCAGCGAAGTTCGCGCAGGTGATGGGCGTGCCTCAAGACAGCATCATTACCACCGGACGGGTTGTGAATACTGCCGAAGAGGCTCGGGCCGTGTCAGACATCCTCGCGCGGCGACCAGGGACGCCCGTCCGTATCCTGCTAGTCACGTCTGCGTTCCACATGTCGAGGGCGGCGCAACTCTTCCGTAATGCCGGGCTGACGGTGAATGAGTTTCCAGTGGATTTCGCAGGTTCTCGGTCCGATGGGGTCAGCGTAATAGATTTCCTGCCGAGTGCGGGCGCGCTCGGCCAGACTCACGTTGCGATTCGTGAGATGTACGGGCGCATCTACAACGCCCTCGCTAACCGGCCGGCAAGAGTACAACGTAGTTGACGCCCCGTTCTTCCCAGCGCACCGGACCCCAGTGACCAGGATCAGAGACGGCTTATCCGTGGTGAATGGGTACCGACCAGCGTCAGAGGTTGGTAACGAACTGACCTTTCGAAATCCCACGGAGGCCAGAATCTAATTTGGTTGGTCCACCAGTGCGACACGGTGGAGGGCGACCGTGAGAGCCAACGTTAGCCAGAATAGCACGCCCACCTTTGACCCAAGTGGAATCGCGTCAGCTATACCAAATATGAAATGCGCAATCAGGCCGGTACCAAGACCTCCTGCCATGGCGCGATAGAGCCGCTCGGACGAGCGACGGTAAACCATCACGAGCAAGACTCCCGCCAGCAGCCAAATCGAAGCGTACGCAATGAGGCCCGGGATGCCGAGGTCGAGCGCGGCTTGAAGCAGGTTGTTATGGGCATGGGGAACATCTGGGTTGAACTCAGTTCGTGACACTGGGTATCGGACCGGCATTATCCTGCGGAAAGCGTTCATGCCCATTCCAGTGAATGGGAAATCTCGTATGCCAGAAATGGCCCTTGACCAGAGTTCCACGCGGTTCGCGACGGTGTGTTCCGTAACAAACAGACGCATCTCGGCCTCGCCTGGGCCCGATAGGATGATGGCCTGTTTGATGAAGTTCCCTGGGCCGAGCACCACCAGCAGGACGATAAGGGCTGCACCGGCAACCGCTGCCAAGGCACGCATTCGTCGGCTATGGAAGATGAGAAAGACTACAGCTGCAACTGCCAATCCCCACCAGGCGCCTCGCGATTGCATAAGGAGTACGGTGCCTGCAGTGAGAAGAAGTAGAACGGCTTGGATGAGGATGAGCAATCTGCCGATCCAAGGGTTCTTGGGCGATGGAAACAACCAAGGCTGAACACCCGTCGCAAGAAGCGCCACCTGCAGCGGCACGAACAGTACCAGACAGCCGGCTATAGGATTAGGGTTAAAACCGCGCTCGGCGCCAGGTATCCCGCGGATTCTTATTGGTAACTGTGCAATCATCGAGCTGACGGCCTCGACTTTACCGTCCTCGTGGAGGCCAAGCAGCCCGACAACGACCAGGACTCCGCCAGCCAGCACGAAGGCCGCTGTCCCAAGCTTCAACCTGCCGGTTGTAGTTAGCCATCGCGAAATGGCCCAAAAGAGCAGAGCGCCCAACATCGTGCCCGACACTTTGCCTAGGCTGAACTGGATATCAAATGTCGCAAACAGACTCACGGCGACCATCGCTAGCATGAGCCCTAGGGCGGCGTTCATTGGTGTAGACGGGACCACACGGCCACCTGTGATCCGCGCACAAAGCCAAATAACCGGCACGACGGCCAGAACCACAAGGCGCCTTGGTGTTGGAAACAATAGCAAAGGTGAAATCGCGAGGATTATAGGCAGTTCAGAAGCGACGATGAATCGGGCCAAACGTAAGGCGCGCGTCACAGGCAAGGCCAAGTTATCCTAACACCTATTTCCAATGGCGATGCGGTCGCCTGGACGTACTGCGCGAGTGCCCGGGCGCCCCGCGCCTCAACCGGATCTCACCGCGAGGGAAACCGCAAAGGGCACAGGCTGAACCTTGACGCCACAGATCGACCAGATGTCTATGGTTCGCATCTTGGAGATGTTCGAACCGAACACCGCGCTTCGTCAGGAACGGACCTGGTGGACAATGGATTCGAGGTCGACCGCTTCGAGCGACGCCCTTACCGACGCGCGGGGGAGTTAAGTCGTGCTGCGCAGCCGCCACAAGTCGAAGGCCACCCATGCCAAGGCCAATAGCCAGAGCCCTCGCTCCCACCAGTGCGTCCCCTGCATGAGCAGAAAGCCGCAGGCCACGAGGAGAACACCTGTGACGATGCTCATTCTCCATCCCCCCGCGCCCCGCAACACTTGGCGCAGAGGTATCTGCCGCTCTCGCGCCAGCCAGCCGTGGTAGCTGAATGCCGCGAGCACGACAGCCGTGCCGAGAATCCACAAACCGTGAGCAATGACAAACCGGACGTCGATCATGGTGGCGTTTCCCCGCAATCGCGAGCCTATCATGAGGCAGCGGCGACTTACTGGCGTCGCGATGGAGACGGTGTCAGAGTAGTATGTGCCTGATGGTGCGCTTTAGGATCCCGTTAAAAATCTCCGCACTTGCCGCGATCGCCGCAGGCATGCTGATGGCGGCGCCAAAGGACGCGTGGGCCTACATCGATCCCCGGACCGCAAGTTGTTCCTGGCCAGTGGCGACCCCTTGGCCTCATAGGACGTGATCATCCGAAAATTCGAAAAGCCGGCCCTGCGGAACGACATCGCGGTTCGTCTTGAATGCAACTGCGAGGTGACGACGAGCAGAGGTGTGTCGTGACGGACCCTGGTCGCATCGAGCTTCAACAGGTTGCCCGGATGCTCCGCGGTGCTCCCAGGAATCGGGTCAAGGACGAGCGCCTCAGCAGGGCTGCCGAGCCAGCGCGCGGCCTCGGCGTACACCTCGGCTTCACTTACGTTCGCGGCCCCACCCCCGCTGAAGATGATGGTCGGCGCCAGTCCGTCGGCCAGCAACTGAACTGCCGCGTAGATGCGGTCCCAGCCTTCGGGGGTTGGCAAGCCATGGCTGCCAATCCCACCGGCCACGCAGACAATTGCCGCTGCCGGCCGCGGAGAATCTGATTCGGTGACGAGTAGCTCGAGCCCAGTGGACCGTCCGGTCATCAGCCAGGTGCTGAGGAGGACGGCGGCAATACCAACCACCACGAACCCGTGTTTCACCCAGCGTGCGAGCATCCGGCCGACAGCGAAGAGCGCATTCGGGCCAAACATGCGGAACATCCTCCTTTGCGCGATACAGTGGGCTGGCTCCAACTGACGAAGGCGAACCCGCCAATTGTGCACAATGACATACCCGCCGTCGATCGCGCAGGCCGCCGCTGGCGGGCGACCCGTTACGCCGTTGGCTGGCTCTGCGCTATTGCGGTTGTCTACGCGGCTGCGGTCAACCTCGATTGGCCCGAGGTCGTCGACGCGTTCGCACGTGCCAGTCCGGCCGGGATCCTGGTCGCGATTCTGTCGGTTCTTCTGACGCTCTGCTTGGTAACATTTCGTTGGGGCGTCTTGGTCGGTGGTGAAGCGCCGGTAGCCGATTTGACAGGTTCAATGCTTTCTTCTGCGAGGTGGCGCGCTCTTTGGGACGCCGTCATCCTCGGCCAGGCCGTCAACATCATCGTGCCGCTACGCTTCGGCGAGGGTGCGCGCCTGGTCGTGACGAGCCGCGAACTCGACATTCCCGTCGGGCGAGTAATGGTGAGTCTGGCACTGGAGCGCGCCTTCGACGTCGCGGCGTTTGCGTCTATCGTCGCCACCCTGATTCTGAGTGGCCTGATGCCACAGGCCTTCCGCGGGGTGTTGCCAGCCGCGGTGACCCTGACCCTCGCCACGATCGGAGCCGCGTTGCTGTTCGTGCGGTTCCTCCCGGCCATCCTCGCCTGGCTAAGGACACACCTCAGCCTGATGGCACGTGCGGCCGCGTGGCTTGGGCAACAAGAATCGGCGATGCGCGCGGGCTGGGTCGATATCACCCAGCGGCACCAGCTTGGGAAGATCGCGATACTCACAGCGGTGATTCCCGTTACGGCTGCCGCCACGAACTACCTGGTGTTCCGAAGCTTCGACTTGCCCGTGCCGGCAGTCACGGCCCTCGTCTTGCTCGTGGTCCTGCAGATCGGCACCGCCGTCGTCTCGGTGCCGGGCAACGTCGGCGTGTTTCACTACTTGACCGTGGTCACTCTGGCGGCGTGGGACGTGCCTCAGCCGACCGCCGTCGCGGTCGCGATTGTTTTGCACATCGTCAGTCTTGGGCCCAAGGTGATCCTTGGCGCATTCTCGTTTAGGGGCCGTTTCTGAGTCGTCCCCTGCGGAGTTCAGAGCGTCGACTCGCGCTGATGCTCGGCGACGCAGCGGCTGTCACTGCGGCAGTGCTGCTGGCGTTATGGACCTGGTCGATCACTGCCGGCTTTCCGTACGACTTCGCGTTTCTTCGCACGCGAGCGGTTTGGCTGCTCGCCGTGCCGGTATGGCTGATTCTCCTCATCCCGACGCGCCGCGCGAACGTCGCGCTGGACCTGCGCCAGACTGCTCATGGCATTCTTCGGGCTGCGGCAACGATGCTCGTCATCTATCTGGGACTGTTCTTCTATGCTGGAGGCGAACGCCTACCGCGCCTGGTCGCGGTCTATGTCTTTTGGGATGCGACTTTGCTGGTTCTCGCGTGGCGCGTGATCGCGTTCTGGTCGCTGACCCAGGCACCATTCTCCCGGAGGGTCCTGGTCGTGGGCTCGGGCCACGCGCTGCAGACGGCGATCGAACTGCTGACTGACGCCAGCTTCCGCGATGCCGAGGTGGTTGGGGTCGCCACCAACGACGCGCCTCGCGCGGAGTGGAAGATTACCGGAGTTCCCGCCGACGTGGACCAGATCGCCCTCCGGCTCGAGGTGACCGACCTGGTCGTGGCACTGGACGGGCGTGCCGATGAAGTCGATGACCAGTGGGTGCAACGGTTGCTCCGCTGCCAGGAGTCTGGCACCCACGTCGTCCGACTGGCGCAACTCTACGAAGACACACTCGGGCGCGTGCCCGTGGACCACGTGGGTTCGTCGTGGCTGGTGACGAACTTCTTCGACGTCGCGCCGTTTCGCGACGCCTCCCCGCTGGCCAAGCGGCTGCTCGACATCGGCGTGGCCGTGCTGCTCACCGCAGTGGGTCTGCTGATCGCACCGGCGATCGCGCTCGCGATCGTGGCTGAGAGCGGCCGGCCAGTGCTGTACCGTCAATCGCGGCTCGGGCGGGGCGGCCGACCGTTCCTGATCACCAAATTTCGAACCATGGTCACCGACGCCGAACGGGACGGCGAGGCAAAGTGGAGCACTCCCAACGACGCCCGCGTCACGCGCGTTGGTCGTTTCTTGCGGCGCACGCGTCTCGATGAACTGCCAAACCTGCTGTCGGTGTTGCGCGGTGAGATGAGCATGGTGGGACCGCGTCCGGAGCGGCCGCCGTTTGTCGAACAACTCGAGCGGGAAGTCCCGCTGTATCGCGCGCGGCTGATCGTCGCTCCCGGCCTGACCGGTTGGGCCCAGGTGAATTACCCCTACGGCGACTCGGTGCGCGATTCGGCCATCAAGCTCGAATACGACCTCTATTACATTAAGCATCAATCGTTGTGGTTCGACTCGCTGATCCTGTTGCGGACTGTTGGCACCATGCTCCGTTCTGGGGGGCAATAGCGTGGCTACCGTCGGGGTCGTGATCCCATGCCGCAACGAGGCGCGCTGGCTGCACGAGGTGCTCCAGGGCCTGGAATCTCAGACCCACCCTGCAGACGATGTCGTCGTGGTGGACGATGGGTCGACGGATGAGACGTCGCTTGTGCTGGGAGATCACCGGCGGGTTGGCGGCTTGCCGTTGCGGATTGTCGCCGGCCCGAAGCGGGGCGTGGCGGCGGCAGTCAATGCCGGCATTGCGGCGCTGGCCACCGATGTCGTGGTCCGGCTCGACGGCCACTGCCGTCCCGCGCCCGACTACATCGCGCGCGCTGTTGCTCTGATTGAGCTGCCCGATGTTGGCGTGGTGGGCGGTGTCTGGGTGATCAAGCCAGGTGCGCCGACGCTCGAAGCCGGCGCGGTCGCCATTGCTGCGGCACACCGGATCGGCTCGGGCGGGGCCATGTACCGCAGTGGCGGCCAATCGGGCCTGAAGGATGTCGACACCGTGCCGTTCGGATGCTTTCGCCGCACGCTGTGGCAGTCGCTCGGCGGACTCGACGAGCGGCTGCTCGCCAACGAAGATTACGAGTTCAACCACCGGGTTCGCTTGCGAGGACTGCGCGTGGTCCTGGATCCCGCGATGGAATGCACTTACTTCGCTCGCCCAACGGTGGCCGCCGTGGCCAGACAATACGGCTGGTACGGCTGGTGGAAAGCCCGGATGTTACTGCGGTATCCCGGTTCAGTCCGGCTGCGTCAGTTGATACCGGCCATGCTGATTCCCGTGCTGATCGCGTTGACGATTGCGGCATCGTTGGCGGGCGGCGGGTGGTGGTGGATCCTGCCCGCGGCTTACCCGGCGACCATGCTGGCTGGCGCGGCCCACGGGGCCGCGACCCGCGGTCGCTGGCAGACCACCGGTTGGCTGGCGGCGACATTCATGACCATGCACGTGATGTGGAGCGCGGGGTTCTGGGCTTCACTGGGCGCCGCGGTCGCGTCAAAGCGTGAGGCTGCGGCGTGAGCGGCCGGCGCGTGATCGCGGCCGCAGGCCCATGACGCTATACTTACCGCATCATAGCGTCACGTACCATGGTTTATCTGGATCCTGAGCAGCTGAAGGCCCTGAAAGGCCGGGCGCGAGCCGAGCGCGTCTCGGTGGCCAAACTGATCCGGCGCTCTGTCAGCCAGAGCCTGCTAGGCCCGGTCGAAACACCGGCTCCTACGTCCGAGGTTTACGCGCGGCTGGTGGGCGTTGGCTCGAGCGGGCAGGCCGATATTGCCGACGAGCACGACGATCGCCTGACAGCACGGACTGCCTAAGGCGCCTCCCCGATCAACGTATTGAGCCCGCGGACGTGGATGCGATCCTCGAGCGGATATGCCGCCGCTCCCGGGATGACCAGGACTAGCCGATCGAGCCGGAGGTACTCCAAAGCCAGATGCTGCGATTTCGAGATGTGCGGGCGGTCGGTGTACTTCACTTCATAGCCAATGCGTTGGCTGCCCCGAAACACGAGCAGGTCGAGTTCGGCCTGACCGTGGATGCCCCAGAAGAACACCTGTTCGTCCGCGGCCCCGCTCGCGCGGATCAGTTGCTCCACCGCCATGCCCTCCCAGGACGCGCCCAGCTTCGGATGGTTGACGAGCGCGGCCCGGTCTGGAATGTCCATCAGCCGGTGGTAGATTCCCGTGTCGCGGAAGTAAAGCTTCGGCGTCTTGACTTGCCTCTTGCCGAGGTTCTCGAACCAGGCCGGCAATCGCCGCACCATGAACGTGCCGGTCAGGATGTCGAGATAGTGAGTGGCCGTGGTGTCGGCCACGCCCAGGCTCCTGGCGATCTCCGAGGCATTGAAAGCCTGACCATGATAGTGGGCGAGCATCATCCAGAACCGGCGGAGCATGAGCGGCGGGATGCGGATGCCGAGCGCGGGAATGTCGCGCTCCAGGAAGGTGCGGATGTACTGTTCGCGCCACTGCCAACTGGCCTCGTCCGTGGGCGCGAGAAAAGAGGGCGGAAAGCCGCCGCGCGTCCACAGGGTGTCGAACGAGGCAAGACCGGTCTCGGTGAGCGCGAATGGAAAGACGTCCACGAAGTGGATGCGGCCCGCGAGGGTCTCGGACGCCTGGCGAATCAGATCGCGTGAGGCACTGCCGAGGATCAGGAACCGCGCATCGACATCCTCGCGGTCGGCCAATACGCGGAGCATGGGAAACAGGTCGGGTCGGCGCTGGATCTCATCGATGACAATCAGGCCGCGCAACGGGTCGAGGGCCAGTCTGGGCGTGACCAGGCGATCGAGGTGAGCGGGGTCCTCGAGGTCGAAGTAGTTCAATCGCTCGTCGCAGGCAAAGGCGCCGCCTCGGGCAATACCACGGGCCAGGGTGGTCTTGCCCGACTGTCGGGGTCCGAGCAGCGCCACCACCCTCGCCTGCTGGAGTGCTCCAGTGATAGCATCCGTAAGATGTTGCCTAAGCACTGGTTACACACTATCATGAAATATCTGTTATAGTCGCTGGATTTTCATGAGAAGGCAGAGCCCACGGTGAAGCTTTGACCGGCCGACGCGTGCTCGCGACGCTCGCGCTCATCCTGCTCGCCACCGCGGTCGTACCGCCGCTCGGCGCCTACGCGGTGAATCGCTCGCGCGTGCGGGCGGCGACACGAGTCGTCACGAACCTGGCCGAGGTGTTGCGCGCAGACCAATCGCGTCTCGTCGAGATGGCCCGCGACGGCGACGCCGCGTGCGGATCGGGGCGCATGCCGTTGGCCCGGCTGCCCGGCGCCCGGCAGTGGGTCACGGCGCCACGTGCGAATTTTGCACGCGGGAACAGCGATCCCACTCCGCTGGCCGCCGACCCCTGGGGCAACTGCTACCTTGTGAATCTTGCCGAAGCGATGGCGAACGACAAGGCCGTGTGGGTTTTGTCAGCCGGCCCCGACGGCATTGTCGATACTCCGTTTTCCAGTCAGTTGGCACGGCCCGTGGGCGACGATGTGGGCATACGAGTCCGATAACGCCGCCGGATTCGCGCCGTTCAGTGGGCCCTCGTGATGGCGTTTCATTGGGCCTTCCTGGTGTTTGCCTGGGCCGTCCTTGGCGACGCCGAGCGGCGGCCGGTGCCGGCCCGTCAATAGCCTCACTTTGATGCCCAGCGAGAATCGCTTGTGGATCCAGCGCCTTTCCGGCCTCGGTGGCCTGGGTCTATGGGCTGTTTGCCGTGGGGAGCCGGCGACACTGCGGGCGCCAGCCGTGCAGGGGTGGCTTGCAGCCGCGGAGCGGACCATGGCCGGACGCGCCGAGGTGGCCACCTGCTCCGTTGTCACTCCAGGACTGCCAGGACTGGAGTCACTCAAGATTGGCGATACGGCGCAGGCGGCAACGGCCGTGCTGCCGCTGACGTTTGTCAGTGGCCTGACGGCCGACTTGATAGGCGTCCGTGATGCGGATAACCAGTCGCATGTAGCCGGGGCACGGTTCGACCAATGGGTGGCAGCCGCGACCCTCAAGGGACTGGTCCATTACTGGCAAGTGGTCGATCCTTCGTCATTCCGCGAAGCCGGCCTGCCCCCACCAGATGCCGCTCAGGTCACGGGCGTTGTGCCGTTTGTGCGGCCCGACCTCTTCGTAGGCACATGCGACACGCGGTCAACCATTTCACTGGGAATCGACGCGGCGTGGCTGGACAACACTGAATCAGGCGCACAGGTGGCGGCCGTGGAGATGGTTCGCACACTTGCGAGCAGGCCGGAGATCGGCCGCATCGTGCTGTTGTCTGACACTGGTCTGGTGTCCCGTGTCTTCGACGGGCTTCCCAAGGTCAGCGGTTTGTCGTGGCAGGGAGCGCTGGCGAAACGCGCGCCGGTGGTTGACATCCTGCACCGGCCGTACCAGCCCGACATGAACGTGGACTATCGGCGCTATCACGCGGTGGCCCGGTGCGTCGCACTCACGGTGCTCGACCTGATTGCCTACGACAATCCCGCGTACCACGAGTCGGCGTGGGCCTGGCGCCGGTACCAGGAGATCTTCGACGAGAACGTGTGCCTCGCCGACTGCGTGTTCGCGATCAGCCGGCATGTCGCGACCCGGCTGGAGAACCAGTTCGCCCACCGGCTCAGCGGTCCGGTGCGACCGATTCCGCTCGGAACCGATCATCTGGCCGGGCCTTTCGACGAGACGGGCGGGCACGAAGCCGACCTGCAAGGCTTGGCCGACGCCCCGTTTCTCCTGGTGCTCGGCAACGACTTCGAGCACAAGAATCGCGACTTTGCGGTTAGGGTCTTTGCCAACATGCGCGACCGTGGATACCAAGGCCGCCTGGTCTTGGCGGGCTATCACCTCGACCGCGGCTCGACCTTCGACCACGAGCTCTCGGGTTCCGGCTCGCTTGGGCATGACGTGGTCAGGTTGGGTTCAGTTTCCTCGGTCGTTAAGCGCTGGCTCCTTCGGCATGCCGAAGTGGTCCTGTACCCAACCTCCAGCGAGGGCTTCGGGTTGGTTCCGTTCGAAGCCGCCGCGTTCGACACGCCAACCGCGTTTGTCGCGTTCGGGCCTCTGCGGGAGATGCTGCCCGGTGTCGATGCCTGCGTCGGGTGGCAGGTCCGGGCGTTTGCCGACCACGTCTTTCGACTGCGGACGAATCCCGAGGTGCAGGTGAGTCAAATTCGGGCGGCCGGCGCGACGCTGACGTGGGCCTTGCATGCGGATCGAGTGCTTGACGGTTATCAGCACCTGATGCGGGCCAGTGCGCCCTGGCGGACGAGCAGTCGTGCGGTCCCCGGCGTGGCGACACGGTTTCGCCGCGCCACGGCGGCCTACACGTATCGTGCGCGCAACAAACTCCGCCGGCTGACCGGAGGATCATGAAACCAATACAATTATTTGTTCCGACGTTTCGCGTGGAGGAGTGCCTGGCCCAGGTACGGGAGTGCCTGGAGAAAGGCTGGACGGGTCTTGGCTATAAGACCGTCGAGTTCGAGGAAGCCTGGAAAGGCTATACGGGACTGCCGCACGCGCATTTTCTCAATTCCGCCACGTCGGGACTGCATCTGGCCGTTCGGCTCCTCAAGGAACGTTACGGCTGGCAGGCCGGCGACGAGATCATCAGCACGCCGTTGACCTTCGTGTCGAGCAACCACGCGATTCTCTACGAGAGCCTCCGGCCGGTCTTTGCTGACGTCGACGAGTTTCTGTGCCTCGACCCGGCATCGGTCGCCGACCGCATCACGCCGCGAACTCGCGCCGTGATCTTTGTCGGTCTTGGCGGCAATACGGGCCAATTGCCGGCCGTCGCCCAACTGTGTCGCGAGCGCGGCTTGAAACTGATCCTCGATGCCGCGCACATGGCGGGCACCCGCCTGAATGGCCGTCATGTTGGTGCCGAAGGCCATGTCAGCGTGTTCAGCTACCACGCGGTGAAGAATCTCCCCACCGCAGACGCCGGCATGATCTGTTTTCCGGATGACGAGTCCGACACGGCGGCGCGCCACTGGACGTGGCTGGGGATCGACAAGGACACCTTCGCGAGGACCCAGAGCGACAGCACTTACAAGTGGCACTACCAGGTGGAGCACGTGGGCTTCAAATACCACGGCAACTCGATCATGGCCGGGATCGGCCTCGTCTCCCTGAAGTACCTCGACGCCGACAACCACTATCGCCGCCAGTTGGCGGCGTGGTACGACGAGGGGCTGGCCGGCGCCGAGGCGGTCGAGCGCGTGCCAGTGGCGCCCGGCTGCGAATCGGCCCGTCACCTCTACCAGGTCATGGTGGATCGTCGTGACGATGTGATGGTGGGCCTCAATAAGGCCCAGATCTACCCGGGCGTTCACTACCGCGACAATGCCGCCTATGCCATGTATGCGGACCAGCCGCCGTGCCCGCGTGCCAGCCGCGCCAGCGAGCGCGTGATCTCGCTGCCCATGCACATGCAGCTCGAGCGCGCCGATGTCCATCGTGTGTGCGATACGTTGCGGACCCTGATTGGCTAAACGCGCCATCGCCACGCTCGTCAAAGGCCGGGTCCGGCTGCGCCTCCTCGAAGAGGCCGACCTGCCAATGACCCTGGCGTGGCGCAACCAGGATCACATTCGGAAATGGTTCTTCAATTCCGACGTAATCACGCCCGAACAGCATCGCGCATGGTGGGAGCGATACATCAAAAAAGACGATGACTTCGTGTTTGTAATCGAGGAAACCGAGACGCTGAAGCAGCCGGTGGGGCAGGTGGCGCTGTACAACATCGACTGGTCGGCCGGGACCGCAGAGTTTGGACGGTTGATAATTGGCGCGGCAGAAGCGCGCGGGCTGGGCCTTGCGCAACTGGCGACGACCCGCGTCGTGGACGAGGCGCTCGGGCCATGGCAGTTGAAGGATGTTCACCTCGAAGTGGTACCCGCGAATGACGCGGCCTTGGCCGTCTATCGGGCATGCGGCTTCACTGTGGTCAGCGCGGATCCAGATGCCGTGCGGATGCGAATTGTGAACGATAATGACAGGTGGCCATGACCAATCCTGAGAACCAAGACCAGAATGACGAGATACTGCTCGGCGACCTCTTTCGGCCGCTGATCCACTACCGGCGGCTGATCTGGCAAGGCACCATCGGCGCAACCGTGATTGCCCTGCTGCTCGGGGCGCTGTACTTCTTCCTTCAACCAAGCGCATGGAGCGCCGGAATCGGCTTTCGCCCGGTGTTCGAGGGCGCCGATGATGGCAAGTATCCCAACGACCTGCCTTTTGCACCTTCGGATATCACCGACGCCTCGGTTGTTGCGCAGGTGTTTGCCAAGAATGGCCTGGAGCAATATTGCCCGGTCGATTTCTTTCGCGGCGGTCTCTCGGTGCAGGAATCTTCGCCTGCCCTTCAGTTCTTGAGTGCTGAATACCAGGCGCGCCTGAGCGACACCCGTTTGACGGCCGTCGATCGACAACGGCTGCAGGACGAGTTCGTCGCGCGCCGAGAGGCGCTGCCGCGGGCGTACCAACTCATGTTCGTCAGGCCCGCCGAATGTGCCAGTGCGCCGCAGGCGGTGGTGCTGAAGGCCATGTCGGAGGTGTTGGAGACCTGGGCGGTCGAATCGCAGGCACGACGCGGCGTGCTGAAGATCAGGTCAGCCGTTCTCTCTCCTGAAGTGTTCGTCCTGCCGGATGCATCAAGTGCCGCGCTGCTGGTCCGCGCCGATTTGGTTCGCGCCGCCATCGTTCGCGTCATCGAGAACATCTCCCAGGTAGAGAAGCTGCCGGGCGCGGAAATGGTGCGCGCCGGCAAGGTCCCGGTCACGTTTGCCGAAGTCCGGCTGCGTCTCGAGGATCTCATGCAGGCCCGGCTCGATCCGCTGATCGGCATAGCCGGACGCGGTTTCGGGCGGGAGTCACTGCGCTGGGTCACCCAGGCTCTCGAGACCGCGACGACCCAACTGCGAGCGGCTGAAAGCCGGGCCGAGGCGTATCGCCAGGCATTACGGGAGTACTCAGGAGTGTCGTCGACGCCGACCGCCAACAGCGGAGCGGCCAATGGAAGGTCGCAGAGTTCGAGTGATGTCCAGGCCCTGACACCCCAGATCGATCGCACCTTCATCGAGGGCATTGTCGCGCTCTCTGCCACGAATACCGAGTTTCGGCAAGAGATTACCCGCAACGTGATCGAGGCTTCCATCGATACGGTCAGCCGCGCATCCGTCGTGGAGCATTATCGCAACCTCCTCGCCGCCATGAAGGACACCAGCAGCGATTCGCTGCCCGCAGACGAGGTGGGGAAGAGACTCGCGGCCATCACCGCCGAGGCGAAGGACGCCACGCAACTGTTCAACGACATCTACAACGAGTTCTCCCGGGTGGCGTTTCGCGCCGGCTCCGCGTTGTATCGGGTTGAACAGCCGGCGCAGGTCACGGCGCTCAGGGCCTTCAGCATGAGAGATTTCCTCCTGCTGGTGATCGGTGTCTTCCTCGGCGCACCGGTAATCCTGGCGATGACTTGCCTCGTGCTGTTCCACCTCCGGCGATATGTGAAGAGCACCGTCAACGCCTAGGCCACAGATTACACAGATTACGCAGTCAAGGTTGTCCCTCGAACCGTTGGCTTCACACCACGCATGACCCCGCGACCACGCGTGCTGCTGGTCGCGGGCGCCTACTCTCCAGAGCTGAGCAGCGGCGGGCTGCAATCCGCGGCGGTTGCTCGCGCCCTCGGCCCGCACCTGGACGCGGTCGTCGTCACGACATCGTCCGATCCCACGCTGAGCCGGCAGGACCGCGTGGACGGCGTGCCCGTCTCCCGCGTCTACATCAATGTGAACAGCCGCCTGTCATTCGTCGGCGCGCTGCTGCGACTGACGCTGGCGGTCGTGCGGCTGCTGCCCGGTGTCGATGTCGTGCACATCCAGGGCTACTCGACCAAGAACATCCTCATCATGGCGTTGGCCAGACTATTCGGCCTGCCGGTGATTCTGCACCTGCAAACCGCCAGGCACGACGAGCCGCCGGCGGTGAAAGCCCAGGGCCGGCTGGCGTGGTGGGCGTTTCGTTCGGCCACGCTTTACCTCAGCGTGAGCCGCGCCCTGACGGCGGCGGCGGTTTCCGCCGGGCTGCCGCGCGACAAATTCCGCGACGTGCCCAATGGCGTGGACCCGGTCAGATTCGCGCTCCCGGACGCGGCAGAGCGGACGGCACTGCGCAACAAACTGGGGCTGCCGGTCGAAGGGCCGATTGTCCTGTTTGTCGGCATCTTCTCTCGCGACAAGCAGCCGCAGGTGTTGTTCGAGGCCTGGCTCAAGCTTCAAAGTGAGGCGGAGCTGGCATCGACGCTGGTGTGCGTTGGCGCGACCAGTCCCCGGCAGTTCGAGGCCGATGCGCAACTGGCGGCATCCATTCGCGAGGCCGCCGATCGGTCGGGATGTGGCGACCGGCTGCGGCTCGTGCCACCGACACGCACCATCGAGGACTACTTTCGCGCTGCTGATGTTTTCGTCTTGCCCTCGGCCCGCGAGGGCCTGCCCATTGTCCTGCTCGAAGCGATGGCCTGCGGGCTGCCGTGCATCGCCTCGCGCCTGCCCGGGTCGACCGACGTGATGATCGAAGACGGCGTGAACGGACGTCTCGTGCCGTCAGGCGACGCCGAGGGCCTGGCGGCGGCCCTCGCCGGCGTGCTGGCCCGCCCCGAGGAGGCGGCACGAATGGGCGCCGCCGCGCGGCGGACGGTGGAGGAGCGGTATACGATTGAGCGCGTGGCCGCCATGTGGATGGCCGCGTATACCGAAGTGCTCGGACGGCGGCCCTAAAGGGCCGCCCTACCTTGGACGGCGGTCCTAAAGGACCGCCCTACATCTTCATGAACCGCCAGCACGACATCCTCTGCATCTCGACAATCGACTGGGACTTCATCTGGCAGGGCCACCAGGAGATCATGTCGAGGCTCGCCGCCGGCGGCCACCGCGTGCTCTTCATCGAGAACACCGGGGTGCGCGCGCCGCGGGTCAGCGACATCGGCCGCTTGCGCCAACGCCTCCGCAACTGGTGGAAGGGCACCAAGGGCTTCCGCGAAGAGCGACCCAACCTGTTCGTGCTCTCGCCGCTCGTGCTGCCGATGCCCTATTCGCGCATCGCCGGCTGGATCAACCGCCAGTTGCTCACGCGGAGCCTGTCGCGCTGGATGCGCGCCACGGGGTTCTCACGGCCCATCGTCTGGACGTTCATGCCGACGCCGTTGGCGCGGGCGGTGATTGCGAGCATCGACCCCACGCTGACGATCTACTACTGCATCGACGACCTGGCCTCGAGCTCGCCCGAGGCCCGGCGCATCGCGGAAAGCGAGCAGCACCTCTTCCGCGAGGCCGACCTGGTGTTTGTCACCTCGGAGCGCTTGCGGCAGCGCGCCGCGCGGTTTGCCGAGCGGGTGCACCTGTTTCCCTTCGGTGTGAGCCTGGAAGTGTTCGAGCGCGAGCGCGAACAGGGGCCGGTGGCGCCCGCAGACCTCCAGGCCCTGCCGCGCCCCGTGGCCGGCTACGTGGGCGGCCTGCACCAATGGATGGACCTGGACCTGCTGGCCGACGTGGCCGCGAAGAACCCCGACATCAGCTTCGCGCTGGTGGGCCCGCCACAGGTGGACGTCGCGCGCCTCGACGCGGCGCCGAACATCCACCTGCTCGGCAAGAAGGCCCACCGCGAGCTGCCCGCCTACGTCCACGGCTTCGACGTGGGCCTCGTGCCGTACCGCATCACCGAGTACACGGCCAACGTGTACCCGACGAAGCTGAACGAGTACCTGATCATGGGCAAGCCGGTGGTGGCGACCGACCTCGCCGAAGTCAGGCGCTTCAACGCAGAGCATGGCGACATCGTGCGGGTGGCCGCCGACGCCGGAGCCTTCGCCGCGGAAATCCGCGCCGCCATGGCGGGCGCCACGCCGGCCGAGGTCGAACGGCGCATCGACGTGGCCCGGTCGAATGGCTGGGACCGCCGGATCGCGGCCATGTGGGGCCTCATCGACGCCGCCATTGCGGCCAAGGACTCGGGCACGCGCGGCTGGGAGGACCGGCTGCGCCGCCTCTACGACGTGGCCAGGCGCCGTGCGCTCGAGGGCGTGGGGGCGCTGCTCCTGACCTACCTCCTGGTGTTTCAGACGCCGCTTGTCTGGATGCTGGCCGACCCGCTCAAGATCTCGGACGCCCCGAGGCCGGCCGACGCCATTGTCGTCTTTGCCGGCGGCGTCGGCGAGTCGGGCAAGGCCGGCGGCGGCTTCCAGGAACGCGTCACGCAGGCGGTGACACTCTATCGCGCCGGCTACGCGCCGAAACTCATCTTCTCGTCCGGGTACGTGTTCACGTTACGCGAGGCCGAGGTGATGAAGGCGGTGGCCATCGACAACGGTGTGCCGGCCGACGCCATCCTGCTCGAAGAAGCTGCGAAGAACACCTACGACAACGTCCGGCTGACCAAGCAGATGCTCGACCGCAACGGCTGGAACCGGATTCTCCTGGTCAGCTCGCCGTATCACATGCGCCGCGCGACCATGACGTGGAGCAAGCTGGCCCCTGACGTCGCGGTCGTCCCGGCGCCGGTGCCGCAGAGCCAGTTCTACACCCACGAGCGGGGCGCGTCGCTCGAGCAGATCCGCGGCATCCTCCACGAATATGCCGCGCTCGCGAGCTACTGGTGGAAGGGGTGGGTCTGAATCGGCCGCCTATCGTCGGCGCGCTAACCCTGTGACGGGTCAGGGCGCGCTGGCGCCGTGGGGCTGGTGATGCCCGTGAGCGGATTGAGCCAGCGCAGTGCGGGGAACCTGAGAAAGTCGGTATCGGCGGTGTGCAGGACCGCATCGGCGTCGAGGACGTGCGCGGCAATCTGCGCATCGGTCACCAGATTCCCTCCGGTGCCGAGCGACTCCAGCAGGGAGAGCACGCGCTCGAGGTGATCGGCGCGAGGTTCCAGGACCTCCACCACCGGCTGCGCCAGCCAGGCGCGGATGTGACCGGCGGCCTCGCCCGGCGTCATCGGCTGTTCGAAGACGCGAGCGCTTGTGGCGACGCGCACGAACCCGAACGCGACCACCAACGGGATCCCCACGGGCTCGTTGCCACCCAGGCACGATCGCCACCACGCGGCAGCCGCGGCATGGAACCGCGAATTGGTGTCGTAGGCGTACAGCAACAGGTTGACGTCAGGGACGATCATGGCCCGTCATGCGCAGTTGCTGCTCCCGGATCGCGTCGGCCTCCAGCTCGTCGGCGAGCTTGTTGAAACTCGTGGGGTCGATGCCCGCCCGCAATCCCAGAGACCGCGCCGCAACGACAAACGCGGGACGACCGGATCGGGCCGGCTCGCGACCCAGGGCAGCACGAAGGGCGCGGTTCAGAGTCTCCTTGAAGGACAGGCGCGAACGATGCATGGCCTCTCTCAGCAGTCGCTCGACATCCGGGTCCAACGTCACCGTGGTCCGCATGAGTGCATCATGATGCCTGATTATGGTGCTGTCAAGATGCTATCGGCGCGACATGCATCACGGAAATGGTTGACGTAACGTACAAGACTGTCAATATTTACGAAACGAACATGCCGCGTATTCCTGCCACCGCTGTCCGCAATTCGTTCTCCGAGACGCTTAACCGGGTCGCTTACAAGGGCGAGCGGATCGTCCTCGAGCGGCACGGGAAGGCCGTGGCCGCGCTGGTGTCGGTTGACGATCTGGCGCTGCTCGAGTCCCTCGAAGACCGCCTCGATGCGGAAGCCGTCCTGGCCGCACGCGAAGAACCCGGCGACACCCCGTACGAAGAGGTCCGCCGGAAGGCCGGCCTTGCATAGTTGTTCACGTGGGCGGCTACCGCGTCCTGTTCAAGCCGTCCGCCGAGCGTGCCTTTCTCGCTCTTCCACGAGACATCCAGAAGCGACTCGACAAGCGCCTGCTGGCCTTGCAGGACAACCCGCGCCCTCCAGGCGTGAAGGCCCTCACCGGCGAGCCCGGCGTCCTCCGCCTTCGGGTTGGAGATTACCGAGTCCTCTACGAAGTCCACGACGCCGTGCTGATCGTGCTCGTGCTCAAGGTCGCGCACCGCGGCGACGTGTGCAGATAGTCTCCCAGCCAAGACGCCTTGTTCGACTTCCTGCGCACCAGTTCGTTACTGCCCTCGGCTCACTGACCAGCATATGTGCGGCATTTGTGGGGAAATGAGTTTTGCGGCCGGCCGCCCGGTGTCTGAGCCGGCGCTGAGGGCCATGTCCGACAGGCTCCAGCATCGCGGCCCCGACCACGGCGCCACGTTCCTGGCTCCGGGCGCGCGCACGGGCCTGGCCTTTCGCCGCCTCAGCATCATCGACCTGCGGTCGGCGGCGAACCAGCCGATTGGCAACGAAGACGGCGCCATCCAGCTTGTCTTCAACGGGGAGATCTACAACTACCGGGATATCCGCAAGGGCCTGGTGGCCCGGGGCCACCAATTCCGGTCGAACGCCGACTCGGAGGTGATCGTGCACCTCTACGAGGAACTCGGCGACCGCGCGATCGACGAGCTCGACGGCATGTTCGCCCTTGCGGTGTGGGACGGCCGCACCGGCCGGCTCACGCTGGCACGCGACCGCGTGGGGAAGAAGCCGCTGTATGTGTGGCGCGACGATCGCCGGGCGGTGTTTGCCTCGGAAATCAAGGCGCTGATGGCGCATCCCGACCTCGCCATCGACGTCGACGAATCGGCCGTGCCGTACTACTTCCTCCACGGGTACGTACCGCACCCGCGGACCTTCTACCGGGGCGTGAAGCAGGTGGAGCCCGGCACGGTGCTGACCTTCGACCGCCACGGCAAGGAAACGGCCCGGCGGTATTGGCAGCTAACGTTTTCCGCCTCCGCCAAGGCTACGGCGGGACAGGTTCCTGCAACGCCAGACCTCGCCACCGCGACGCTGAAGGTGCGTGAGCTCGTCACCGCCGCGGTGGAGCGCCGGCTCATGAGCGACGTGCCGCTCGGGGCCTTCCTGAGCGGGGGAATCGACTCGACGATTGTCGTCGGGGTGATGAGCCGGCTGATGGGTGAGCCGGTCCGGACGTTCACCATCGGGTTCGAGGGCGATGAGGCCTTCGACGAAACGGCGATCGCGCGTGATACGGCCCGGCATTTCGGCACCCGCCACACCGAGTTTCGGGTGAAGCCGTCGGCAATCGATCTGCTCGACACGCTGGTGTACCACCACGACGGGCCGTTCGCCGACTCGTCGGCGATTCCCACCTACCTCGTCTCGAAGCTCACGCGCGAGCACGTCACGGTGGCGCTCACCGGGGATGGCGGCGACGAGGTGTTTGCGGGCTACCTGCGATTTGCGGCGGCGCTGGCAGCCGAACGAATACCCGGGTGGGCGGGCGACGCCCTGTCGGCGATGCTCGCGCCTCTCCCATCTCCGCGGAACGAGCGGCACTGGCTGGCGCGGGCCCGCCGCTTCGCGCGTGCCGTGCGGCTGCCTCTCCAGGCCCGGGCGGCACAGTGGGCGGGCGCCTTCTACGACGACGCCGAGCAGTTGCTGGCCCCCGACCTGCTCTCCCGCGTCGGGCCGATCGACCGCGGCCGCCACCTGAAGCTGCTGGCCGGCATCGACGGCGCCTCGCCGCTGAGCCGGCTGCTGGCGGCGAACTTCCACAGCTACCTGCACGACGACCTGCTGGTGAAGGCCGATCGCATGTCGATGGCCAACTCGCTCGAGGCGCGCGCGCCCTTCCTGGACCGCGCCCTCGTGGAATACGTCGCCAGCCTGCCGGACGCGTTCAAGCTGCACGGACGCACCACCAAACAAGTCCTGCGCGACGCCTTTGCCGACCTGGTGCCAGCGCCCGTGCAGCGCGGCGGGAAGAAGGGCTTCGGCGTGCCGCTTGACGCCTGGTTCAGGGCCGAACTGGGCGATTATGTCCGCGACACCTTGCTGGCCCCCTCCGCGCACCTCCGGACGTACGTCTCGCAGCCCTACGTGCGCGGCCTGCTCGCCGACCACGCGTCGGGTCGCGCCAACCACGGCCACCGGCTCTGGACGCTGCTGACCTTCGAACGGTGGCTGGCCCTGCTGCCATCGTGGAGGGCCCCGCGGTGAGCCTGGTGCAACCGGCGCTGCTCGGGTTCGTCCTCGCGGTCCTTCTCGTGCCGGTGTGCCGTGTCGTGGCCCGCCGCACCGGCCTCGTCGCGCACCCGCGCAACGATCGATGGCACCGCCAGGTGGTGCCGCTGCTGGGCGGCGTGGCGATTGCCCTGGCGACGCTCGGGGGCACGATGGCGGCCGGCGTGGCGCGAGAGACGGTCGTGCCGCTGACGGCGGCCATGGCCGTGTTCATCCTCGGGCTGCTGGACGACGTGCTGGCGCTCAAGCCGTCGACCAAGCTCATTGGCCAGATCGCCATGGCGGCCAGCGTGGTGTACTTCGGGTACCGGCTCGACTGGCTCGAGTCGCGGCTGCTCGACAGCATCGTCACGATGATCTGGATCGTGGGGCTGACCAACGCGTTCAACCTGCTCGACAACATGGACGGGCTCTGCGCGGGCACGGCGCTGGTGGTGGCCGTGATGCTGATGGCGGGCCTGCTGACCGGCGCGTCGCGCGAGGCCGCGCAGCCCCAGGTGGTGTTTCTGGCCGTGCTGGCCGGGAGCGTGGCCGGGTTCCTCGTCTACAATTTCCCGCCCGCGTCGATCTTCATGGGGGACAGCGGGAGCCTGATGCTGGGCTTCAGCCTGGCCATCCTCACGTTGAACGACGAGGGCGTGCGCGGCAGCCGGTCGGACGTGATCTCGGCGATTGCGGGCCCGGTGTTCGTGCTGCTCATCCCCATCTTCGACACGACGCTGGTCACGGTGCTGCGCCTGCTGGCCGGCCGGTCACCAGCGATGGGCGGCCGCGACCACTCGTCGCACCGGCTCGTGGGCCTCGGGCTGTCTGAACGGTCGGCCGTGTTCGTCCTCTGGTCGCTGGCGGCCATCGGTGGCGTCGTGGGCTTGTTGCTGCGCAATGCCAGCGACGGGGGCTCGCTGCTGGCCGGCGCCGGCTTCCTGGCCGCGATGTGCGTGCTGGCCGTGTTGTTGGCGCGCGTGCGTGTGTACGGGGACACCGCGCCAACCTCGGCGGTGACGCCGCTGGCCTTGGAATTCCCGTACAAGCGTCGCGTGGCGGAGGTCATCCTCGACTTCGGGCTGGCCGGTGTGGCCTATTACGCGGCCAACCGCCTACGGTTCGAGCAGGAGGCGTTCCTGCAGAACGCCGAGAACTTCTATCGCTCGCTGCCCATCGTCCTGGCGGCGCAACTCGTGGGGTTCTTCATGGTGGGCGTCTACCGCGGCACCTGGGATCACTTCAGCCAGAAAGACCGCGTCACGTTCGTGAAGGGCGTGGTGCTCGGCGCGGCGCTGGCCCAGGCGGTGATTCTCGCGGCGTACCGGTACTACAACTACTCGATCAGCGTGTTCCTGATCTATGTCGCCCTACTTGGCCTCCTCATGGCCGTGTCGCGCGGTGCGATCCGCTGGGTCGAGCGCCGCTTCAATGACTGAACGCCTCGCCCCACCCGTCTGACGTGGCCGACGGGCCCCACCCCGCCTCTCCAGCCCATCCTCGGGCCGCATCCCTTCAGCCAGCCCCGGTTAGTCAGCAGGCCCGTGGTGTGCGTGAGGATGCGCGTCAGGGTGGCGCCCGATTGGCTATCGGCGGTCCATGATGCCCGACAACCCCGGCCCGCCGGCCGCGGTGGCCCCCTGGCTCTCGCCCGACGGCCACGGGCTCACCCAGAAGGCATACAGGCGGCCTCGCGTCATCGAGAAGCGGAAGCGGACCGGCCGGCCCGCCAGGTCGCCGATGGACGCGGCGGTCCAGTTGACGGCCAGGCGGGCGCCATCGCGCGTGACCGGCTCGCAGCGCTCCTTGCTGAACGCCGGGATGACCGCCCCCTGCTCATCGAGCACGTCCACGCGCAGCTCGCCCCCGTCCATTGCCGCGTTGACGAACAGGTGCCGGCCCGCGAACCGCACCGGCCTGGTGGTCAGCTCGCCGGCCGCGGCCCATCGCCGCGCGCGCGCCTCTTCGGGCCGCCAGTCCATCGAGGCGAACCCGTCCCGCCGAAGCGTGGCGAGGCCGGTGGAGCACACGCCGGGCCGGTTCGTGCCCGGCTCGCCTTGCCGTCCACTGACGTAGAAATGCAGTTGGTCGCCCACGATGAGGCAGGCGCCTCCCGCCGTCTGGATGTTGGCCCAGTTCCAACTGCCGGGCGTCTCGGAAACGGGGAGGAACGACGTCCGGTCGGGGCGATCCCAATGGAACCCGTCGCGGCTGAACCCCACCACGATCTCGTTGACCTTCTCCCGCGCATTCGACTCGCCCCGCCAGATCGAGAACAAGCCGAGCAGCACGCTCTCGTACCCCACGCAATCGAGGTTGTAGATCTCCGATTCGGTCTGCACGCCCTGGATGGCCGGATCGTATGCGTCCGCCTTCACCCAGGCGACGGGCTCGCGCGGGCCCCATCGGGCCTCGGCGAAATCCGGGGTCTCCTGGTAGAGCCGGTAGCGGCCGCTCACCGCGCCTTCGTACAACGTGCCCCGAAGGCTGTAGACCCAGACGTTCCTGAAGGCGTTGTAGAAAAACGTGGAGCGGTCGAGGGCCGGGCCCGACGTGCCCACCTTGCGCCAGTGGATGCCGTCGGGCGACACGTACAGCACCAGCAAGCCGTCGTACCAGATCGACATCTTGTAGCGCCGGAGAGGATCGGCATCCACCGGATCCATCCACACGGTGCTCGAGTCGCGGACGTCGGTGTTGACGATGTTGGTGCCGGGCACGACGTCGAACTGAGGGCGCTGCCACGTGATGCCGTCGCGAGATGTCGCCAGGCACGTGGCGGCCCCATAGCCGGCCATGTACCACATCTTGTAGAGCTGCGCCTGCGGATCGAAGAAGACGCCGTCGCTGAACACCATGGCCGACGGGTTGAGCGGCTGGTTCGTGCGCTCGGCCACCGGGTCGCGGCGCTCCCATTCGGTCTCGGGGCGCAGGACGGGATTGCCAGGATGATACGTGGCATGGTGCCAGGTGCGCGTCAGGGTCGTCGAATCGATCAGGAAGTCGTCGACGAAGAGTTGGCGGCCCACGTCGATTGGGATCACCGCGGGCGGATCGGCCAGGTAGGGCGGACGGACCGTGCTCTCGTTGGGAGATTTCAGGCGCGGCGGCCACGGCGTGCCCAGCCTGATGCCGTTGTACAGGATCTCGCCCGCCGCCGCCATCATCCGCGGCCGCGTCACCACAGGCCCGAGCAGGGCGCCGGTGATGGCGCCGCGCATGAAGGAACGCCGAGATATCAAACCGGCAGTGTACTATAGCCCCCGTGCAGCGTTGGCGACTCCTCCGCGCCAGTGGGCTCGTCGTGCTGACCGCGATGTCCGCGGGTCAGGCGCTCGCCCGGCCCCTGGCGCCGTCGGACCTTTCCCCCGCGTGGGCCACGGCGGTGGGCCTCGAGATGCGCGTCGAGCAATTCGCGGCCGGAGAGCGGCCGCCGCTCGAGGTGCGGCTCTTCGTCAAGCCTGGCCACTCCATGCAGACGCGTCGGCTGGTCGACACCGCCCGGGCATCGCTGGCCCTGTTCAGCCAGTGGTTTGGTCCGTTCGGCGGCTCGTCCCTCACCGTGGTGGACCTGCCGTGGGGTGTGGATCCGCCCGCCGAGGCCATCCCCGGCGTGGTGACGACGCGCACGTCCTGGGTGGCGTTCGAACGCGACACGACGGCTGAGCGCGTGCTCATCGCCGCGATCGGCCGGCAGTTCTGGATGCGTCCCGTCTCGAGGCGGGGCGCGACGCCGTTTCTCGCAGGACTCGATCGGTATGTCGCCATGCGAGGCGTTCACGCGGTGCTCGAGAACCGCCAGTTCGCGGTGCCCCGCTACTTTGGCGGGCTGCTGCCGTTTCCGATCCGCTCGGTGCCGCTGTCGCCACGCCCGGTCGGCTCCCGGCCGCTGCTTCGATGGTTTCCGGGCGCCGAGTCGGCGGCGGCCAACCCGTGGAGGGGCGCTCTCGATCTGGACCCGGATGACGCGGAGCGCGTGACCCTGGCCCTGCAGACGCTGGAGCGGTACCTCGGATGGCCCGCCATGCAGCAGGCGCTGGAATCGTTGCGGGGGCGTTTCAGGAAAGGCGACGTGACCGCCGATGACCTGGCCGCGATCATCGGCGAGCAGCGCGGCAGCGCCCTGGATTGGTACTTCGCCGAGGCCTTCGGCAGCCGCAGGCGGTTCGATTACGGCATCGCCCACGTGACCACCGCGCCAGACGCCGACGCCCCCGGCCGTTTTCGCACCACGGTGACGCTCCGCCGGTTCGGCGACGCGGTGTTTGCGGGAACCAGCCAGCCGAGGGGCGCCAGCCCGGCGGGCGCGCGATCGCTGCCCGTGCTGATCCGCTTTGCCGACGGCGCCGAGTTGCGGGACCATGCCGATGGCCGCGACGAGACGGCCGAACTGGTGTACGAAAGCCCCGCCCCCGCCGTGTCGGCCACCGTCGATCCCGACACGTTTCTCGTCCTCGACCCCAATCGGGCGAACAACACGTGGACGGTGGGCCGGCGCGTTCACGTAAGCGGCATGCGGCTCGCCCTGCACTGGATGCTGTGGCTTCAGGACGTGATGCTTACCTACACGGCGGTTGCATGACGAGGCGCAGGGCACTCGCGAGCGCCGTGCGGGCGCTGGCCGACGGTCTGGCCATGGTGGCACGCGCGCCGGCGCTCGTGGCCGGCGTCGCCGTGGTGACGTTCCTCTCCGTGGCGCCGTTTGGCGCCATGCTGGCGGCGCGACTGCAGGCTTCGCTCGATCAGCAACCCCCGGTGGCGCTGGAGTCGGTGGAGATCGACGCCGAGTGGTGGATGGAATTCCGCGCCCACGCCCGTGGCCTCGACCTGACCTTCACGCCGACCGTCATCGGCTTTGCGGCCCCGCTCGACAATCTCAGCGCGCTGCTGGATGGCTCGGCCCGGCCGTTGGCGCTGGCGGGCCCCGTGGCGGTGGCCGTAGGGGTGTGGGCGGTGCTCTGGGGAGGCCTGCTGAGCCGCTTCGGCCGGCGCCGGGGCACGGGGCTCCTCGCGTTCGTGGCCGCCGGGTTCAGGCACGCGCCCAGGCTTGCCGCGATCAGCATCGGCGCCGCGGTCGTCAACCTGCTGCTGTACCTCACGGTGCATGCGGCGCTCTTTGGCTGGCTGTACGAACGCCTGGCCGCGCACGCGCCCACCGAGCGCGATGCGTTCCTGATCCGCCTGGGCGCGTATGCACTGTTTGGCCTGCTGCTCTCCGGAGTCGCCGCCATCGCCGCCTTCACCAGGGTGCGGGTTGTCGTGGCCGGTGACCGATCGGTCGCGGAAGCCGTGGTCAACGCGGCGGCCTTCGTGCGGGAGCATGCCCTGGCCGTGGCGGCGCTCTACGCGCTGGTCGGCGCGCTGTTTGTCGCGCTGCTTGCCGGGTACGGCGTCACCGAAGTGATGGGTGGATCTCGCGTGGGCGGCTGGCGCGCGGTCGGGTTGGGGCAGGCCTACATCGTGGCCCGCCTCTTCTTGCGCCTGGCGTGTGGAGCGTCGGAGGTCTGCCTGTTCCAGCGCCTCTACGGCAGCGGGTCCTTGCCGCCCGCCGCGTAGTCTGGGGCCTCGAAGATCAGGAACGTGCGGGTGCGCCCGATGGGCGTCTGCCGGCGCAGGTGCAGCATGATCGAACGGCCGGGGCCCGGTGTGGTCAGGTATCCTCCGTACAGCAGGCTGGTGCTCACCGCGAGGTCGCGGCCGCGGAGGACCGGCGCGTCGAGGCCCTCGCGACGGGGATCGTATCGGGCCAATTCGGGAAAACGTGGATCGGTCCCGAAATACCACACCGCCAGCGGCCGGGGATGGTGCCGCCCCCACTCCGCCAGTTCCGGCAGGCCCTGGCCCCAGTCGTAGTTCGAGTCGCTGACGACGAGGTGCCCGCGGGCTGTCCCTCCCCAGAGCTCGTTGGTGAATCGCAGTCCATCGGGCCAGGCTTGCCCGGCGTTGACGATGGTCCAGCCGAGCGCAGAGGTGGCACAGGCAATGGCGAATCGCCGTCGCGCCGCCGGCAGATGCTGGATCAGCCTCACGCCTTCGGCGGCCAGCCACACCAGCAGCCAGACGATCGCGGGCAGCAGGAAGCGGATGCCGGTTTGCACCCTCACCACCAGCATCAGGAGTGCCGTCACCCCCGCGAGCGCGACGGCCGTCCGGGCGCGCGCGCGGCGCGCAACCAGCACCGCCGCTATCATCCCCAGGGTGGCCGCCGGCAGCTTGATCGACAGCAGCACCGGCAGGTAGAACCACATCCAGCTCGTGCTCTCACGGCCGATCACATAGGCGCTTTGACCGGATTGGTTGTGGTCCACCTGGAACCAGATGGCGTAGAGGGCGTTGGGGAACAACGGCAGCGCCCCGATCCACGCGACGAGCGGCCGCAGGAAATGTTCGGCAGGCATGCGGCTCAGCGTGCCCTGAAACGATGGTCCGCCTCCCGGGCCGCAATACACGACAGCCAGCGCCAGCGCCAGCCCGCCCATCCAGAGACTGTCGGTCACCGACGCGCGCACCCCGCGCATGCGGGCCGCGGCCACGGCCCACGCGATGAGGGCCAGGCCCCCAAAGGTGAGCGCGCTGACCTTCGCGGTGATGGCCAGCGCCAGCCACACCGCGGGCACTCCAACACGCCACCCCCATTCGCGGTCGCGGCCTGTCCACAGGTGATAGGCAAAGCCTGTCGTGCACGCCGCCAGGGCGATGTCGGTCGTCGCAAGGCTCGCGTGTGCCAGGAAGTTCGGGTCGGCGCCGACCAACATCAACGCCGCGCGGCCGCCCCACGACCCGCCCACGGCGTGGCCTAGACGCAGGGCATATGCGAGCAGCAGCCACCAGAACACCAGCGTGAGGCTGCGGGCCATCGGCAACATCCGGCCGATATCCTCCGCGATCCGCCACGGGTGATCCGTCGTGCGCTCCACGATGTACAGGGGCAGGGTCTGCAGGTGCGCGGAGAGCGGCATGGTGCCCGCCGCCAGCAATTGGGCCGATGTGCCCCGGCGCCAGAAGTCGAGCCCCGCCTCGAGATAGAACGGCTCGTCGAAGGTGGCGCCCAACTGGCGTGCCGAGGTGAGGCACCAGGCCGACGAGGCGAGGCCGACGGCGAGCAGGAGGATCCAGTCGGTGCGCTTCACCGTGGTGTCAGAATCGGTAAATGGCGACGTGATCGTCGCTGTAGATCTTCCGCGCGGGGTCAATCTCCGACAGCGGCGCCTCGCTCAGCCCCCGCACCATGACGTCGGCCGCCCGGCCGGCCTTTACGACATAGCGAAACTGGTAGGCGGCGGCCGCCCGTTCCCATTGGCCGTCGAGGATCAGCCGGGCCAGCGCCTGGTCGGCCGCCTCCACCGACGTGGGCGTGCGTGCGATGTACCCGAACGCAATCGGCTTCTCGTGCACCGTCTGATAGTAGAGGGCCAGGGGGGCGTTCGAGGCCAGGTCCAGCACCGCGCCATCGGGGAGCTGCTTGAGGGCCTGCACGTAGGCCGGAATGGCCGGAGAGACGACGCGCTGCGGGAACGGCAGGTATTCCAGCACGAACAGGACAAGAAACGCGGCGGCCAGCGGCCGTCGCCACTTGAGCGATGAGGTCTGCAGCGCGTGCCAGCCGCCGGCCGCCATCACGGCGGCCACCAACTGCACCATCACCATCATGCGCACCGGGACCCCGGCAAGCCGCCACGGCGGAAAGATGAGCCACAGCATCGCATAGGGCAGCACCAGGATGTTGACGTCGTCGTGCCCCATGAGCGAGATGCGCAGGCCGGTGCTGAGCTCGAACCCGCCGACGCGGAGGTTGGGCCCGAGGGCCATCACGCCGAAGAAGGCCGCGATGATCAACCAGTACGGCTGGTACGCAATCCGCACCCGCGAGCGCTGGGTCCAGGCATACGCGCCGAGGGCGATCACCGAGAGCCCCAGGTGCACGCTGGCTTCGGTGACGTACTTGGAGAGCGGAAACCACAACGGGCGCACGGCGTCCCGGAACCGCCAGTAATAGCCCCACACCACCGGCGACAGCAGGTCCATCGAGAGGTCGCGCGGCGAGTGGGTGCCGAAGAGCGGGTCGGTGGCGTGCTGGTACACCAGCGCCGACATCAGCACGCCGGAAGTCAGCAGCGTGGGCGTTACGAAGCCAAGCAGTGTGGGCCAGGCATGCCTTCGAAACAGCCACAACAGGTCGCCGTCTCGCCGGCCCATCCAGAACGCGAAGAACGCGCCGGCAAACACGCAGTAGGCGAAGTAGTAGAGGTCGCACAGCACCACCTGCAGCAGCACCGCCGCCGCCACGCCCGCGCGGCCGTAGGTGGGACGCTCGCAGAAGCGGATCCACGTCAGCACGAACAGCGGGATGCCCTGCAAGGCGGTGAGTTGCAGGTGCGCGTCGGCGTGCATGTAGTGGAAGCTCGAAAACGTGAACACCGCCCCGCCGATCAGGCTGCCCACGTACGACCCGGTGACGCGCCGGCAGAGCCAGAACGCCGTGAGGCCTCCCGTCACGAACGAGATGATGACGATGGTGTTGTAGGCCTGCACCATGGAGGCGATGGGCAGCAGCCCGATGGCGAGGAGGCCATTGAAGGGGTTGAGCGTGTGCCCCACCAGCGTCGTGCCGGCGGGGTGATGCAGGTAGGTCGTGAACCAGGGCAGGGCCTGGAACTCGCGCACCGACTTGTCGACCCACCAGAGGTTCCAGATATTCTGGTAGCCGTCCGCGCCCCCGAAGTAGTACCCCGTTGAAAACTGCGCGAGCAGGTGGGGGTTCAGCACGAAGAACACCACCAAGTACAAAGCCGACGGGAGCCACAGCGACCGAAGGAGCAGGGGACTACTTGTCATCGGACGATCCCGAGAGCCCGGGCCCGCCGCCCGCGACGTATCCGCGGCTGCGGCCCGAGGGCGCGTCGCTGACCCAGAAGGCGTAGAGGCGCGCACGAGTCAGGGTGAACCGGAACCGGACGGGCTGTCCAGCCACGTCCGCCAGCGACGCACCACCGGCCCACCGCACCGGCACGCGCGTGCCATCACCGGTGACGGGCAGCGACCGGTCGGCCGCGAACGCGGGAATCACGCGGCCTCCCTCGTCGAGCACCTCCACCCTGATGTCGCCGTCAGCCTGGGCGTTGATGAACAGGTGGCGGCCCGAAAAGCGCAGGGGCCTGGTCGTGAGCGTGGCCGGCCGTGGCCGCACCAGCCGCGCGGCGCCAGAGGGCCACTGGTCGGTGACCGATGCGAAGCCATCCCGCCGCAACGTGGCCAGCCCGGTGCTGCATTCGCCCGGCAGGCTCGTGCCCGGCAGGCCCCGCCGGCCGCTGACGTAGAAATACAGGCGGTCACCCACGACGAGACAGCACCCGCCCGCCGACTGCACGTTGCTCCAATTCCAGTCACCCGCCCGCTCGGACACGGACAGGAACGGCTCCCGCCACTCCCGCGACCAGTGAAACCCGTCACGGCTGAAGGCCACGCACAGGTCGTTGGGCTTCTCCCGATCGGGCTTCTCGCCGCGGTACATCGAGAACAGGCCGACGAGCACGCTCTCGTACGCGGCGGCATCAAGGTTGTACAACTGCGGCGCCGTGCGGAGGTCGGCGCGCGCGAGGTCTGCCCGGTCCGCACCCGTCCACGGCACCGGCGTGCCGGCGTCCCAGCGCGCCGGCGGGAAGTCGCGCGACTCGACGTACGACCGGTACCGGTTGATCGTGCCCGGCTGGTCGGTGCGGAGGCTGAAGGCCCACACCTGCCGGAACGGATTGCGGAAGAACGTGCTGCGATCCCCGCAGGGGCCCGAGCGTCCAATCTCGCGCCAGTGGATGCCATCGGGCGAGGCGTGGAACCGGAGCACGCCTTGGGGCAGATCGTAGCCGGCCATCTTGAACCGCGCGCGCGGGTCGGTCGTCTCGCGGTCCAGCCACACCGTGTTCGAGTCTCTCGGCTGGGTTGACACGATGTTGGTCCCGGGCACGACGTCGAGCGAGGGACGGCTCCACTCGATGCCGTCGCGCGACACGGCCAGCGCGGTGTGTTGCCGGTAGCCGGCCATGTACCACATCTTGAAGCGCTGGTCCGCGGGGTCGAAGAACACGCCGTCGCTGAACACCATGGCCGACTGGCTCGGCTTGATCCCCGTGGTCGCGGCATACGGATCCCGGCGTTCCCACTCCTCGGTGGGCGCGATCACCGGGTTGCCCGGGTGATACTCGGCCCGATGAAAGGTGCGGTAGAGCCCCGACTCCTCGATCAGGAAGTCGTCGACGAAGAGTTGCCGCCCCACGTCGATCGGGATCACCGCCGGCGGCGCCGACAGGTACGGCGGTTGGAGTGGCGCCGACGACCAGCCGCCCCGCGCGGGCGGCCATGGCGCCGGCAAGACGATGCCGTTGTAGAGGGTGTCTGCAGGGGCGCGTTCCGCACCGGCCACCGCGGGGGCCGCAAGGCCTGCCGCCAGCAGTTGCAGAAAGGATCGCCGCGTGACCGAAGAGTGGGGCGCTCGCACTACCCGCTATACTACCCGCGATGACGCGACCGGCAGGCGTGAGGCGGCGATGCGGCGCGTGTGTTCTCCCCGCGTTGACCGCCCTCATCCTTGCGGCGCCCGCCGCCCAAACCCTGCCGCAAGTACGCCTGCTTGTGTCGCCCGCGCACGATCGATACCGCGAGCCCATCACCTCGGCCGCGCAGGAAGGCCTGGCCCGCTGCCTCGAGTGGCTGGGGCCGGCGCCCTTTGCCACGCTGGTCGTGTCTGATCAGCCGGTCGCTGGCGCCCCGGCGACGGAGGCGCTGGTGAGGGTCGACCTTCCGGCGTGGACCGCGACCGCCTCGATGGAAACCGAAGCGCAGGTGGCCTTCGGCGTGGCGCGCCGGTGGTGGCCTGCCCAGATGCGCGACGCCGACGCCACGGCGATGGCGGACGGCGCCGCATGGTACCTGCAAAGCCGCGTGGTGGAAATCCTCTACGAACGCCGCTTCGAGGCGCCCGCCCACAGCGCCGACAGCATTCGCCTGTTTGGAGGCTTCGTGCCGTGGGGGTTCCGCGGCTTGCCGTTGACCGCCCAGGTTGCGGGCCTTGGCCGCGGCGCGTTTCTCGCCAGCGGCGGCCGGGCCGTGGCGCCGCGCGTGGCCCTCGCGTTCGGCTCGGTGGAGCGCGTCGTGGGATGGCCGGCCCTGCAGGGGGCCCTCCGCCTCTGGGCTCGTCAGGCTTCGGAGCGGCCGATGTCGCGCGACGAGAGCATGGCGCTGCTCGATGCCTCACTGGGAGTGCCGTTCGGATGGCTGTATGCCGGAGCGCTGGATCCCGATCGGGTGTTCGACTACGCGATCACGTCGGTCGAGTCGCAGGCCGAAGCAGATGGATGCGCCGGTAGGTCGTGCCTGCGAACCACGGTGACGGTGGCGCGAACGGGCGGCGGCGTGTTCGACGATCTGTCCCGCCCGCAATCGGGTGCGTTTGACGCGGGCTGGCTGGCGCTGCGCGCCTCGTTCGCCGACGGCCAGCGCGTCACCTCGACGTGGAATGGCCGGGACCCGTCGAAGACGTTTGCGTTCGAGAGTTCCGCTCCCCTCACCGAAGCGCGCCTGGACCCGGATGGCGTCGTGCTTCTGGATCGAAACTACCTGGACAACGTTCGACGCCCGGGCGGGGCCACCAACGCGCCAGTCGGGAAATGGGTTGCCCGCTGGCTTGTCTGGCTGCAGGATACGACGCTGAGCTACGCCTTCCTGTTTTGAGGTGTCGTCCATCGCGTGACGCGGCCCAGCGCGGATGCGGGCCAGGCCTGGACGAGCGGCGTTGCCACTAGCGCAACCGTGGCGGCCGCCAGGGCGGCGGCCGCTGCCCACACCGCGGGCAGGCCCGTCACGACATACGCGGGCGCCACGGTGAGGATGAGCAGGTATCCCACGCCTGCCCACGCCGCGACCGTGGCGGCGATCCGCACGCGGTGCTCAGGCGGCAGCGCACGAGTGACGGCCGTGGCGGCCGTGACGAGGCGCGCCACACGCGAACGCGCCCAGGCGCAGGCGCACGACGCACCGAACGCGCCCGCCATCTGCCACAGGCGGCTCCGCGCGGCGACGTCCCGGACATGGACGAAGTCGTCGTCACTCATCGCGACTCACCAGGGATGCTGCCGAGCAGCGCGACCGAGTCCACGGTGCCGCGGAGCTGGTACGCGGGGGTGGTCATCTCAAACGCCGCACCCGGAGCGATGGGCTGGCTTCGATAGCGCAGGCCCTCGCGCGCGGCGTCAAGGCCCATTTCCAGCGTGACGCTCACGCTACCGGCCATCCGGCCGGCCCCGGTGACGATGGCGGCCCGCTCATCCAGGAACTGATCGCGATCGCCGGTTCGTACCAGTTGTGCCAGCGTCTCGCCCGGCACGCGCACCGTGACCCGGGCCCGGCGGGGAGCCGCGGTGGGGAGCAGCTCGTGCAGCGCAAAGCCGAAGTATCGCGTGGGCCCCGGCAGCGACAACACCACGGGAGGCCGCTGGTACTCGAGCCGGTCGCCGAGCGTGCAGGGGTTGTCGGGCAGCGCGGGATCGCAGCGGAGCAGCACCACGGCCGCGCGTTCCTGGAGGCCCTCGCCCGGGATGTCGGTCCACGAGCCGGCGAGCGACACCCGGGTGCGTGCCGGCTGCAGCGGTCCCAACGCCACGATTTCGAAGGCGGGCGCGCCCTCGGGCAGGGCCGTGCCAACCTTCAAGGCCGACGCCAGTTCCGCGTCGAGGTTGGTCAGCCAGCCGACCGCCCGGATCTTCGAGGAGGCCACCGGGTGCACCGTGATGGCGCCCGCGGCCCTGGCCACCTCCTGCACCCCGTCCAGCAGCACCAGGTCGTGCGTGCCCGGCGGGACCGGCCCCACCAGCACGTCGGCGGAGTTGGGAGTCTCGAACACGAAGCCCAGGGCGTCGGCGTCGCCGATGCGCGCGCGCAGGAGCGGCGTGAACCCGGTTCCCTTCACCTTGAACTTGGCCACCAGCCGCCCCCCGGCGCTGATGCGCACCTCCTCCTTCGAGATGGCCGATGGCGCGACCGAGTCGATGCGCGGCACCGCGGGCCTGAACAGCAGGAAGGTGACATAGGCGAGCGGGATCAGGAGCGCGACCATCGCGGCCACCGTCGCGTCGACCAGGTTGAGGCGGCCAAACAGGCGCCCGCGATCGTCAATCACACTCATGGGGCGGTTCCTTCGCGGAGACTGAATGGGGCCGGCTCAGCGGCGCGCGTCCGGTGGTGGGCCAGCCACTCCACCACCACGCACAGGCCGAGGGCGCCAAGCCACACGAGGTACGGCGTCACCAGGCCGCGCAGCCGCAGCAGCGTGCCGACATTGCCGGT
Source organism: uncultured Bifidobacteriaceae bacterium (assembly GCA_964372085.1). Lineage (GTDB taxonomy): Bacteria > Acidobacteriota > Vicinamibacteria > Vicinamibacterales > UBA2999 > 12-FULL-67-14b. The sequence goes on along the minus strand of CAYJPQ010000004.1, from coordinate 13,110 downwards.
CGTCAGGGCCAGGGCCGCCGCCGTCGGCAGCGCCACGCCGATCAGCAGGGCCGTGGCCATGGGCTGGCGGCGCCACCCGGCCGCGATGCCGGCCGGCAGCAACGCCAGCAGGGTGTACCACAGCACGTGCTCGGGCAGGAACGCGAGCTCGCTCCACGACCGCATCTCCCACGGCAGGGGCGTGACGAGAAAGCTCACGGTGGCACGCAACAGGAACCGCGCAGCCTGGGGCTCGGTCAGCGTCAGATCCCACGCCATCGGGGCCTGGGGGCTGGCGTAGAAGCCCTCGTCCATCAGCTTGTAGGCGTGCCCGACGGTGAAGACGTGTCCCGCGTGCAGCTTGGCGGCCGACTCGACGCGGTCGATCGCCTGCGCGCGCCACGCCGTGTTCGAGAGCCCCACGCCCGCGCCCAACACCAGGAGGGCCAGCGCGCCCACGGCGCGGCGCCGCGACTGCGCCACGACGCGCAGGGCGAGGGCGAGGCCCAGGCCCGCCAGCATCAGCACCATCGCTCCGCGCCGGAGGTCGTTCAGCAGCCAGAGGCCGGTGCCCGCGACCACGCCCAGCCACCACGCCGCCTGCCAGCGATGCGCGCGGGCCGATTCGATCAGGCGCCAGGCGCAGACGAGCACGGTGCTGGCCACGAGGGCGTAGAGCGATTCCTTCAGGAGCGAGACCGACGAGACAAACAGGGACGGCAGCGTGACGAGCACCGTGAGGCCGATCAGGGCAGGCAACATGCCGAAGGCCGAGCGCGCCAGGCGATACAGCAGGGTGGCGCTGCAGAGGAAGAAGACGGCGTTCACCAGCTTCATCCCATACGGCGTCGGGCCGAACACCACCTGCAGCCACGTGAGCAGGGTCAGGTAACTCGTGCGGCCGTACTCGTCGTTGGCGACGAAGAAGTCGTACTTGCTGCCGGTAAACCCCAGCAGGAGGTCGCGGCTGCGCAGCGCGCGCGAGAGGTAGTACGACTCGTCGCCGGAGAGCGCCCCGATGCTCATGTCGTTCAAGTGCGGGATGCCGACGATGGCCTGGGCCGCGATAAACAACGCCCGCGCAGCGAATGCGGCGCCAAGGATGCCCAGGAGCCAGCGGCGCTCGTCGAGCGGCAGGCCGCGGCCGGCCAGCCTCGCCAGGATGGGCACGGCGGCCAGCACGCACACCGTGAGGGGCGACGCGGCGAGGGCCGCAGCGAGTCCGAGTCCCCCGACGGCACAGATCAGGAAGGTCTTCACGCGTGGCTCGAATATCATAGCGCCAGTCGTGAAGGATGCCGCGCCTACGTGCTGCTGGCGTGCCGGGCGCCGCCGGCGCGGCCCGCCGCCCAATCCATCAGCGTCACCAGCAGAATGGCCACGAAGACGAACATGAACGGCTGGATGGTGACGCTGTACCGCGCGTTGATCAGCATGAACGAGATGGTGGCGGGCACGTAGACGATGGGCATCAGCAGCATGAAGACGTGGAGGCCGCGCGCGAGCGCCACGGCCAGGCCCGCCAGGAACAGCCCCAACACCAGCACACCAACCGCTCCCGCGGCCCTGTAGTGGATCGCGCTGCCGCTGAATTGCGCCGCCGTTCGCCGGTCGGTGGCGCCTCCCACGACGAAGACCCGGACGGCCCTGAAGGCCGACGCCTGGAGATAGGCCAGGGGCTCGCGCGCGATGTTGTCGAGGGCCAGGGCGATGAACCGCCGCATCTCGTGCGGCAGGCGGCGATTGGGCACCTGGTTGATGCCGACGCGATACAGGCACGATCCGGCCATGGGGTCTTCCAATCGTCCGGCCCGCAGGCCGGCGAACGACCGCGACCGGCTGACCACGGTGGCGGTGGTGGGGCCGACGGGCAGCAGGTTGGTGATGCGCCCATCGGCAACGCGAGGCACGGCGAGCGTGGAGCCGTCCGCAAACGCGATCAGGGCCTGCGCCGCGTCGTGGGTAACACCCGTGGCGACGACCATGGGCGTGCGGCGGTCGGGATCCGCGCCGCCCAGCCACGTGGCGCCCAACAGCAGGTCGGCGTCGGAAATGGCGCCGTCGGCATCGAGGTCGGGAAGGCCCTCGGCCGGCCCGTCGCCCCATGCCAGATGCCGGGCCAGGCGGGCCAGGTCGAAGACATCGAAGGCTTGGCCGGTGATGTCGAGGTCGCCCAGGTGATCGCGGCTGAGCGTGAAGCGCAACGGGTCGGCGGCCCCTGCCTTTGGCGTCTGAACAAAAACGGAGCCGCCTCGGTCGGCGTGCCAGGTGTCGAAGTAGTACGACACCGCCGTCGGGCTCGGCATCCGCGGCAGGGGGATGACGAACTCGGCGCGCTCGTTCAAGGTGGCCGCGACGCGAACCGGCGTGGGGTTGTGATTGGTCCAGTACACCAGCTCGACACGCGTCTGCTCCACCGGCCCGCAGTCCCCGGCCAGGCCGCTGACGACGGGGGGCATCTCGTCGATGCTGGAGTAGTCGACGGGCGGACGCTCGAAGGCTGCGCGCGGATTGTAGATCCAGTTCTCCTGATAGGGGCCGGTCTGGAGGCTACCGAACCACAGTTGTATACCACCGTGCGTGCTGGCGGGGACGAACTGGCCGCTCCAGCGGTAGTTCCGCACGACCCAAGGCGTGGCGCCCCCCAGGAACACGAGCACGAACACCAACATCTGCCGCGCCTTCTGGCGCGAAGGGCCCAGCGCCATGTACAGGGCGGCCGCATAGAACGGGAACAGGACGAAATTGGGCCGGAACTGGAAGGCGAAGCTCGCCAGCACGCCGCTGGCGGCGAAGTAGCGCAGGCGCCCTTGAGCGCGACCCAGCGCGAAGCAATACACCGCGGCCACCACGAGGACGGTGCACACCGAATCGGTTGAGAGGGCGGCGGTATAAGCGGTGTTGAACGAGAGCAGTGCGGCCAGCACCGCGCTCATCACGCCGACACGGGGCCCGATCTCGAGGCTGGCCAGGCGGTACAGCAGGTAGGGCAGAGAGGCGTTCAGCGCCGCCTGCGCCAGTAGCGGCAGCCAGGGGAGGTCCCCGCCCACCCAGAACCAGAACGCGACGAAGTAGGGGTAGCCCCACGGCACGTGAATCGTCGCGAAGCTCTCGCCGCGCGCGAGCGAGAGCGCCATCTCCCGGTAACCATCGATGCCCTGCCAGCCCCACGGAAGGGGCGACCAGACGAAGATAAAGAACAGGCTGAGCGCGAACGAGACGGCGCAACTGGCATGGACGGTGGTCGTCGTCCGGAGCGCGCGATCAATTCGGTGCCACGAGGTCAGTGTCATTCTGGTGTGCCACGGTATTATAAGGTTCGTCAGCGCCCGGCACGCCTCATGAGCTCGTCATTCCACGTCATCGACTGGGCGATCATCGCCGTCTACCTGCTGGCGATGGCCGGCGTGGGCGCCTACTTCTCGCGCCGGCAGACGAGCCTCGACCGCTACCTGCGCGGCGACCGGGGCATCGGATGGCTGCCGATCGGGTTGTCGTTGATGGCCGCGCTCAACAGCGGCATGGACTACCTGATGCAGCCGTCGGCCACGATCAAGTACGGCTTCGTGCTGGCCGTGGGCATCCTGTCGTGGCTGGCGCTGTACCCGTGGGTGGCGAAGGTGGCCTTCCCGTTCTACCGGCGGCTCGACGTCTACACGGCCTACGAGTATCTCGAGGCGCGGTTCGACGTGCGCGTGCGCACGCTGGGGGCGGTGATCTTCGTCCTGTGGCGGCTGGGATGGATGGCCACGGCGATGTACGTGCCGAGCCTGGCCATCAACGCCGCGTCGGGCGGGCAGGTGGACCTCACCACCACGGCGATCGTCGTCGGCACGCTCGTCACGGTGTACACGATGCTCGGCGGCATCCAGGCGGTGATCTGGAACGACGTGATCCAGTTCTGCATCATGTTTGGCGGGCTCGCCGCCACGGTGGCCATCGTGCTGGCCAGCGTGCCCGGCGGCTTCGGCGAGATCCTGCGGGTGTCGGGCGAGGCGGGGAAGCTGGACCTGTGGCCGCCCCTGCTGGATCCGTCGGCCGTGGGCCTGGTGGATCAAGTGGAGAGCTTCTTCGCGCAGCCGATCACGGTGGTGTCGCTGCTGGTGGCGCTGGTGGTGGGCCGCATGGCGCAGTACACGAGCGACCAGGTGATGGTGCAGCGCCTGCAGACCACGCGGTCGCTCCAGGACACGCGGCGGGCGTTCGTGGTGAACGCCGCGGGCGACGCGCTGTGGATGCTGGGCCTGTGCTTCGTGGGGCTGGCGCTCTTCGCCTACTTCCAGGTGCACGCGCTCCCGCCCGAGTACAGCACCGACAAGCTGCTGCCGTACTTCATGTCGCTGGCGTTCCCTGCCGGCGCCGTGGGCCTGGTGATTGCGGCCATTATGGCGGCGTCGCTGTCGAGCATCGACTCGGCCATCAACTCGTGCAGCTCGGTGGCGGTGGTGGACCTCTACAACCGCGTGTGGCTGGGGCGCCACGTGCGGCACGGGCAGGCCGCCGAGGACGATCGGCGGCAGGTGTGGGCGTCGCGCGTGGCCACCGTCGTCTTCGGCGTGGCGGGCACCACGCTGGCCTGCAACGTGTCGCGCATCGGCAACCTGCTGGAGATCAACAGCCGGCTGGTGAACGCGTTCACCGGCCCGCTGTTCGGCATCTACCTGCTGGCCATGTTCAGCGCGCGATCGCGCAGCGAGGGCGTGCTGGCGGCCGGCGCCGCGGGCGCGGCGGCCAGCTACTACGTGGCCTACCACTCGTCGATCGGCTTCCTGTGGCCCTCCACCTTCGGCCTCGCCGCCACGCTGCTGGTGGGCGGCGCGGTGGCGCTCGTATGGCCCTCGGCGCCCGACGCCCCGGGCCGCGCCCTGACGTGGCAGCGGGTGATGGATCGTCCGAACCTGTAGAACCTGTAGAACCTGTAGAACCTGTAGAACCTGTAGAACCCGCTATAATCTCTGACTGTGGCTGACAAAAAGCGCGCGCTGATCACGGGCATCACCGGGCAGGACGGGTCGTACCTCGCCGAGCTGCTCCTTGACAAGGGCTACGAGGTCTTCGGCGTCATCCGCCGCCTGAGCGCGCCCAACGTGTGGCGCATCCAGCACCTGCTCGACAAGGTCACGCTGCTGCAGGGCGACCTGCTCGACCAGCTCTCGCTCATCAAGGCCGTGGAGCGCTCGCAGCCCCACGAGTTCTACAACCTGGCCGCGATGTCGTTCGTGCCGGCCTCGTGGGACCAGCCGATGCTCACCGGCGAGTTCAACGCGCAGGGCGTCACCCGCGCGCTCGAGGCCGTGCGCGCCGTCAACCCGAAGATCCGCTTCTACCAGGCCTCGTCCAGCGAGATGTACGGACGCGTGCGCGAAGTGCCGCAGACCGAGCTCACGCCGTTCTACCCGCGCAGTCCGTACGGGGTGTCGAAGGTGTTCGGCCACTACATCACCGTGAACTACCGCGAGAGTTACAACCTCTTCGCCGTCTCGGGCATCCTCTTCAACCACGAGTCGCCGCGCCGCGGCATCGAGTTCGTCACGCGCAAGGTGACCGACGGCGTAGCCCGGATTGCCCTGGGCCTCACCGATACGCTGAAGCTCGGCAACCTCGACGCGTGCCGCGACTGGGGCTTCTCGGGCGACTACGTGCGCGCGATGTGGCTGATGCTTCAGCAGGACAAGCCGAATGACTACGTGATTGCCACCGGGGAAGCCCACTCGGTAAAGGAACTGGTGCAGGTGGCCTTCGGCCACGTAGGCCTCGACTGGCAGAAGCACACCAGCGTCGACCCCGCCTTCCTGCGCCCCGCCGAAGTGGACCACCTGATTGGCGACCCCTCGAAGGCGAAGCGGGAGCTTGGCTGGGAGCCCAGTGTCGACTTCAAGGGCCTCGTCACGATGATGGTGGATGCCGACCTCGCGCGGCTCAAGTCGGGCCAGCTGATCGCCTGACGCAGTGGTATTGGACGCGATGCGACTGGGGTGGCGCCGGCGCGCGGTATACGGCCTGGTGACCACCGTCCTCTTCATGGGCGTCCTGGAAGTCGGCGCCCGTGCCTACAGCGCCCTCAGGTATGGCAATCCGGCCGCGCCCGCCTATGGCCGCTCATTTGCGGCTCGGCTTCTGGCAGGGGCGGCTCAGCTCGACGCCGGCTGGGGAGCTGGCCGAGGCGGCGATGCGGCCGCGGCCAGCCGCGACGCGGCTGAAGGTGTCGCGACGGACCGGCTGTTCGAGCGGCGGGACGTGAAGGACGACGGATTGGCCGTCCGGCCACCGAGGGTGGAAACGTTCAACAGCGGGATCCCCGCCAGCTTCAACAGCTTCGGCTTTCGAGGGTCCGAGATCAGCCCAGACCCTCCCCACGGTACCGTGCGCATTGCCGCATTCGGCGGATCGTACGTGTTCGGCGCGTATCTGCGCGACGACCAAACGTGGCCCAACCTGCTGCAGGAGGAGCTCCGCGGTCGCGGCGCCAGCGTGGAGGTTGTCAATGCCGGCAATAGCGGTGCGAATGTGCACGGCGTTCTCGAGGACATGATTCGCATTTCGAATCGGGCGCGGCTTGACTTCGCCTTGGTCACCTCGGGCTACAACAATCATCCGCTGCTGCCGATCGAACGCCGCTACTCGTGGGCCCGCGCCACCGACTTCTATCTGTACAACCTGAGTCTGGCGTATGTGATGTTCAAAGAACGGGCCGCCAAGTTCATCGGCCAGCCCTTGGACTATGGCATGTATCGCCAGCGGATCGAAGTGCGGGACCGCGACGTCGAATGGCTCGTCGACCTGTACGCGCGACGGCTGCGGCAGATGGCCACGCTTTGCCAGGAGCGGGGCATCCGGCTGGTATTGGCGTCACAGCCAGAGGTGTTCTTCGAGACGTCGCTCAATACCCAATCCAGCCAGAGTCCCGAAACGCTCGAGGCGATCCGCCGCCGGATTCAGTCGGGCGGCGCCCTTTCCATCGCCGAACTCGAGTTCTACCTCCAGGGCCGCTTGAACTCGCAGGTCCGCCAATCGGCTGAAGATCTCTCGGTCGGCTTCTTCGATGGTGAATCAGTGCTTCTGGCCGACAAGCATCGCTATTTCGTCGACCAGATCCATCCCAACGAGCGCGGTGCGGAACGCATGGCGACGGCGCTGGCTGATTACTTCGAGCCTGGGGTTCGCCAGGCGCAGGTGCCGTAGCGGCCCTTGCGCTCAGATGGGGCCTCGCCAAATGTCGGCCACGCGCTCGCCCACCGCCAGGCACGACGTGAGCCCGGGCGAGTCGATGCCCGACGCCTGGATGACGAGTGGATTCACCACATCCCGCTGGATCAGGAAGTCGGCGAACTTCTTGTCGGGGCCGTGCAGCTTGGCGCGAATCCCGCTGCCGCCCGGCTGGAGGTCTGACAGCTCCACCCACGGCAGCAGCCGCCGCGCGGGTTCCACGAACGCCTCGATCTCGAGCCGGCCGCCTTCGTAGTCGTCCTTTGAGTCCTGGTAATGAATCGTCGGGCCGAGCGTGACGCTGCCCCACGTGGTGCGCGCCAGGTGCACGCCGAGCCCCGCGCCCGATTCGTGCGGCGGGGGATACACCAGGCCCTTCACACGTGAGCGCCGCGCAGGCGCCAGTTCGGCATACTCGCCGCGACAGGGGTAGATGGTGAACGTCTCGGCGCCCAGTTGCGCTGACACCGTATCGGCGTAGAGGCCGGCCGCGTTAACCACTGTCCGCGCAACGAAGCGCTCGTGCGGCGTGACCAGCAGCATGCCGTCGCCCTGCGGCTCCGCATCCACCAGCGGGCTGCCTACCACCACGGCCACGTCGACGTCCTTGCACAGGTGCTCGAGCGCCTTCACCAGCGCCTCGGCCTCGACGATGCCGGTGTCGGGCGACCAGAGGGCGGCGATGGCGTGCACGTGGGGCTCCTTGGCGTGGACGAAGTCGGGATCCACCTCCACCACCGACGTCACGCCGTTGGCGTGCGCCCTGGCCTTGAGCGCGTGCAGTGCCTCGGCCTCGTGATCGTCGGCGGCCACCACCAGCTTGCCGCACCGCTCGTGCGGAACGCCGTGGGTGGCGCAGAACGCAAACAGGCGTTCGCGGCCTTCAACGCAGAGCCGGGCCTTCAGCGAGTTGGTGGGGTAGTAGAGGCCCGCGTGGATGACGCCGCTGTTGTGGGTGCTCGTGGCGCGGCCCGGCCGCGACTCGCGTTCGAGCAGGCACACCGACGCACCGCGCTTCGCCAGCGCCCAGGCCGAGGCCAGGCCCGTCACCCCGCCGCCAATCACCGCCACGTCGATCTCGACCATGGAGAAATGATAGTGGAGTCGGCCGCCTGGCGTCCTCCGGGGAGACTTGCGCGGGGCCCGTGCGCGGCGATACCATTGATTGTTTGTGACTGTCCCATTGCTCGACCTCAAGGCGCAGTACACGCCGCTCCGGCAGGCGTTGCTCGACGCCGTCACCCGTGTCTGCGACAGCCAGCGATTCATCGGCGGTCCCGAAGTAGAAGGGCTCGAGCGCGAGCTCGGGGCGCACCTACGCACCCCGCATGCCATCGGCATGTCTTCGGGCACCGACGCGCTGGTGGCCGCCCTCATGGCCCTCAACCTCGGGCCGGGCGACGAGGTGATCACGCCCACCTACTCGTTCTTCGCCACCGCCGGGTCGGTGGTGCGCGTGGGCGCGCGCCCGGTGCTGGTCGACATCGACGCGGACACCTTCAACCTCAACGCGGCCGCCACCATCAGTGCCATCACGCCGCGCACCAAGGCCATCATCCCGGTGCACCTGTTCGGCCAGTCGGCCGACCTGCAGCCGATCCTGGACGCGGCCACGCCGCGCGGCATCCACGTGATCGAGGATGCGGCGCAGGCGATTGGCGCCGAGTATCAGGGCAAGCCCGTGGGCAACTTCGGCGTCGTCGGCTGCTTCTCGTTCTTCCCGAGCAAGAACCTCGGCGGCTTCGGCGACGGCGGGCTCGTCACGGCCACGGATGATGCGATGGCCCACCGGCTGCGGCTCGTCCGCAACCACGGGATGGAGCCGAAGTACTACCACCACCTGGTGGGCGCCAACTTCCGCCTCGACGCCCTGCAGGCGGCGGTGCTGCGGGTGAAGCTGCCGCACCTGGACACGTGGAGCGCGGCGCGCCGGCGCAATGCGGGCCGCTACCGCGCGTTGTTCGCCGACGCGGGGCTGGCGGGCACGGTGACGCTGCCGGTGGAGGCGCCCAATCGCACCCACATCTACAACCAGTTCGTGATTCGCGTGCCGAAGCGCGACGCCCTGCGCGCGCACCTCGACGCGGCGGGGATCGGCACCGAGGTGTACTACCCCGTGCCGTTCCACGAGCAGGCGTGCTTTGCCGGCCTGGGCTACGGCCCCGGCGCCTTCCCGGTGGCCGAGGCGGCCGCGCGGGAATCGGTGGCGCTGCCCATTTATCCCGAGCTCACCGAAGCGCAACAGGCCGCGGTGGTTGAAGCGATTCGGCGTTTCTATGGCCGGGACTGAAGTCCCGGCCCTCCGTGTGTTTCGAAGGGCGGGGCTGAAGCCCCGCCCCTCCGGGTGTTTCTCCGGGTGGACGAGTCTATGGAACTACTGAAGAAGATCGAGTCGAAGCAGGCCAGGCTGGGCGTGATCGGCCTCGGGTACGTGGGGCTGCCGCTGGCGGTGGAGTTCGCGCGCGCGGGCTTCCAGGTGGTGGGCTACGACGTGGACGCCAAGCGGGTGGGCGAGCTCATGAAGGGCGTGAGCTACATCCCCGACGTGGCCACCGAGCACCTGGCCGAGGTCGTGAAGAGCGGGCGGTTCACCGCCACCACCAACCCGAAGGCGCTGGCCGACTGCGACATCATCGACATCTGCGTGCCCACGCCGCTGCGCAAGACCAAGGACCCCGACATGACCTACGTCGTGCAGGCGGTCGACGCCACCGCCGACGTGGTGCGCAAGGGGCAGCTCATCATCCTGGAGTCGACCACCTACCCCGGCACGACGGTGGAGCTGGTGCAGCCCAAGCTGGCGGCCAAGGGCCTCAAGCCCGGCGTGGACTTCTACCTGGCCTTCTCGCCCGAGCGCGTGGACCCGGGCAACCCCCAGTACCAGACCAGGAACATCCCCAAGGTCGTGGGCGGCGTGGGCGCCGACAGCACCAAGGCGGCCGTGGCGTTCTACAGCCAGGTGATGGACACGGTGATCCCGGTGAGCTCGCCGGGCGTGGCCGAGATGGTGAAGCTGCTCGAGAACACCTTCCGCGCGGTGAACATCGGCCTGGTGAACGAGCTGGCGCTCATGTGCCACAAGATGGGCCTCGACGTGTGGGAAGTGATCGACGCGGCCAAGACCAAGCCGTTCGGGTTCATGCCGTTCTACCCGGGCCCGGGCCTGGGCGGCCACTGCATCCCGATCGACCCCTTCTACCTGTCGTGGAAGGCGCGCCAGTTCAACTTCGAGGCGCGCTTCATCGAGCTGGCCGGCAACGTGAACGGCGCCATGCCCGAGTACGTGGTGCAGCGCGTCATGGATGCGCTGAACGCGCGGAAGAAGGCCCTCAACGGCGCGAAGGTGCACGTGATTGGCGTGGCCTACAAGCGCGACGTGAACGACCTCCGCGAGTCGCCGGCGCTCGAGATCATCGAGCTGCTGCACCACCGCGGCGCCCAGGTGACCTACACCGACCCTTACTTCCCGGCCTTCTCGCACGCCGGGCTCGACCTCGTGAGCGTGCCCGAGGCCGACATGCACACGGGCGCCGACGTGGGCGTGATCGTCACCGATCACAAGGCGTTCGACTACGCCGCCATGGTGAAGCACTTCCCGTTGCTCGTCGACACGCGCAACGCCCTCAAGGGTGTGAAGAAGGACACCATCTTCCGGTTGTAATGGTTTTCACCGAGACGCGCATTCAGGGGATGTGGATCGTCGACGTGACGGCGATCCCCGACAGCCGGGGGCTCTTCGCCATGACGTGGCTGCCCGAGGAATTCCGGGTGCGCGGGCTCGACCCGTCGCTCGCGCAGTGCAACCTCGCCTTCAACCACAAGCGGGGGACCCTGCGCGGCCTGCACTTCCAGCGCGCGCCGCACGAGCAGGTGAAGATCATCCGCTGCACCCGCGGCGCCCTGCTCGACGTCGTGGTGGATCTCAGGAAGGACTCGCCGACGTACTGCCAGTCGGAGGCGGTCGAGCTGACCGCGGACAACCGCCGGATGCTCTACATCCCGGCCGGCCTGGCGCACGGCTACCTCACGCTGGAGGACGCCACCGAGGCCTACTATCATGCCTCCACGCCCTGGTCGAGGTCGCACGAGGACGGCGTGCGGTGGGACGATCCGGTGTTTGGCGTGCGCCTGCCGTTTCAGCCGGTCGTGATTTCGGAGAAGGATCGGAACTGGCCGTTTATCGCCCGATGACGCCCTCGAGCGGACTGCTCGCCGAGGCGTACATCTTTCGCGGGATGCGGCCCGAGAGGTAGGCGAGCCGTCCGGCCTCCACGGCCAGCTTCATGGCGCGGGCCATCGACACCGGATCCTTCGCGCCCGCAATCGCCGTGTTCATCAGCACGCCGTCAGCGCCCAGCTCCATGGCCACCGCCGCGTCCGAGGCCGTCCCCACACCCGCATCCACGATCACCGGGACCTTCGCCTGTTCGCGGATGATGCGAATGTTGTTGGGGTTCTGGATGCCCAGGCCCGAGCCGATGGGCGCCCCGAGCGGCATCACGGCTGCCGCGCCCGCGTCGGCCAGCTTGCGGCACATCACCGGGTCGTCGTTGGTGTAGGGCAGCACCACGAAGCCGTCCTTCACCAGTTGCCGCGTGGCCTCGAGCAGGCCTTCGTTGTCGGGGAACAGCGTCTGCTCGTCGCCGATCACCTCGAGCTTCACCCAGTTGGACATGCCGGCCTCGCGGCCCAGGTGCGCCGTGCGGATGGCGTCGGCCGCCGTGTAGCAGGCCGCCGTGTTGGGAAGCAGGAAGATTTTCGACGTGTCGATGTAGTCGAGCAGCGACTCGGTCTTGCGCGTGATGTCCACGCGCCGCACCGCCACCGTCACCATGTCGGCCCCCGACGCCTCGTGCGCCGCCTTCATGATCTGGTGGGAGGGATACTTCCCCGTGCCCACGATGAGCCGGGACCTGAACGTGCGCCCGGCAATCACGAGATCTGACATCTATCCTCCGCCAACGAAGTTCACGACTTCCACTTCGTCGCCATCCTTGACGATGGAGGTGTCGTAGAGGGCGCGCTTGACCACGGTGAGGTTCAACTCCACCGCGACGCGCCGCGAGTCGATGTCGAGCCGCTGCAATAGCGCCGACACCGACATCGGCTCGGGAATCTCGTGGGGATCGCCATTCAACCGGATCGTCATGGTGGCTCTTCGATCGTAACCCAGATCACCCGATCACCCCGATCACCCGATCACCCGATTCAAGTATCTGCCTTCTGTGTTTCATCTGTGGCAAGCATTTGAACACCCGTTCGAATCCGCGACCGCAGCCGCTATAATCGTGGGACAGGCTATGACATCAGGCACTTCATCCGCGGCCCCGCTCGGTGTTCCCGGGTTCACCTTTGCTGATCTTCACGACGCCTCGCGGCTGAAGGACCTGCACGACCGGTTCCAGGACGACTTCAAGGCGGCCGACCCCGACCTGTTCACGCAGTGGGCGCAGCATCGCGAGATGCCCGAGGCGCTGAGCGCCATCGGCCGGTCGAACCTCATCGTGGCGGTGGCGCCGCACGTGAGCCGCTTCGTCACCAGGCTGTTCAGCGTGGGCCCCGACGTCGAGGCCATGGCCGCGGCCACGCGCGCCTACGACGACCTGTTTCGCTTCAAGATCGACTTCGTGCGCCGCCGCGCGCTGCCCTTGCTTAAGGGCGGCACGCACGTGACCGCCACCGCGGAAGATCACGAGTTTGTGGCGGCCCATGGAGGGCCGGGACTTCAGTCCCGGCCGCCGGCCGAGGCTGAAGCCTCGGCCCTCCAGGCACAGGAGCTGGCCGTCGCGCGCCTCGGCTGCCGCCTGCTCGATCGCGACGAGATGCTCCGCGCCGGCGGGAGCGAGGCCGACAAGGCCGCGCTCGCCGTTGAGATCGACGCGCTGAAGCGCTGGTGCGCGGCGCACGTGCACGACGCCCGCTACA
>CAYJPQ010000003.1:68805-109726 GCA_964372085.1 uncultured Bifidobacteriaceae bacterium | reverse complement strand
TGGCGGTCTTGCCGACGCCGGGCTCGCCGATCAGCACGGGGTTGTTCTTGGTGCGCCGTGACAGCACCTGGATGACCCGCCGCACCTCGTCGTCACGCCCGATGACCGGGTCGAGCTTGCCCTTGCGGGCCAGCTCGGTGAGGTCGCGGCTGTACTTCTCGAGGGCCTCGTACTTGGCTTCGGGATGCGGATCGGTCACGCGCTGGCTGCCGCGCACCGAGGCGAGGGCCTCGAGCACGCGCTCGCGGGAGACGCCGCGCTTCTTCAAGTCGTCGGCGGCCACTGACCGGCCTGGCTCGGCGATGAGGCCGAGCAGGAGGTGCTCGGTGCTGGTGAATTCATCCTGCATGGCCTTGGCGTCGGCTTGCGCGGCGTCGAGCACCACGCGCAGGCGTGGCGACAAGTGAGGCTCGGCGCCGCCGTGCGCCTTCGGTTGGCGCGCCAGGTGGTCACGCATGGCCGTGGCCACCTGTCCCGGGTCCACCGTGAGCTTGCGCAGCACGGTCGGCGCGACGCCGCCGGCCTGCTCGGCGAGGGTCACCAGCAGGTGCTCGGGCTCCACCTGGGCGTGGTTGAATTCCGAGGCCAGCTGCGGCGCCGCCACGACGGCTTCCTGGGCCTTCTCCGTGAACTTGTTGAGATTCATGATGACGAGCTCTTTCTGGCTTACGGCTTACGGCTTACGGCGTGCGCCTGCCGCAACGCCTCGTACAATGTTCGTTCCTCGTCTGTCAGCTTCTTCGGGATCTCCACTTCCACGGACGCATAGAGATCCCCTCGGTCGTCGGCCTTGCCGATGGCGGGGAGGCCGTGCCCGCGGAGGCGGAACTTCTGCCCGGCCTGCGTGCCCGCGGGCAGCTTGAGCCGCAAGGGCTTGCCCCCTGGCGTGACCACGTCCACCTCGCCCCCCAGGACGGCGGTGGTGAGAGGCACACGAGTGCGGGTCGACACGTCGCGGCCGTGCACGGCGAACACCGGGTGCGGCCGCAGCTGCACCCGCAGGTAGAGATCGCCGCTCGGCCCGCTGCCGGCGCCGTGCCCGCCCTCGCCGGCCACGCGCACGCGGGAACCGTCGGTGACGCCGGGCGGTATGCGCACTTCCACGGTGCGGGCGTGCCCGTCGTGCCGCAGCGAGAGCCGCTGCACGCTGCCGCGCAGGGCCTCCTCGAGGTCCAGCTCGATGGGGTGCTCCACGTCGCGACCCTTCTGGCTGCGTGGACGGCCGCGGCCGCGGCGCGGCTCCTCGCCGGACTCGCCCATGCCGCCGAAGAACGTGCGGAAGAAATCCGAGAAGGGGTCGTCATCGCCCATCGACTCGAAGCCGCCGCCCGAGCTCCACGTGTAGGCCTGGCCGCCGGGGCCGCCAAACGGCCCCCCGGCGCCGGGCGCCTGCTCGTACGCGCGCCAGTTCGACCCGAGCTCGTCGTACTTCTTCCGCTTCACGGGATCGCTCAACACCTCGTTGGCCTCGTTCAGATCCTTGAACCTGGCCTCCGCGCCCTTGTCGCCCGGGTTGACGTCGGGGTGGGACTTCCGCGCGAGCTTGCGGAACGCCTGCTTGATGTCCTTGTCCGTGGCGGTCTTCGCCACGCCCAGGGTGGTGTAGTAGTCCTTGAAGTCCATGGCTACACCTCGTCCAGGCCCAGCAAGGCGCACAGCCGGTCCATCTCGCGCAGCACCTCGCGCCGTGCCGTGTCGCGGTGCAGGCCGTCGCGCCGCAGCAGCGGCCGCATGCGCCCCAGCGACTCGGCCACCGACAGCAGGTGCTGCACGCCCGCCAGGTTCACCCCCGCGTCGTCCACCAGCCGCTTGATGAAGCGGAGACGCTCGATCTCCTCGCGCGAGTAGAGGCGCATGCTCCCGATGGTGCGGGCCGGCCGCACCAGCCCCAGCCGCTCGTACTTCCGGAGGGTCTGCGGGTGCATGTCGAGCATGCGGGCCGCCACCGAGATGAAGATCAGGTCATGGGTTGACACACCTCAAGTGTAGGGCTTGATACGAGACGTGTCAATGACCGGATCAGCCATGGCGTGAATGTCCGGACCATTCCGGCCACCTTTCCATTAATATGAAAAATCTTGCGTCCGGCACTCATCTTTACGGCGGTGTTTGGCCTCCTCGTGTCGGCCACCTGGCTGGCGTGGGCCATGGTGCCCGGCCTGGCCAGCCGCGTGTACCACATCAACCTCGCCCAGCGGCCGCCGGATCCATCGTATTACCTCGCGCACGATCGCGGCGGCCACCTCGATCACCACGTGATCTACTGGGGCACCGACGCCGAGGTGGTGGAGCGGCTGACCCACGCCGACGTCCTGTTCCTCGGCACCTCGCGCATGATGTTCGCGCTGCGGTCGCGGGTGCTGGCGCCGTGGGCCGACGCGCACGGCATCACGTATTACGCCCTGGGTTTCGGCTTCCGCGAGGGCGATGCCTTCGCGCTGGAGATCATCCGCAAGTACGACCTGCGCCCGAAGCTGGTGGTGGTCAACGTCGACGGCTACTTCGGCACGCCCTTGAGCCGATGGGCCGAGCGGGTGGTCAAGGACACGGCGTTCGGGACGCGCAAGCGCCTGTTTGAAGGCGAGGTGGCCCACGAGGCCCGGCGCGTGGTGCATCGCGCCATCCCGAACTGGATCGACCTGTACGGGCGGCCTGGCTTCCCGTTCGGCAACGAGTTCATCGCCTACCGGTCGCGCCGCGACGGCATCTGGTCCATTTCGCCCTGGCCCAAGCCCTCGATGGCAGCCCCCAGCACCGACTTCGTTCCCGAAGAGGTGGGCCCGCGCATCGGGGACGCAGCCCGGGCGATGAAGGCCGAATTCGACCGGCGGGGGAGCCGCATGGTGCTCACCTACGTGCCCACGCCGCAGGACGCCGGCGGCAACCCCGTGGCCCTGGGGCAGTTGCTGGGCGTGCCGGTGGTGGGCATGGACGTGGACGGCCTCACTTCGCATGACGGCAGCCACCTGAGCGAGGAGAGCGCGGTGTTCTGGAGCCGGCGGCTCACGCAGGACCTGGCCTCCTACCTTCCGCCGCCGAGGCCGCGGTGAGTTTCGTCTCGTGGGCCTTCGTGGCCCTGTTCGCCGTGGTCCTCGCGGCCCGCCTCACGATTGGCCGCCGCAAGGTCGAGCCGGCCTACGTGGGCGTGCTCATCGTGGCCAGCACGGTGTTCTACACCTGGCACGTGCCCGCGTACCTGGCCATCATGGTGTTCAGCTCGGCGGTGGACTACTTCGCCGGGCTCGCGCTCGGCCAGGCCGCGCCCGACACGCGCTGGCGCCGCCGCGCCATCCTCACCGTGTCCCTGGCGGTCAACCTGGGCCTGCTGGGGTTCTTCAAGTACTGGAACCTGCTGATCGACGCGGCCACCCGGGCGGCCGGCTGGGGCGGCTACCCGTTCACCGCGCCGGAGTTGAACCTGATCCTGCCGATGGGCATCAGTTTCTACACCTTCCAGTCGATGTCGTACACCATCGACGTGTATCGCGGCCACCTGGCGCCCATTCGCGGGATCTGGCCGTTCTATCTCTACATCAGCTTCTTTCCCCAGCTCGTGGCGGGCCCCATCGTCCGCGCCGTGGACTTCCTGCCGCAGATACCCAAGCCGCGGCGCCTGCGTCTGCGCGTGTTCTACGAGGGCATGTGGCTCGTCATCCTGGGCTTCTTCCTTAAGGTGGTGTGCGCCGACAACCTGGCCGTGTACGTGGACCTGTACTGGGACGAGGGCTACCGCGCTCGCACCGATGCGGGCTTCGCGCTGTGGCTGGCGCTGATGTTCTCGGGGCAGATCTTCGCCGACTTCGCCGGCTACTCGAGCATCGCCCGCGGGTTGGCCTACCTGCTGGGCTATCGCCTCCCGGTGAACTTCAACGCCCCGTACGTCGCCGGGTCGCTCAAGAACTTCTGGGAGCGTTGGCACATCACGCTGTCCAGTTGGCTGCGCGACTACCTGTATGTGTCGCTCGGCGGCAACCGCAAGGGCCGGCTGCGCACCTACGTGAACCTGATGCTGGTGATGGTGCTCGGCGGGCTGTGGCACGGCGCCGCGTACACGTTCGTGGTGTGGGGCGCCATTCACGGCGGCGCCCTGGCCGTGGAACGCGCCCTGGGTCTTCACCGCAACGACGGGTGGCGGGGCCTCGCCGTGGTGCGCACCGCCTGGTTCGTGGTGGTGCAGGCCGTGGTGCTGGTGGCGTGGGTGTTCTTCCGCAGCCGCTCGTTCGAGGGCGCCACGGCATTCATGGGCAACCTGGCGGCGCTCGATTTCCGGATGCCGGTCGAGATGATGTGGGTGGGGGCGCTGTTCCTGTCGCCGCTGGTGATCCTCCACGCCTGGGCCTGGAGCGTGGAGCGACAGCTGGTGCGCCCGTTGCCTGCGCCGGGCCGGGCCGCGCTCGCCGCCGCGATGGTCTACGCCATCCTCACGCTCTACGCGGGCACGAGCGACTTCATCTACTTCCAGTTCTAGGGCTGCTCTAGATTGGCCCGGATGGCCGCCAGGAACGTTTCGGCCACCTTGCGATATCCCGCCTCGCTGAGATGCCGGTTGTCGTCGCTGTTGTAGAGCGCCGGATTGGTGACCGTCGCGGCGTACACGTCCACGAGCACCGCCCCCTCGCCGCGGGCCACGTCCTTGAGCTCATCGTTGTAGGCGCGAATCACCGAGTCACCAAGGCCACGGTTAATGAAGGGGGTGGGCGCACTGAGCGTGCCGATGAACACGCGCGCGCCGCGGAACCGGGCGTGCTTGGCCATGTCGCTGACCCCCGTTAAGGCCGTGGGAATGCCGGCGGCGCCGGCGCCGAGGTCGTTGTAGCCATCGAGAATCAACACCACCTCGGGCTGGTGGGTGTTCACCGCCGCGAAGAAGCGGCTGTAGGCGTCTGCCGCCTTCTCGCCGCCCTTGCCCTCGTTGGTCACCGTGAAATCCTGCGCCGTGTAGCGCGCCTCGAGCATCTGCCAGAGTACAAGGGGGTAGGCGGCCTCCGTCGCGATCCTCAGGAGGTAGGGCGGCGTGCCGCTCGGGTTGTCGGTGGCAACCCAGCCCACGGTGATGCTGTCGCCGTAGGCCATGAACTTGACCTTCGTCAGCTGCGGCGTACGGGTCACGTTCACGGGGAACACGCACGACCCGGTCTGGTTCAGCGCATCGGTGGCGGTGCAGCGCACCTCGGTGGACCCGATGGGGAAGGTGCCGCCCGACGCCGGCGTGCAGGCCACCGTGACCGGGGCCTGGCCGCCTTCGGACTCGGGCGTCGGGAAGGTGGCCGTCGTACCGCTGCTCGACGTGGTGCTCAACACCACCGGGGCCGGGCACTCCACCGTGGGAGGGGCTGCCACGGGGGGCGGGATCACCACCGGCTGAGGAGTCGGGGCCGTCGGCAAGGAAGGGGCGCTAGAGGTGCACCCGGCGACCACCGCCACCAGCGCCGTCGCCAGCAGCAGGTCGGACCACTCCCTCAAGACTCGCGGCAATCTCACGACAGTACGGGGGCTATCGCTTGAGGGCCGCGAGGATGGCCTTCACCAGGTCCTCGGGCACATCGTCCGGTACGTCGGCGTCGGCGCCGGTGCAGGCGAGCTTGCCCGCCTTGATGGTGTTTTCGTACTCCACCAGGTACTCGTGGCAGTTGTGGCAGCGGGTGAGGTGCTGCTCGAAATCGGCGCGCACCTCGGGAGGCAGCTCGCCCGTGGCGTAGTCCATCAGGAATTCCGCCAGCTCGCGGCACCTCACGACGGTGCTCCGGTGAAGTGCGGCGCCAGCAGCGTGCGCAGCGCCTGGCGCGCTCGGTGCAGGCGGATCTTGGCGGCGTTGGGGGTCAGGCCAAGCATGCGGGCGGCTTCCTCGGTGTCTAGTCCTTCGATGTCACGCAGCACCAGGACGGTACGGTAGCTGTCGGGAAGCTGGTCAATCAAGCGCCGCACCAGATCGCGGGTCTCCCGGCGCGCCATGGCCTGGTCCACGGGCTCGTCCCAGCTGGCGAACTTCTCGGAGTGATGGCCGTCCTCCTGGAAGTTGGGGAGGAGGGTTTCGATCGACTGCTCGGGCTTGCGCTTGCGCGTGCGCAACTTCATCAGCGACGCGTTCACGGCGATGCGGTGCAGCCACGTGGAGAGCTTGGCGGAGCCCTCGAACCGGTCGACGCTGCGGAAGGCGTTCAGGAACGCATCCTGCACGGCATCCCGGGCGTCCTCGTCCGAGCCCAGGATCCGCCGCGTCACCGCCAGCAGGCGGCCGCTGTAGGCGCGGACCACCTCCTCGAACGCCTTCTCGTCACCGGCCCTGAGCCGCGCGATGAGGGCGCTTTCGTCCTGACCCACGGGCACCGAGCCGGCCATGACCTGAAAGGCTATCACGGGATCAAACTCGCCCTGGGGGGCCGGGACTTCGACTGGAGGGCTGGGACTTCGGCCTTCGCACGGTCGGCTTCGGCCGACTCGCCGGGAACCCAGCACCGCCGTTGCGTCAAGTGGCTGAGACCATCGCGGTTGCGTGATCACCCGCGGCACCGGATTTGCTATTGTATTGGGCATGAAGCGCCTTCTTATGCTCGCTTGTGGAACCCTTGTGCTCACGGCGTTGTCTGCGGCCGCGCAATCCAGCCGGTGCGCAGACTGTCATATCGCCAACGTCAATTCCGCGGGAGCCAACTGGACGGGCTTCGCACTCCGGCACCTGGGAGAGTGGGACATGTCTCCGCACGCGGCCAAGAACGTCGGCTGCGAAAAGTGCCACGGCGGCAATGCCACCACCTTCGAGCCCTTCCTGGCTCACCAGAACATGCTCAACATGCGGAACCCGGCCAGCCCGATTAACCGCTTCAACCTGCCCAAGACGTGCGGCACCTGCCACACCGGGCCGTTTGTCGCGTTCCAGAAGAGCCAGCACTACAAGCTGCTGCTGTCCGGCGACGACCGGGGGCCCACCTGCTCCACCTGCCATGGCGAGGCAGCGGGCAACCTGCTGTCGCCCAAGTCGCTGGAAGGGCAGTGCAACCAGTGCCACGGTCCGGGCAAGCCACAGGCGAGGCCGGAGCGCGCCGCCAGCGCGCGGCTGATGATGACCGAGGTGTCCGCGGTGCGTGTCGACCTCAAGCAGGCCGAAGGCCTCATCAAGCGCGTGAGGGACAAGGCCCTGCGTGCGACGTACGAAGAGGAATGGCGCCAGGCCGAGGTGCCGC
Source organism: uncultured Bifidobacteriaceae bacterium (assembly GCA_964372085.1). GTDB lineage: Bacteria > Acidobacteriota > Vicinamibacteria > Vicinamibacterales > UBA2999 > 12-FULL-67-14b. The sequence goes on along the minus strand of CAYJPQ010000003.1, from coordinate 102,545 downwards.
TCATCGAAGCAGGCAACGCCGGGCACGAGTTCGTGTTCGACAACCTGAAGGAACGGCTCGACCGTGCCCGGCAGCGCACCGACGCGCTGATGGACCGCCTGGCCAACCGGAATTAGCGCGATCCGTAGGGCGGAACTTTAGTTCCGCCTTAGTTCCGCCTCACCTCGACGGCGGGCGCCACGGGCATGCCGCGGCGCTCGCCTTCATAGAACACCCGCTCCAGGAACAGGCCCGACGCCGGCGCGGTCAATTTCGCGGGCGTCCCCGAGGCCGAGGTCAGCAGCGTCTTCACCTCGTCTACCTTCATCCCGCCCCGGCCCACTTCCACCAGTACGCCCACCATGCGGCGCACCATCTTCCAGATGAAGTGCGAGCCCGCCACGCGCACGAGGATGAGGTCTCCGGCCTCCACCAGTTCCACCTCCTCGACCAGCACCTCGGTGGACTTCTCATCGGGGTCGTCGTCGCTGAACGACTGGAAGTCGTGCATGCCGGTGAAGAGCGAGGCGGCCTGGCGCATGGCGGCGAGGTCAAGCGGCTCCTTCACCCACCACACATAGGGCTTGGCGAACGCCGAGCGCCGGCGCGACACCTGGTAGAGATAGCTGCGGGCCACGGCGGCGTGCCGCGCGTGAAAGCGGTGCAGCGCCGGATCGACGGACAGGATGTTGATGTCGGCGGGCAGTTCGTCGTTGATGCGCCGCCGCAGCGACTCGGGCGGCAGGCCCTTGCGCAGCTCGAGGTGGGCCACCTGTGCCAGCGCGTGGACGCCGGCATCGGTGCGCCCCGACCCCTGGAACTCGAAGACCCGCTCACCGGTGGCCTCGCCCACCGCGCGCTCGATCTCGCCCTGCACCGTCCGGGCGTTCTTCTGCTTCTGCCACCCGCTATAGCGGGTTCCGGCGTACTCGATGGTGAGCTTGAATCTCGGCACTGGCCTTCATGATAATGCCGCATGCCTTCTCACAAGCCCGTGCACGCCGCAAATCTTCCCAAGCCCGTCGGTCCGTATTCGCCGGGCATGAACTTCGAACGCCTGATCTTTGTGTCAGGCCAGGGCGCCACCGATCCGGCCACCGGGGAACTGGCCGGCGCCGGGGTGGAGGCCCAGACCGAGCAGTGCTTGAAGAACCTGCGCGCCATCCTGCAGGCCGCCGGCTCCGACCTGCAGTACGTGCTGCGTTGCGGCGTGTTCCTGCTCGACATGAAAGAGTTCCAGCAGATGAATGGCGTCTACGCCCGGGTGTTCGGCGACCACCGCCCCGCCCGCACCACCATCCAGGCCGCCGGCCTGCCCGGCGAGGGCCTGCGGGTGGAGATCGACTGCATCGCCTATCTGCCCTGACGACGTACGGGCCACAGAGACACAGAGACACAGAGAAAGACCAAGACTCCTAAACGCCAGTGCCGGTTAGGCAGCGTGCAGGCATTCTGAAGTATTGGAATGTTCCTCTGTGTCTCTGTGTCTCTGTGGCCCGTACGTGGCCGCGCTTGACGCCCTGTTTCCATCGGGCGGAAGATGGACGGATGATTGTCATCCGCCGCACTCTTGCCGTTATCGCCCTCGTCGTGCTGCTGCCCCTGGCGGGGCAGGCGGACGAGGGGTTCTGGCCGTTCAACCGCATTCCCAAGGCCGCCATCAAGCAGGCGCTGGGCGTGGACATCACCGACCAGTGGCTGCAGCGCGTGCAGCAGGCGTCGGTGCGGTTCCCCGGCGGGTCGGGGTCGTTCATCTCGCCAGACGGCCTGGTGCTCACCAACCATCACGTGTCGCTCGACATGCTGCACAAGCTCAGCACGCCGCAGCGCGACCTGGCGTCGCAGGGCTTCCTCGCGGCCGACCGCGGCCGGGAGATGCGGGCCCCCGACCTGGAGCTGCTCGCACTGCAGTCGATTGAGGACGTCACGGCGACGGTGAACGCATCGGTGAAGCCGGGCATGTCCTCGACCGACACCCTGGCCGCGCGCCGCGCGGCCATCGCGGCCATCGAGAAGGAGTCGCAGGAGAAGAGCGGCCTCCAGGCCGAGGTGGTCACGCTCTACCAGGGCGCGCTCTACCACCTGTACCTCTACAAGAAGTACACCGACGTGCGCCTGGTGTTTGCGCCCGAGTTCGATTCGGCGTTCTACGGCGGCGACCCCGACAACTTCACGTTTCCACGCTACTGCCTCGACATGACGCTGTGGCGCGTCTATGAAGACGGCAAGCCGCTCGTGCAGCAGAACTACCTGCCGTTCTCGCTGGCTGGCGCCAGGGAAGGCGACCCGGTGTTCACCTCGGGGCATCCCGGCACCACGCAGCGCCTGAACACCGTGGCGCACCTCGAGTTCCTGCGCGACGACGCGCTGCCGCTGTCGCTCGAGGCCTACACCGAGATTCGCAACGCCCTCGAGGCCTACGCCGTCCAGGGCGCGGAGCAGAAGCGGCAGGCCAACGACGACTTCTTCGGCATCGAGAACTCGCTCAAGTCGTGGAAGGGACAACTCGCCGGCCTCACCGGCCCCACGCTGATGGCCAAGAAGCGCGCCGACGAGGCCGCGCTTCGCGCTCGCGTGGACGCCAATGCCGAGCTCAAGGCCAAGTACGGCGACGCCTGGGACCTCATCGCCAAGGCCCGCCGTGACCTGCCGCCCTATAACCTGGAGCGCGTGTTCTTCGAGAGCGCGCTTGGCATGAACACCCAGTACTTCTCGATGGCCCGGGCCCTGGTGCGCTGGTCGGCGGAAAGCGCCAAGCCCAACGGCGAGCGCCTCCCGGAGTACACCGACGCCCGCAAGGCCCAACTCGAGCGGCGGCTCTCGTCGGCCGCGCCGATTCACCCCGGCGTGGAGCAGGTGAAGCTGGCCGCGGGCCTCGCGCTGATGCAGCGAAAACTCGGCGCCGATCACGCGCTCGTCACGCAGGTCCTGGCAGGGAAGACCCCCGCCGCCCGTGCCGAGGAGCTGGTGAAGGGGACGAAGATGGGCGACCCGGCCGCGCGCAAGGCCTTGTTCGCCGGCGGCGCATCGGCGCTCGCCCAGTCGACCGACCCGATGATTGCGCTCGCCAGGCTCGTGGACCCGCGCGCGCGGGAGCTGCGGCAGAAGTACGACAACGAGGTGCTGGGCGTGGAGCGTGACGGCTACGCGAAGATCGCCCAGGCCACCTTCGCGGCCTTTGGCGACACGGTATACCCGGACGCCACCTTCACGCTGCGCCTCTCATACGGCTCGGTGAAGGGATACCAGGACGACGGGAAGGCCGTGACGCCGTTCACCGAGATTCGCGGCCTCTACGTGCGCGGCGACGAGCACGGGCTGAAGCCGCCCTACAAGTACCCGGAGTCGTGGGCCAAGGCCCGCGCCACGCTGGACCTCACCACGCCCTTCAACTTCGTCACGACCAACGACATCGTCGGGGGCAACAGCGGATCGCCGGTGATCAACGCGAAGGGCGAGCTCGTGGGCCTCATCTTCGACGGCAACATCCAGTCGCTGCCGGGGTACTTCGTGTACGACGCCGCCGTGAACCGCGCGGTGGCCGTCGATTCGCGCGGCATCCTCGAAGCGTTGAAGAAGGTGTACCGGGCCGACGCCATCGTCGCCGAGCTCAGCCGCAGATGACGCAGATCACGCAGACCGGTCCGACTGGCAGCTAGCATGGCCGAGCGGTTGCCGCGTCCCGTCAGGCTGCTCGGATGGGTGAGCCTGCTGACGGACGCGGCCACCGAGGCCGTGTACCCGCTGCTGCCGGTGTTCATCACGCAGGTGCTGGGCGGCCCACCCGTGGCCCTCGGCATCGTCGAAGGCGCGGCCGACGCCACCAGCAGCGTGCTGAAGGTGGTGGCCGGCCGGTGGTCCGACCGCCTGGGCCGTCGCAAGCCCATGGTGGTGGCCGGCTACGCCATCTCGTCGCTGGTGCGGCCGTTTGTGGCGGTGGCCGCGTCGTGGGCGCACGTGTTCGTCATTCGCGTCACCGACCGGGTGGGGAAGGGGCTGCGTGGCGCGCCGCGCGACGCGATGCTCGCCGCGCTGGCCCCACCGGGCGAGCGAGGGCGCGTGTTCGGCTACCACTGGGCCATGGACCACACCGGCGCGGCGGTGGGTCCGCTGCTGGCCACCATCTTCCTGTGGTTCGCGCCCGACCAATACCGCCTCCTCTTCGCGCTCACCATCGTGCCCGGCCTGCTGGCCGTGCTGACGCTGCTGCGCGTCCCGGAGGCAGCGCACCCGGCACCCTTGGCACCCTTGGCACCCATTGGCACCCACCCTGAGGCACATGAGGCACCGTTAGCACCCCAGGCACCCTTACCAGCGCCCTTGAAGCGTTACCTGATCATCCTGTCCATCTTCACCCTCGGCAACTCCTCCGACGCGTTCCTGCTGCTGCAGCTCTCGCAGGCCGGCGTGCCGTTGGCCGGTCTCACACTGCTCTGGAGCGCTCAGCACGCCATCAAGGCTGGACTGTCGATGCGCGGCGGAATGCTGTCGGATCGGTTCGGGCGCCGCACCATGATTGTCGGCGGCTGGGTGGTGTACGCCGCTGTGTATGCGGGCTTTGCGTGGAGCGCTGGCTCGGTGGCGGCGCTAGTGGGCTGGTTCCTGGTCTACAGCCTCTATGCCGCGGCCGTGGAGGGCAGTGAGAAGGCCCTCATCGCCGACCTTACGCCCGATCCGTTGCGCGCCACCGCCTACGGCTGGCACGCGGCCGTGCAAGGCTTTGGCGCCCTGGCAGCGGGACTGATGTTCGGCCTGCTGTGGCAGTGGTTCGCTGCAAGCACGGCGTTCCTCGCGGGCGCCGCGCTCGCACTGATGGCGGCCCTACTTCTTGGCCTGGCCGATGACCTGCATCGCGGTCGTGATCATTGAGGCGACGTCGGCCACGTTGGCGGGCAGGATGATCGTGTCGGCGTTGTTGATCACCTTGCCGAACTCAGCGATGTACTGCTCGGCCACCTTCAACTGAATCGCCTCGGCGCCGCCCGGCTTCGTGGTGGCCTCGGCCACGCGCCTGATGCCCTCGGCCGTGGCGCTGGCCACCGCGAGGATGGCGGACGCCTGGCCCTCGGCCTCGTTGATCTGCTGCTGCTTGCGGGCCTCCGACGCCTTGATCACCTGCTGCTTGTCGCCCTCCGCCGTGTTGATGGCGGCGTCGCGATGGCCTTCGGACGTGAGTACCACGGCGCGCTTCTCGCGCTCGGCGCGCATCTGCTTCTCCATGGCCGCCAGGATGTCGGCGGGCGGCGTGATGCTCTTCACCTCGTAGCGCAGCACCTTCACGCCCCAGGGCTCGGTGGCCTTGTCGAGCTCGGCCACGACCGACGTGTTGATGTTCGTGCGCTCCTCGAATGTGCGGTCCAGGTCGATCTTGCCCACCTCGCTGCGCAGCGTCGTCTGCGCCAGCTGCGAGATGGCGAAGATGTGGTCGGAGATACCGTAGGAGGTGCGCTCGGGGTTGAGCACCTTCAGGTAGAGCACGCCGTCGACCTGCACCTGCACGTTGTCGCGCGTGATGCAGATCTGCGCGGGGATGTCGAGCGCCATCTCCTTCAGCGAGTGCTTGTAGCGCACCACGTCGATGAACGGCACCAGAATGTGGAACCCGGCATCAAGCGTGCCGGCATAGCGGCCGAGCCGCTCCACGATGAACGCGCTCTGTTGCGGCACGACGATGGCCGTCTTGGCGAGCACGATGAGGGTGATGATCGCCAGCAGGACAATGACGAACAGGCCGCCTTCCATTGGGTCGCTCCTTCGGGCTGAGGGCTTAGGGCTTAGGGCTTCGATCACTGTAGTGGCGACCCTTCAGGGTCGCCCCCGGTCATTCCGGCACGACGGTCAGCAGGAGGCCGTCGACGCTCACCACCTTGCACCGTTGCCCGGGCTCCAGGGTGACGCCGCTGGTGTTGCGCGCGCTCCACGAGGCGCCGCGCACTTCGACCTTGCCCACGACGCCGGGTGACAGGCGCTCCTGCGCCACGGCCAGCACGCCCACGAACGAATCCACGTTGGGCGGCGGCGGCATCTTCATCCGGGTCTCGAGACGCCCCCGGAACAGCAACAGGTAAACGACAGAGAGCACCGTAAAGAGGAGCCACTGCAACCACTCGGCCTGGACGATGCCGAGGCGGGCGAGAGTGCCCACGGTGAGGGCGCCCACGCCGAAAAAGAGGATGAAGAAGCCGCTGGGCGTGGCCAGTTCGGCCACCACCAGGGCGAGACCGCCGGCGAGCCACAGCCACCATTCCATGGGGGGATTATAGTGGTTCCACACGAAGGCGCCACACGAAGGTGCCACACGAAGGTTCCACACGGGGGTTCCACACGGGGGTTCCACACGGGGGTTCCACACGAAGGTTCCACACGGGGGTTCCACACGAAGGTTCCACACGGGGGTTCCACACCGGGGGTTCCACACGCTATGATCAGGGGCTCACATGCCCCTGATTCTCGTAACCAACGATGACGGCGTGACGTCCGAGGGCATTCATGTCCTGGCCGCCGCCATGAGACCCCTCGGCGATGTCGTGATTGTGGCCCCGTTGCAGGAGGCCAGCGCCATTGGGCATGCCCTGACGCTCAGGCGCCCCTTGCGGATCGAGCCCGTCGGCGAGCACATCCATGCCGTGGACGGCACGCCCACCGATTGCGTGAACATCGGCTGCGAAATCATCCTGAAGCGCCTGCCCGACCTGGTGGTCTCCGGCATCAACAAGGGCTGGAACCTGGGCGACGACATCACCTATTCGGGCACCGTGTCCGGGGCGCTCGAAGGGGCGTTGCTGGGGGTGCCCAGCGTGGCGGTGTCGCTGCAGCGGTCGCCGCTGTTCGATTTCGGCCCCGCCGCCCAGGCCGCGGCCACGGTGGCCGCCATGGTGCTGGCCAAGGGCCTGCCGCCGCGGACGCTGCTCAACATCAACGTGCCCTCGGGGACGCCCAAGGGGCTGCGGGTCACCACCCAGGCCAGGCGCAATCACGTGACGCAGATCAACGCGCGCACCGACCCCCGCGGGAACGCGTACTACTGGATCGAGGAAGCGCTCGACGAGTACCACCCCGACAGCGGGCGCACCGATTACGAGACGGTGATGGCCGGCTTCACCTCGGTCACGCCCCTGCAGCCCGACATGACGGCGTACGACGCCATCGCGCGGGTAGAAGAGCAACTGGGCCACAGATAACACGCAGCGGACACCACTGCCCTAAGCGGGTGTCGTTGGCGGACCCTGGCGCTGGGTGGCCCTCTGGGTGTGCTGGCCTGCGCCACGCTGGCCGCCCAGGCGCCGCGCGCGCTGCTGGCCATCGCCCCGGCGTGATGAACCTTTCAGAACCTTTCAGAACCCTTCAGAACCCTTCAGAACCCTTCAGAACCCTTCAGAACCTTTCAGAACCTTTCAGAACCTTTCAGAACCTTTCAGAACCCTTCAGAACCCTTCTTCGGCATAAGGATGACGTAGGCGGGCAGGCCAACGGCGTCGAATCGCTGCATGATCGACCTGGTCGGCTCTTCGTCCGGCGACTCCGCCTGGAACTTGATCTTCACGTAGCCCCCGAGCGCCGCCTTCACGCCCGCGTCCTGCAGCGTCGTCTCGTCCATCACCAGGCAGTTCTTGCACCACGTGGCCCACATGTCGATGAGCACGGGCTTGCCTTCACGCTCGGCCGCGGCCAGGCCTTCGGGCAGCGACGAGTGCCAGCCTTCCTTGAGCTTGGCGTCGACGCTCGACGCCACCTGCGCCGCATCCACCCAGCGGCTGGAGAAGATCTCGTACGACAGGTAGCCGTAATAGACCGCCGTGCCGATGATGAGCACGCCAAACGCCTGCTTCACGCGGTTCATCCACGGGCCGGGCTTGGGGAGCGAGGCCAGGCCGGCCCCGGCGATGGGCCAGGGGATGGCCATGCCGATGCCCAGAAAGAAGGGCAACGCCAGCGCGATGGCCGTGCCCGAGGCGTAGAGGTCGCTCGCGAAGAGCACCACCTGGATCACGACGGGCGCTACACAGGCGCCGGCCAGCAGCGCCGCCACGGCGCCCATCGAGAAAGCCAGCGCGAAGCTGCCGCGGCTGGCGCCCGGGGTGAAGTTGCTCGACCATCTGGAGAAGTCGATGGTGAACACGTCGAACATGGCCAGGCCCAACACGACGAAGAGCACGGCAATGCCCAGGTTGAACCACGGCGACGCGTTGATGGTGCCGAATGTGCCGGCGGTGAGGATCACCACCAGGCCGAGCACGCCGTAGACGCTGGCCATGGCGGCGCCGTAGGTGGCGCCCAGCAGCAGCCCGCGCTGGCGCGAGCCGGCCTGGGCGCCCGCGCCGATGATGGCCAGGTTGATGGGAATCATCGGCAGCACGCACGGCGTGAGGTTGAGGGCGAAGCCGCCAATCAACACGATCAGCAGGATGGCAAGCGGCCCCCGCCCCTCGAACAGGCCGGCTTCCTTGATGCCGGCCTCGGCGTTCTTCACGAACGTCAGGAAGTCGGCCGATCCGAGAAAGCCACCCGCGGTGCCGGCCACGTCAAAGGCAGCGAAGTTGGCTTCGCCAACTTGCGCGGGTGCAGCGGGTGCAGCAGGTGCAGCGGGTGCAGCGGGTGCATCAGGTGCAGCGGGTGCAACAGGTGCAACAGGTGCAACAGGTGCAACAGGTGCGGCGCCTTTGCCGAAGGGGATCTCTGCAAACACGTCAGCGTTGGTGGCGACCAGGGCCGTGGCGGCGGGGACCACCTTGAGCGTCCATGTGCTCGTGACGCTGGTGGGCGCGAAGCACATCTTGTCGTCGCAGGCCTGGTAGCGCAGGCGCAACGGGATGGCCAGGTCGCCCGCGGCCACGCTCGCCGAGAGTTTCAGGCTCACACCGATGGTGAAGTTCTGTTCGAAGACGGTGAGGGGTTCGGGCAGGCCTTCCTGCTTGAAGTCGATCGCGGGCGGGAACACCACCTCCGCCACGTCCACTCCGGCCGGCGCCTCCACGTGCAGCTCGGTGGCGATCAGCGCCGGATCGCGCGGGGCGTTGGACTGGACGTGGAAGTGCTCGGGCAGCTTCACCGCCAGGGCCAGCCGCACCTCCGAGCCGGCGTGAACGGCGTCGGTGGCCGCAAGCGGGGTCAGCTCCGCGGCGATCTTGCGGAGCTGGGCTTGTCCGCTGGACACGGCAGCGGCCACGAGGGCCAGGGTGAGCGCAAGGAGCCGGAATGACGGCATGTAGATACCGGTTAGACGCCCAAGGGCGAGGGACGTTACGCTTGAGGATAGCTCAAGTTGCTCAAGGCTCTGGGCTCTGGGCTTTGGCTCACGGCTTAGGGCTTGGGGGTTCGGCGGCGATGGGGTAGACTAGGCGGACGTCGGGGCGTGGCTCAGCTTGGTAGAGCGCTCGGTTCGGGACCGAGAGGCCGCTGGTTCGAATCCAGTCGCCCCGACCACTAAAAATATGGGTGCCCTGGTGCGTAGGGTGCCCCGTGTGCCAAAGAGGCTCGGGAAACCGGGCCCTTCGCGTGTACGGGGTCGGCGCCAACGACGGCAAGGGGCAGCGGTGCACTCGCGTCAGTCGTGACGTCCTGGGGAGAAGTGAGATGGCCTGGATCGACCTCAAGCCGGTGGCCGAGGCCACGGGGCTGCTGCGCGCCGAATACGACGCGGCCCTGGCGCGGGCTGGCAAAGTGTGGGAGATCATCAGGCTCAAGAGCCTCAATCCGCCGGTACTGAAGCACTCCACGGCCCTCTATGGCGCGGTGATGCACGGGCGATCGCCGCTCACGCGCGCGCAGCGCGAGATGCTCGCCGTGGTGGTCTCCCGCGCCAACGACTGCCACTATTGAACCGAGGCGCACGCACACGACCTCCGTGCCGAGGTCGACGACCCCCAATTGATCGAGTTCCTGAAGACCGACTGGACGAAGGCGCCGCTCGGATCCGCCGACCGGGCGCTGCTGGCCTTCGCCGTCAAGCTGACCGCGTCGCCGGCCGCGATGACCAGGGACGATGTGGAGGCGCTCAGGCGGGAGGGCTTCGACGACCGCGCCATTTCGGACGCCGTGCAGGTGGTGGCCTACTTCAATTACATCAACCGCCTGGCCGACGGACTGGGTGTTGACCTCGAGGACTGGATGCCCCCGCACCCCGCCCGCGGTGCAGAACCACCTGAGCGCGATTAGTCCGCGGCTGATGCTGTGAGGTGCGTCACAGCCCAGCCAGCTCCCGGATACGCCGCTCGGTGGCCCCCGGGTCAATCTGGCCCACGTACTTCTCCACGATGCGGCCGCTTCGGTCGATCAGGAACGTCGTCGGCAAGGTCTCCACGCCCGGGAAGATCCGGTGAATCTCTGGCGTGGCCAGCCCCACGGGATAGTTCACGCCGAGCGTGCGGACAAACGTCTGTACGGCATCGAGCGGCCCCTCGTCCTCCGAGACTCCGATCATCTGCAGGTGCTCGCGGTACTTCTGCTGCAGGATGACCAGGTCTGGTGTCTCCACGATGCAGGGCGGGCACCAGGTGGCCCAGAAGTTCACGAGCCCGATCTTGCCGGCTGGGATGGCCGGGCGTATCTGCTGCCCGTCGATGGTGCGCAGATCCCACGTGCCACGACCCGTCGTCTGGGGCGCGACAGCGGGTCGCGCCCAGCCGCCCAACGCCAAAGCGGCCGCAAGCTGTCGGACCAAGGCCCGTCTAGTCATGGAACCGCGTCAGGGTCTCACAGACCAGGGACCTGTTACAGCGAGGTCCCTGAATCTCCCCCTGAACCCTTCTGAACCTTTCTGAACCTTTCTGAACCTTTCTGAACCTTTCTGAACCTTTCTGAACCCTTAGATGTGCGCCTGCAGCGGCTCATGCATCCGCTTCCCGTGGGTCAGCGACATCAGCACCACGTCGGACGTGACCGGCGCACGACGGAACGCGTCCACGCCGATGGCGTCCGCAATAGCGTTCAGGACCGCGCCGTAGCCCGCGCCGACGGGCGGTTCGCCCACACCCTTGGCGCCCACCGGCGTCTCGGAGTCGGGGATATTCAGGCCCTCGGCCACCATCGTGTTGGGCACGTCGAGGATGGTGAGCGGCTTGCTGTGGTGGAAGCGGCGCGCGAGCGACAGGCCGTAGTGCGGGTCGTAGACGATCTTCTGGTGCAACGCGTGCGCGATGCCCAGGCACACGCCTCCGTTCAGCTGGCCCACGAGGCTCCGCGGGTTCACGACGGTGCCCACGTCGCCCACGCCCACGAAATCCACCAGCGTCACGACCCCGGTTTCCACGTCCACTTCCACCTCGGCGAAGCCGGCCACGAATCCCCACGTGTCGCCGTCGCGAGGGTAGGTGTCCTTGGCCACGCCCATCAGGCCCGTGCCCACGTGCAGGGCCGCCGCGGTCTTCGTCACCTGGTGGATGTCGGCCGGCAACTCGTGGCCGTCATAGCGGCCGCCGAGCGCGATCGCGCGCGCGGCCGCTTGCGCATAGGTGAGGCCGCGCCCCGGGTTGCCCAGGCGAAACACGCGCTCGTTGCCCACGTCGTAGTCGTCCGGTGACCCGCCCAGGTCGTGCGCGGCAATGTCCTGCAGCTTGCGCTTCGCGTCCGACGCGCCGGCGTGGTTGGCCCGCGTCATGGCATGCGTCGTCTGGCTGCCCACCGACAGGCACGTCCAGGGCAGGCCCCTGCTGGTGTCGCCCCAGTTCACCACCACCTTGTCCCACGGCATGGCCAGCACGTCGGCCGCCACGCGCGCGAGATCGATCACCGAGTGCGTGCCCAGGTTCCCGACGCCGGATTGCACGTAGAGCTTGCCGTCGGGCCGGATGGTCATCAGGCCGTCGAAGCCCACGGAGCCGGCGCCATGCGGCCCTACGGCCACGCCCACGCCGCGCACCTTTGGGCCCACACGTTGGCCCGCGCGCGCCGCGCGCGTCTTCCAGTCGAAGAGCTCCGAGCCGCGGTCGAGCGCTTCCTTCACGAAGCCGCCGGTGGTGTGACGGCGGCCGCCCTTGGCGTCGGGCGGGCCGTACATTGCCTTGCCCTCGGGCGAGTTCATCCGGCGGATGGCCACTTGATCGATGCCGAGCTGCTTGGCCGCCTTCGTAATCACGCCCTCGATCATGCCGTTGGCCTGCATGGGGCCGGGCGAGCGCTGCTGGGTGCGCGGCGGCGTGTTGGTGAGCACGTTGACCGCGCGCCACCGCATGGCCGGCGGCTGGTAGATGAGCGACGCCGCGTTGCCGGCCGACCGGTGATCGCCCATCGGGCCGTACGGGCCGCTGTCCTGGACGATGAAGAGGTCGAGCGCGGTGATGCGTCCGTCCTTCTTGAAGCCGATGCGGGTGCGGCCGGTCATGTTGGTGCGGGCGCGGCCAATGTAGCTCTCTTCCTCGCGGCTGATGCGCATCATCACGGGCGCGTTGGCCATCTTCGAGAGTAGCGCCGGAATGGCCATCGACACCGCGCCGCCGCCCTTGCTGCCGAATCCACCACCCGTGTACTCGCTGATCAGCACCACCTGCGCCGGCTCGATACCCACCCAGCGCGCGACCGAATCGACGGTGCGCACCACGCTCTGGGTGGAGCAGTGCAGGTACAGCTTGCCGTTCTGCCAGTAGGCCATCGCGCTGCGCGTCTCGAGCGGATGATGGCCCGTGGACTGGACGACGAAGGTCTCGTCCACCACGAGGTCGGCGTCCGTGAGGCCGGCGTCGACGTCGCCGAACGCCCATTCCTCCATGGCCTTGCCCATCGGCAAGCGACCTTCCGCGGCTTCGGCGAAGTCCTCGGCCGTCCACTTGAGGCGCGCCACCGACGGGCGCGGCGGCTGACCGGGGGCCGGCGCCGGCGCCGGCGCCCACACGTTGCCGTCGGTGCGCGCATCGGGACCGTCGGGCCGGAGCGAGTCGAGCGGATCGATGGTGAAGGGAAGCGGCTCCACGTCGAGGTGAATCAGCTCCACCGCCTCCGCCGCGATCTCCTCGCTGATGGCGGCCACGGCAACGATGGGTTCGCCCGCGTACAGCGGCTCGCTGGTGAGGCAGTGTTCGGCCGTGCTGCCCAACGGCGGTACGTCAGCTGGCGTGAGGATGGCGCGGACGCCCGGCAGCGCCCTGGCGCGGCTGGTGTCGATGTGGCGTATGCGCGCGTGCGGTCGCTCGCTCAGCAGCAGCTTGCAGAACAGCATGCCGTCGGCGCGGAAGTCTTCGGCGTAGCGCGCGCGGCCCGTGACCTTGGCCACCAGGTCCGGCGTCGTGTAGTCGGTCCCGACAAGTCGATTCGCCACGGGGAACCTCCAAGGGTGGCGCCCATCCTTCGGGCTCGGGGCCGATTATACCGACTCGGCCTCGGCCTGCTATCATCAGGCCATGAGCAGGACGGCGGGCCCCACCGACTGGACCGGCGTCCAACCGGACCAATCGCCGGTTCAGCCGCTCAATGCGCACACCTTCGCCACCCGGCTGCGCCTGCTCAGCGAACGCGCCGAGAGCCTGACGACCCTTCGCACAGCCTTCGCCGAACAGCATCCCCGTGGCGAGCAACTTCCTCAGCATCCTGCGCCAGCTCCACGACCGTCACGTTGATTTCGTGATTGTCGGTGGGGTGGCCGCCGCGCTCCACGGCGGGTCGAGGGTCACCTTCGACCTCGACATCGTACCGAGCCTGGCGCCGCCATCGTGGGAGGCCGCCGTCGACCTCTTGTGGTCGTTAGGCGCGCGCCCGCGCATTCCAGAGCCGCTGGAACGCATTCGCGATGTCGCCCAGGTCCGCCTGTGGCGGCGCGACAAAGGGATGCTGGCCCTCAACTTCCGCGCGCCTGATGGAAGCATCGAGGTAGACCTGTTGGTGAGCGAGGGCGATCGCTTCGACGCGCTACGGACGCGCGCCGCCAAGGTCACGCTCGATCACCGGACGTTCCTGGTGGCTTCGATCGACGACCTCATCGAGATGAAGCGGCGCGCCGGGAGGCCTCAGGATCTGCTGGATATCGCTCAGTTGCAGGACATCCAGAAGCGCCTCGGCTAGCGACCACCGGCCGGCCGGCCGCCGCTTATACTGATGATCCCCGTGCGCGATCAGCCCCCTCCACCCCAGCGGTCCCGCGTGTCCGCCCTCAGCATCCTGACCGTGGTGGTGGGCATCGCGCTGCTGGCCTTCACCATCACGCAGGTGGGATGGGCCGACGTGGTGTTGGGCATCGCCTCCGTCGGCTGGGGCTTCGTCCCGGTGCTCGCGCTCGGCGCCATCCGCATGGCCTTTCGCGCGCGCGCCTGGATGGCCTGCGCAGAGGAAGCCGCACCCCTGCACCCCTGCACCCTCGCACCCTCGCACCTGCCATTTCGTACCGCCTTTGGCGCCATCATCGCCGCCGACGCACTCGGCAACCTCACGCCGCTCGGCCTGCTGGCCTCGGAGCCCGCCAAGGTGATGCTGGCCCGGGCGAAGATCTCCACGGCCAGCAGCGTGGCCTCGGTCACCATCGAAAACGCCTGCTACACGGCCTCGGTGGCGCTGGTGCTGCTCACGGGCACGTGGTTCTTCTTCCAGCGCGCCGACGTGCCGCCACTGCTCGAGCAGGCGGCCGAGGTGGTGGTGCTCGGCGCCCTCGTCGCGGCCATCGTCGGCCTTTGGGCCGCGCGCACGCGACCGGCCGTGCTCTCGCGCCTGGATCCGCTGCTGGCACGGCTGCTGGGGAAGTCGACCACGTCGGCCGAGATGCTCCGCGACGTGGAAACCCGCATCTACGACGTGCTCCGGTGGCCGGCGCCCAGGCTGTTGCGCATCGCCCTCTGGGAAGCGTCCTTCCACGTGGCCGCGGTCCTGGAGGTGTGGCTGGTGCTGCGGCTCCTGCCGGGCGGCGAGGGCACCGGCCTGGTCGATGCGTTCCTGCTGGAATCGGCCGGCCGCTTCGTGACCGTCGTCTTCAAGTTCATCCCGTACCGGCTGGGTGTGGACGAGGCGGGGTCGGGCGCCGTGGCCCAGGTGCTGGGAATGGGCCCCGTGACGGGCGTGACGCTCGCGCTGGTCCGGCGGCTGCGGATCCTGGTGCTGAACGCCATCGGCCTCGTCGTCCTCGCTCGGCGGTAGAGGTCCGGCTGAAGCCGGACACCACGTCGTCTCCCGTCTCCCGCCTCCCGTTTCCCGTCTCCTGTTTCCCGGTTAGAATCAACCCATGAAACACCTCCAGAAGCTCCTGGCAACCACGCTCCTGGCCGGCCTCGTTGCTGCCGGCTTCTACCTGGCGCCGTCCACCGCGGCCCAGGGTGGCTCCATCGATCCCGCCCTCTACGGCGGCATGCGATGGCGCAGCATCGGGCCCGCGCGCGGCGGGCGCTCGATCGCCGCGGGCGGCAGTGACGCGCGCCCGATGGAGTACTGGTTCGGCGCCACGGGCGGCGGCGCCTGGAAGACCACCGACGGCGGCACCAACTGGACGCCGATGACCGACGGCAAGATCACCTCGTCGTCCATCGGCTCCCTGGCCGTGTGCCAATCCAATCCCGACGTCGTGTACATCGGCGGCGGCGAGACCGAGTTCCGGGGCAACATCATCCAGGGGGACGGCGTCTACAAGACCACCGACGGCGGGCAGAAGTGGGACCACCTCACCGACCTGCGCGACTCGCAGGCCATCGCGCGCCTTCGGCTCCACCCCACCAACTGCGACATCGTCTATGCCGCGGTCCTCGGCCAGCCCTACAACCCGCACCCGCAGCGCGGCATCTTCAAGTCCACCGACGGCGGCAAGACGTGGCGCCGCACGCTGTACCGCGACGACAAGACCGGCGGCGTCGACATCTCAATCGATCCGAAGGATCCCAAGGTGATCTTTGCCGGGCTCTGGGAGGCGCACCGCACCCCGTGGGGGATGTCGAGCGGCGGCCCAGGCTCCGGCCTCTTCAAGTCCACCGACGGCGGCGACACCTGGGCCGAGATCACCAAGAACCCGGGCCTGCCTGCCGGGCTGTGGGGCAAGGTGGGCGTGTCGGTATCGGGCGCCGACGGCAACCGCGTCTACGCGATCATCGAGAGCGAAGCGGCCGGCGGCCTGTATGCCTCGGACGATGCGGGCGCCACGTGGAAGCTCATCAACGACAACCGCAACATCCGCCAGCGCGCGTTCTACTACACGCGCATCAACGCCGATCCAAAGGATAAGGACACGATCTACATCCTCAATGTCCAGTTCTACCGCTCTACCGACGGCGGCAAGACGCTGACCAACACCATCCGCGTGCCGCACGGCGACAACCACGACCTGTGGATCTCGACTGCCGACCCGAAGCGGATGGTGCAGGCCAACGATGGCGGCGCCAACGTCACGGTGAATGGCGCCCAGACGTGGACGGAGCAGGACATCCCGACCGGCCAGTTCTACAACGTCTTCACCACGCGGCACGTTCCCTACCACGTGTGCGGCGCGCAGCAGGACAACAGCACGGCCTGCACGAGCAGCGAAATCGGCGGCGGGGGGCCGGGGGGAGGGAGCCGCACGCCCACCGTCTTCTACGCCGTGGGCGGCGGCGAGAGCGGCTACATCGCGCCCGACCCGAACGACCTCAACGTGTTCTACGCGGGCAGCTACGGCGGCTTCCTGAGCCGCCTGGATCGCGAGACCGGCCAGCAGCGCTCGGTCAATATCTACCCGGACAACCCGATGGGCTGGTCGTCGATCGACATCAAGGAGCGGTTCCAGTGGACGTTCCCCATCGTGTTCTCGCCGGTGGATTCCAAGGTGCTCTACGCCTCGTCGCAGCACGTGTGGCGCACCACGACGGCCGGGCAGAACTGGCAGCGGATCAGCCCGAACCTGGCGCGGTCCGATCCGGCTACGATGCAGGCGTCTGGCGGTCCCATCACCAAGGACCAGACCGGCGTCGAGACCTACGCCGTGGTGTTCACCGTGGCGCCCTCGCACCAGGACGTGAACACGATCTGGGCCGGGTCTGACGACGGGTGGGTGCATGTCACCCAGGATGGCGGCGGCAACTGGGCGCGGATCACGCCGCCCGATCTCCCCGACTTCGCGCGCATCAGCCTCATCGAGGCGTCGCCGCACCAGAATGGCGTCGCCTATTTGGCGGCCAACCGGTACCAGATGGGCGACCGCAAGCCCTATGTCTACAAGACCGCCGACTTCGGCAAGACCTGGCAGAAGATCGTGGCGGGCCTCTCCGAGGGCGACATTGCCCGTACGGTGCGCGAGGATCCCACGCGCCGGGGCCTGCTGTACCTGGGCACGGAGAAGGGCGTCTGGGTGTCGTTCAACGACGGCGCCGCATGGCAGCCGCTGCAGTTGAACCTTCCCGTCACCCCGGTGCACGGCATCGTGGTGGAAGAGCGCGACCTCGTGATCGGCACCCACGGCCGCGGCTTCTACGTCCTCGACAACATCGGCGTGCTGCGCCAGGCGACGCCTGATCTCACGACCTCCGCGCTGCATGTGTTCGAGCCGGTCAGCCCGATGCGCGGCCGCGACCGGAACGTGAGCTTCGACTACTACCTGAAGGCGGACGCCGCCGAGGTGAAGGTCGAGTTCCTCGATGCGCAGGGCACGGTGCTGCGGACCTTCACGGGCACCCCCAAGGCCGACCCGAACGCGGGCTTGCCGCCCGGCGTTGACGCCGAGATGGCCGCCGCCTTCGGCTTCGGGCCGGCGCGCGTGGGCATTGCCAAGGGCATGAACCGCTTCACGTGGGACATGCGCTACGAAGGGGCGGTGGTGTTCCCCGGCATGATCATGTGGGCCGCACAGCCACAGCGCGGTCCCGCGGCCCCGACGGGCCGGTACACCGTGCGGGTGACCGCCAACGGCGAGACCCGCGCGCGCGACTTCAATATCGTGCTGGATCCGCGGTTGAAGGCCGACGGCATCTCCGAGGCCGACCTGCAGGCACAGTTCGCGCTCTCGCTTCAGGTGCGCGACAAGGTGAGCCAGGCCAACCAGGCGGTGATCGACATCCGTAACATCCGCGACCAGGTGAACCAGCGGCTCGAGAAGGTGTCGGCGCGACGGAAGGCCGAGGTCCAGAAGCTGGCGGAGGCCGTGCTGAAGCCGCTGGCGGCGGTCGAGGCCGAGGCCTACCAGGTGAAGAACCGCAGCGGCCAGGACCCGCTGAACTACCCGATCAAGTTGAACAACAAGATCGCGGCGCTGGCCGGCGTGATCGAGAGCGCCGACAACAAGCCGACCGACCAGAGCGTGGAGGTCTTCAAGGAGCTCTCGGCCCTGCTCGACGCCGAGATCCTGAAGATGAACCAGGTGCTCAAGGCCGACCTGCCCCGGCTGAACGCGGCGTTTGCCCGCGAGAAGCTCGACGCGGTCGACCCGGCGAAGAAGTAGCGCGTCGGGCTACAATGGTCGGATGCGCGTGGCGCGGCGGTTCCTGGTGAGCGGACGCGTCCAGGGCGTGGGCTTCCGGTACTTCGCCCAGGACGCGGCCCGCCGCGAAGGGCTCCACGGGTGGGTCCGCAACCTCGACGACGGCCGCGTGGAAGCGCTGGCCGAGGGGGAGGCCGAGTCGGTGGACCGGTTCGAGTTGGCGTTGCGCCGCGGGCCGTCCCACGCCCGCGTTGAACACGTGCTGGTCGACGGGCAGGAGCCCTCGGGCGCGCGCCACGGATTCAGGATCGATTAATGGACCATCTCAAGGCCAAGATTCGCCACGTCAACGACTTCCCGAAGAAGGGCATCCTCTTCTACGACATCACCACGCTGCTGAACGACCCGAAGGGGTTCCAGGACACGGTGGATGCGCTGGCGGCGCCCTACATGGGCGAGGACATCGACCAGGTCGTGGGCATCGAGAGCCGAGGCTTCATCCTCGGCGCGGCCGTGGCGCACGCGCTGGGCTCGGGCTTCATTCCCATCCGCAAGCCCGGCAAGCTGCCGTCGGCCACGCACCAGGAATCGTACGAGCTCGAGTACGGCACCGACGCCCTCGAGATTCACGTGGACGCGTTCGCCAGGGACCACCGCATCCTGATCGTGGACGACGTGCTGGCCACCGGCGGCACGGCGCGCGCGGCCCTGGACCTGGTGCGCAAGGCGGGCGGCAAGGTGATTGGCGCCGCCTTCCTGATCGAGTTGAACTTCCTCAACGGGCGGGCCAAACTGGCCGGCGAGCCCGTGTATTCGGTGTTGCAGTACTAGAAGCGCCTGTAGCTCAGGTGGATAGAGCACTGGTTTCCTAAACCGGGGGTCACAGGTTCGAGTCCTGTCAGGCGCACCATCCGCCTTCGCATGGCGGGCGACAAATGCCATGCTACGGCGGGATTCGCGCCAACCCCGCCGAAGCGCATCGCGCGTAGGCGGGTCAGGCGCACCATCGCTCACGCGAAGTGAGAAGTGAGAAGTGAGAAGTCAGAAGTGAGAACCGCATGAAGACATCCGAACGGCGTCATCTGAAAGACAACGACCTCGCGTTGGCCCTGGGCACGCTGCAGGAGTGGTATGAGAAGAACCAGGGCATGGTCCTCGGGACCGTCGGCGCCATCGTGCTGGTGGCCGTGGGCGTGTTCGGGTACTCGGCGTGGCAGGGGAGCGTCGACACGAAGGCGCGCGCCATGCTGGCCGAGGCCATGGTGATCGAGGAATCGCGCGTGATGCCGCCGGGACCGCCGGCCGGCACCACCACCGATCCGACGGCCATCGCGGGCCAGGCGCCCGGCACCTATCCCACCGAGGAGGCCAAGCTCGAGGCCGCGCTGCCCAGGTTCCTGGCCGCCGCCGACGCGTATCCCACGAACGTAGCCGGCCTCACCGCGCGCTATCACGCCGCGGGGACCCTGGTGGGCCTGGGCCGCTTCGACGAGGCCATCACCCAGTACGAGCGCGTAGCCGCGAGCGGCGGCACCGTGGTGGCCCGCATGGCCACGCTCGGCAAGGCCGAGGCCCAGTTGCGCGCCCGGCAGTTCGACCCGGCCATCGCCACGCTCAAGGACCTGGCCGCCAAGGCCGACAGCGGCCTGCCGGCCGATGGCGTGCTGATGGAACTGGCCCGCGCCTACCGCCTGGCGGGCAAGACCGAGGACGCGAAGAAGACGCTGACCGAGGTGGTGGAAAAGCATGCCGACTCGCCGTTCGCGGCCGACGCGAAAGCGGAGCTGGATAAAGTCAAAAGCTAACCACGAAGGACGCGAAGAACACGAAGGCTCAAAATTAGAATGCTTCGTGTCCTTCGTGATCTTCGTGGTTAACGTTTAGTGACATTTCTGAGGAACGTGAACTCCGCCGAGGGCGTCAGCGTGACGCCCTCGAGTCCTGTACGGGACACGGCGACGTTGGTCTTGTACCAGAGGCTGATATACGGCGCGTCCTCCGCAATGCGTTTCTGTGCCTCGCCGTACAGGCGCCGGCGCTCCGCATCGGTGGCCGCGGCGGTGGCCGCGTCGATCAAGTGGTCCACCTCGGGGTTGTCGTAGTACCCGCGGTTGAAGCCGTTGGGCGGCATTTGCCGCGAGTGGAACACCCGGCGCAGCATGTCGGGGTCTGACACGCCCACCCATTGCAGCGTGAACAACTGGAAGTTGCCGGCCAGCACGTCGGCGTAGAGCGTGGCGAACTCGTACGACCGCACGTCGAGCGCGATGCCGACAGCCTTCAGGTCCTGCTGGATGACGGCCGCCTGCAGGCGGATGAACTCGTTGGTCGACACCTTTAACGTCAGCGCCAACCGCGCCGCCGGGCCGTCGCCGTCGGGATCGGGGTAGCCGGCCGCATCGAGCAGCGTGCGTGCCCTGGCCGGATCGTGCGTGAACTGGAACACGTCGGGCTCGAACGCCCACGACACCGGCGGCAGGATGCCCACCGCCGGCCGCGCCAGCCCTCGGCGCAAGTGGTCGACGATGGCCTGCCGGTCAATGGCGTAGCCAATCGCCTGGCGCACCCGCCGGTCTTTCAGGACCGCGTCGCGCAGGTTGAAGCCCACGTAGGCGTAATCGGTGCCAGGCGACTCGGCGATCGTCACCTCCCCGCCCTCGGCCAGCTGCGCCACGATGTCGGGCGACAGGTCGTTCACCACCAGGTCCACGGTGCCCTTGCGCAGCTCGAGCCCGCGCATGATCTCGTCTGGCACCACCTTCAGCACGACGCCGTTGTTGGCGGGCGGGCCGCCGAAATAGCCTGAAAAGGCCGAGAGCTCCAGCCGGTCGTCCACCGCGAAGCTGACGAAGCGGTACGGCCCGGTGCCCACCGGGTGCTCCCGCAGTTCGGGTCCGGCGCCTGCCGGCACCACCGGCATCACCAGTTGGATGGGGAACGAGCCGAACGCCTCCTTGAGCACGAACCGCGCCGAGTAGCGATCGACGGCCTCGACGCGGTCGAGCAGCCGGTAGGCGCCCTTCCTGGGCGAGAGGAATTCGGGATCGATCAGGCTGCCGAACGTGTGCACCACGTCGGCCGAGGTCAACTCGTGGCCGTCGTGGAAGCGCACGCCCTGGCGGAGGTGGACGAGGTAGGTGAGCGGATCGGGCTGCTCCCATCCCGTGGCCAACCCGGGCGCGACGCGCAACTGCTCGTCGAGCGTCAGCAGGTTGTCGTACACCAGCTGGTAGACCTTCTGCGACACCTCGTCGGTGCCCACGCGGGGGTCGAAGGTGTTGGGCGAGCTGAGCACCGCCAGCGTGATCACGCCGGGCGGAGCGGGCGCCGGCGCGCACGAGGCTAAAACCAGCACCATCGCCGCGAGGAACCCCGTGTGGAACCTTGTGTGGAACCCCGTGTGGAACCCCGTGTGGAACCCCCGTGTGGCACCCCCGTGTAGAACCATCGTGAGGAACCTAGTTCTCCACCTGCTTCTTCAGCTCCTGCAGCACCTGCAACGCATCGAGCGGCGTCGTCCGGTTGATGTCGATCTCGCGGATGCGATCCTTCAGCGCCTCGTCGGCCGGCGACACCGCCTGGAAGAGGCCCAGCTGCTGCTGCGGCACGGCAGGCGCGCCGCTCAGCGACGGCTTGCCCCCGCGGCTCAGCTCGTCCTGCTCGAGCGAGCCCAGGATGTCGCGGGCGCGTGCAATCACCGAGGCCGGCAGGCCGGCCAGCCGCGCCACCTGGATGCCATAGCTCCGGTCCGACCGGCCGGGCAGGATCTTGTGGAGGAAGATGATGTCGTCCTTCCACTCGCGCGCGGCCACGTGCGCGTTCACGACGCCGTCGAGCGCGTCGGCCAGGTCGGTGAGCTCGTGATAGTGGGTGGCAAACAGCGTCTTGGGCCGCGCCCGCTGGTTGGTGGCCAGGTACTCGGCCACCGCCCACGCGATGCTGAGGCCGTCGAACGTGGCCGTGCCGCGGCCAATCTCGTCGAGCACCACGAGGCTGCGCGAGGTGGCGCCGCTCAGGATGTGCGCCGTCTCCTGCATCTCCACCATGAAGGTCGACTGGCCCCGGGCGATGTTGTCGGAGGCGCCCACGCGGGCGTACAGGCGATCGATCAGGCCAATCTTGGCCTCGCGTGCCGGCACGAACGAGCCGGTTTGCGCCATCAGGCAGACGAGCGCCACCTGTCGCAGGTAGGTGGACTTGCCGCCCATGTTCGGTCCCGTGAGGATCACCAGCTGGTGGGCGCTGCCATCCAGCTGAATGTCGTTGGGCACGAACGCGCCCGACGCCAGGCGCTCCACCACGGGGTGCCGCACGTCCACGGCCACGATCTCATCGCCGTCGTGCACGTGTGGCTTGGTGTAATTGCAGACAGTGGCCGTCTCGGCCAGGCCCGCCAGCACGTCGAGCGCGGCCACGGCCCGCGCGGTGTCGAGCACGCGCGGCGCCTCGGCCGCCACGCGCCGGCGCAGGGCCTCGAAGATCTCCAGCTCGCGCACGACGATGCGCTCGTCGGCGCCCAGCACCTTCTCTTCGTATTCCTTCAGGGCCGGCGTGATGTAGCGCTCGCCGCCCGCCACGGTCTGCTTGCGCAGGTAGTCGGGGGGCACCGCGTGCACGTTCGACTTCGAGACCTCGATGTAGTAGCCGAAGACGCGGTTGAACCGCACCTTGAGCGAGTGGATGCCGGTGCGCGCCCGCTCGGCTTCCTCCATCTCGGCAATCACCTGCTTGCCCGAGCGGCTGATGTGCCGGAGATCGTCAATCTCGGTGTCGAGCCCGTCGCGGACGAAGCCCCCCTCGCGGGCGAGGGCGGGCGGCTCGTCGATGAGGGCCGCCTCGACCCACTGGCGCACGTCGGACAGGCCGTCGAGCTCGCCGACCAGGCTGCGCACGAGGGGCGCCTGACAATCGGTGAGCACCATCGCCAGCCGCGGCACGGCGGCCAGCGAGTGCCCCAGGCCCACCAGGTCGCGCGGGCCGGCGGTGGAGAGGGCGATGCGCGAGATCAGGCGCTCCAGGTCCTGGACGGCCTTGAGCGTGTCGCGCAGCTTGCCGCGATCGGGGGTGCGCACGGCCAGTTCTTCCACCGCGTCGAGGCGATCGCGAATCGGCTCGAGGTGCGTGAGCGGGCGGAGCAGCCACGTGCGGAGCAGGCGCCCGCCCATCGACGTGATCGTCCGATCGATTTCGTGCAACAGCGAGCCCGGCCGCCCGCCCGCCATCGACTCCACCACCTCGAGGTGCTTCAGTGTGATGGGGTCCACCAGCAGCCCGTCGGCGGCCTGGCGGAGGCGCACGGTGCGCACGTGGGCCAGGTCGGCCTTCTGCGTGTCCCGTAGGTAGCGCACCAGCGCGCCGCCCGCGCACACCGCCGCCTCGCGGCGTTCCAGGCCAAAGCCCTCCAGGCTCGATACGCGCAGCTGCTCGGTGAGCGTCTGCCGGGCCGATTCGAGCTCGAAGTGCCAGCCATCAATCTCGGTCACGGCGATCTGGGCGGCGGCAATCTCGGGCACCGTGGCCCGCACGTCGTAGCCGGCTGCGACCACCACCTCCCGCGGCCGCAGCACCTCCACCTCGGCACGGAGCGCCGCCAGCCCCTCGGGGCCGGTGTACTCGGCCACGTCGAATTCGCCGGTGGACAGGTCGACGAGGGCGACGCCGTACTCCGCCGGGCGGCCGGCCGAGCCCGACATGGCCACGATGGCTACTAGGAACGCCGGCTCACGCGCGTCGAGATACGCGTCGTCGGTGAGCGTGCCCGGCGACACCACGCGCACCACCTCGCGCTTCACCACGCCCTTGGCTTTCTTCGGGTCTTCCACCTGCTCGCAGATGGCCACCCGGTAGCCCTTGCGCACCAGGCGGGCGATGTAGGTGTCGGCGGCGTGATAGGGCACCCCGCACATCGGGACGGCCGTGCCCGAGGCGTCCTTGGACCGCGACGTGAGCGTGAGATCGAGCGCGCGAGCCGCCACCAGCGCATCCTCGTGGAACATCTCGTAGAAGTCGCCCATGCGGAAGAACACCAGCGCGTGGCGATATTGGCGCTTCGCCTCGAAGTACTGGCGCATGGCGGGCGTCAACGAGGCGCCCGACGGGACGGCCGGCGAGGATGGCGATGCAGATTGGGACACAGGTGCGGTTCGGAAAGGCGTGTGGTCGAGTATACGATGGAGCGCGAGAACCGTGCTCATCCTCGCCCTCGACACCACCACCCGCGCCGGCAGCGTCGCCGTGGTGCGCGACGACACCGTGTTGGCCCTGGTGCCCGGTGACGCCGGACGCACCCACGGGGAACGCCTGCCCGGCGAGCTGGCCAGGGCCCTGGACCTGGCGGGAGTGCGGCAGGCCGATCTCGACCTGCTGACCGTCGCCTCTGGCCCCGGCGCGTTCACCGGCCTCCGCATCGGCCTGGCGGCCATGCAGGGACTGGCGATGGCGCTGGGCCGCCCGGTGGTGGGTGTGTCGGCGCTCGACGCCTTGGCGCACCTCGCGCGGCTCGAGCTGGTGGAGTGCGTGGCGCCCTGGATGGATGCTCAACGCGGCGAGGTGTTTGCCTCGCTGCTCCGCCGAGTGCCCCACGCGGTGCTCGAGGCTCCCGTGACCAGCCCGCCCGAGACGCTGATCGAGGCCTGGCGGCCGAGGCTGGAAGGCCACACGGCCCTGTTCCTGGGTGATGCCGCGGTGCGCGACGCCGCCCTCATCGCGCGCCTGGGGGCAGGGCAGTGGGCCGCCCGGGCGCCCGAGCCGCTGGCGCCCGCCATCGCGCACCTCGGCCGCGAAATGGCCGCCGCCGGCCACACCGGCTCGCCGCATGCGCTCGAGCCCGTCTACGTGCGCCGGCCCGACGTCGAGCTGGGCCACCGATAGAAAACAGCCACAGATGAAACACAGATGAGTGACGCGGTCATCGTCGAGCCGATGGGCCGGCCGGGCGACCTCGATGGGGTGCTGGCCATCGAGGAGGCCTCGTTCCATAACCCCACCACGCGGGCGTGGTACGAGCGGGAACTCGATCGGCCCGACGTCTGCCACATCTACGTGGTCCGGACACCGGAGGACCCGGTCGCGGGATTCTGCGCCTTCTGGCGCGTGGCTGACCAGATCCACATCAACAACCTGGCCGTGCGGCCCGAGCGGCGGGGCCACGGGCTGGGGCGCGCGCTCATCCAGGGTGTGATCGGGGGTGCGGCCGGGATGGGTGTGCAAAGCGCCACGCTCGAGGTGCGCCGGTCCAATGCCGCCGCGCTCCG
This sequence comes from uncultured Bifidobacteriaceae bacterium, assembly GCA_964372085.1. Taxonomy (GTDB): domain Bacteria; phylum Acidobacteriota; class Vicinamibacteria; order Vicinamibacterales; family UBA2999; genus 12-FULL-67-14b. The sequence continues at coordinate 77,027 of CAYJPQ010000003.1, read as the reverse complement.
GCTCTACCAGGGCGCGGGGTTTCGCGAGGCCGGCGTCCGTCGCAGCTACTACACGCAGCCCGTCGAGGACGCGCTGGTGCTGTGGCTTTCCTTTTGACAGGGAGGGTGGTAGAGTCCGGCTCATAGGGGCGGATGGCACGAGCACCGACCCCGGATAGGAGGCGGAGCAAACATGCCTGATACACAGGACTTGAAGCACTTGCTCCTTGAGGCCAACGACGAATACCGGGGGTTGGCCTCCAAGCATCGCGAACTGGACGACCGCCTGCACCAGCTGGAATCCAAGCACTACCTCACCGACGACGAACAACTCGAAGAAGTCAGCCTCAAGAAACGCAAACTCGCAATGAAAGACCGTATGGAGGAGATCGTGCGCGAGCACGCCTCAACGCGGTCGGCCGCCTTGCCGGCCTAGGCCCCCCAGCCGCAGGCGCCGGATGTCCCTTTCCTTGTGTTGTGGAAAAGGGCATCCGGCGTTCTATCATCACAGGACATGTTCATCGATCGGGCAGGCCTGCCCTTCATTGGTATTGCCCTCATCCTGGCGGCTGGCTTCGGATGGTGGATGGGACGCGGCGCCACGGTACCCTTCCTCGTGCTGGCGGCCTTCTTTGTCTTCTTCTTTCGCGACCCCAACCGCCTCACGCCCACGGGGCCCAACCTGGTGGTGTCGCCGGCCGATGGCCGCGTGATGATCGCCGGCGACCCGGCCGGGGCCGGCGCCCCGACGGGTGAGTGGAAGCAGATCAGCATCTTCCTGTCGCCCCTCGACGTCCACGTGAACCGCACGCCCGTGGAGGGCCGTGTCACCCACGTGGAGTATCATCCGGGATCGTTCCTGCCCGCCTACAAGAAGGAGGCGGGGGCGTTGAACGAGTGGACCGAAGTCTGGTTCGAGCGGGGCGGCCGCCCCGTGGTGTGCCGGCAGATCGTCGGCATCCTCGCGCGCCGCATCGTCTGCCGGCTGAAGGCCGGCGACCAGGTGGAGCGCGGCCAGCGGTTTGGCGTGATGAAGTTCGGATCGCGCATCGACTTGTTTCTGCCGACCTCGTCGCGCATTGCGGTGAAGGTGGGCGAGAGGGTGGTCAGCGGTGAGACAACGCTCGCAACGGTGGAGCCGTAGCGTGGACCCGGCCGGCGGGCCGGTGCGCCTGCACTCGGTGACGCGCGCGCGCGGCCGGGGCGGCATCCGGCGGGGCGTGTCGCTGCTGCCCAGCGTGTTCACGCTGGCCAACCTGTTCTGCGGCTGGGCGTGCGTGGTCTACGCCATGCGCGGCGAGCTGGCGATGGCGGCGCCGTTCATCGGGGTGGCCGTCGTGCTCGACATGCTCGACGGCCGCATTGCCCGCATGACGGGCACCACCAGCGACTTCGGCGTGCAGCTCGACTCGCTGGCCGACCTCATCTCGTTTGGCATGGCGCCGGCGGTGCTGGCGTTCCAGTGGGGCCTGCAGCCGCTCGGGCGCATGGGCTGGGCCGTGGGCTTCATGTTCCTCACCGCCGCCGCCCTGCGGCTGGCGCGGTTCAACATCCAGGCCAACACCGACAAGGCCTACTTCGTGGGGTTGCCCAGCCCGGCGGCCGCCGGCATCCCCGCCGCCACGGTGTTCTACTTTCCCGAGGGCCTGCAGACCTATCCGCAGGCGCTGATGGGCATGGCCATGATGCTCACGCCCGCGCTGCTGATGGTGAGCACGATCCGCTTCCGCAGCTTCAAGACCATCGACCTGGGCACCCGCCGCGGCTACCAGGTGCTGATCCTCATGGCCGGGTCCCTGGCGCTCATCGTGACGTACCCGCACGAGGTCTTGATCGCCATGGCCTACACGTACCTGGCGTCGGCGTTCGTGGGGCTGGCCATCTCGCGCTTCAAGCGGTCGCACCCCGACACGCCCGCTACGCCACCGCCAACGTCATCGTGACGGCGGTGCCGCGCCCGCGGGCCGAGGTCACGCTGATCGAACCGCCGTTGGCCTCGGTGTTGCGCTTGGCGATCGTCAGGCCCAGCCCCGTGCCCGTGGCCTTGGTGGAGAAGTAGGGCTCGAAGATCTTCGCCAGGGCGTCGGCGTCCATGCCCACGCCGGTGTCGGTGACCGTCAGCGAGACGAAGCCCACCGGGACCGCCTCGGCGGCAATGGTCAACGAGCCGCCGGCCGGCATGGCGTGGAGGGCGTTCTCGATCACGTTGGTGAGGGCACGGCCCACCAGCATGCGGTCGGCCCGCACCAGGGGCAGGCCCGCCGCCAGTTCGCTGGCAATGGTCACGCGGGCGGCAAGGCCCGCCCGATAGGGTTCGACCACCTCGCTCACGACCTCGGCCAGGTTCATCGCCACCGGCTTGGGCTCGGGCGAGGAGGCAAAGCTCGAGAACTCCGACGAGATCTGGCGGAGCAGCCGCACCTGCCCCAGGATGTTGGCCACGCAGTCGTCCACCATGCCGCCGAGCGGGCGGCCCTGGTCCACGTGCACGCGCCGGAGGTGCTCGGCATTCAACTGGATGGGGGTGAGCGGGTTCTTGATGTCGTGCGCCACCTGGCGGGCCATGTCGGCCCACGCCTGCAGGCGGTTGGTGCGCTCGAGCTCGCGCCGCTGCTGCTGCAGCTCGGCGGCCATCCGGTTGAACGCCTCCACCAGGCGGCGCAATTCGTCGGACGAGGTGGCCAGCACGCGCGCGTCGAGGTCGCCGTGCGCGATGCGCTGCGTGGCGCGCATCAGGCGGTTCACCGGGTCGGCGATGCGCTCGGCCATGTAGTAGCCGATGGCCGCGCCCACCATGATGAAGAGCAACGCCGCCAGCAGCACCCGGCGGTCGAGCTCCTGCACCTGCGCGTCGGTCTGCTGCTGGCGCGAGGTGAGGGGCACGGTGAGCACCGCACCGCGGCCCTGCGCCCGGACGGGCGCGGCGGCCACGACGTACTCGAGGCCGCCCGCGGAGTCGCGCCCCACGAACGACGGCCGCCCCTCGAGCAGGATGGCGCGGTAGGCGTCGCCCGGCGTGCGGGTGGAGAGCAGGCCCGACGCAAACAGGTTGCGCTCGCTCGAGGCCAGCAGCGCCGGGCCGTCGAAGATGTTCACGTCCTGCGCAATCACGCGGCTGAGCCACACCACGAGGTTGTCGTCCACCACGGGCAGGCCCGCCAGCCCGCGGGCCTGGAGGCTGCCGAAGTCTTCCACCACGCGGCTCGCCACGGCGGCGGTGCGCGTGGCCTCGCTTTCGATGTCGGCGAAGATGAGCGCGGCGATGTAGGCCCGCGAGACGAAGGCCAGGGCCAGCACGGGGACGACGGCGGCGGCGACAAAGGCCAGGAACAGCTTGCGATAGAAGCTCGCGCGCACCTCATCGAGCAGCGAGCGGCCCGACGAAGGCGCCCGCGCCGTGACGGCGCTGAACGCCGCGGTCCCGCCTGCCAGCACCACGAACAGCGCAAAGCCCAGGGACACCAGCTCACCCAGGGTGACCAGGTGGCCGAAGGCCGTCTGGCGCGCGGTGCCGAGCACATAGATGGCGCCGCGGTCGTTCAGGACGTAGGCGTCGACCGGCGTGCCGCCGCGGTCCACGCTGATCCAGAAGGGCGTGCGAGCGCTGTGGGCCTGGCGGAACACCGCGTCGGGCAAAGGCGGGGCGGTCTGGCCGGAGGTATAGAGCACCCGGCGGCTCCAGCCATACGCGGTGAATTCCACGTCGGCGCGCAGCCGCGGCTCGGGACGCGGCCTCCCCGATCGCAGCAGTTCCACGTACGGGTTCTGTGCCGAGATGAAGGACAGGTTGCCGTAGTCGAGCATCACGTGCACGATCACCGACCCGGTGAGCCGGCGGGTGCCCGGCTCGCAGATGCCGCGGCCGGCGTGCAGCAGGCGCCGCTCTTCCGCGAAGAACGGCGAAACCTCCTCGAGGATCTCCCAGTCGCACGACGCTTCGGTCCAGTTCTGGGGGCTGTCGGGCAGCTTCAGCGCAAAGCGGCTCACCATCACGCCGGCGGCGTTGTGCAGTTCCACGCTGGAGGTGAGCCGCTGGCTCGCCAGGCTGGTTTGCGACCACACGAGGAAGGCGGCGTCCGCGGCCGGCGCGCCCGACGCCGACGGCTCGCTGGCGCGCACGAGGTCGCCCAGGTTCTCGATGTCGTCGATGTCGATGAGCGCCTCGCGCAGCCGCACCTGCACGTCGCGGCGCTGGTTGGTCACCTCGGGCGCATACCGGCTCTCCACCAGCTGGCGCCTGGCCAGCTGCGCCGCCTCCACCAGCGACGGGTAGAAGACCACCGATGGCACCACCAAGGCGAGGAACGACACCACGAGGCGCGCCGCCTGCGAGCTGTGCCGCAGGCCCGCCCGGTACCGCTCCACGATCCACGCGGTGGCGGCCACGGCCACCAGGACGATCAGGGCCGGCACGAAGGGCATGCGCGACGCGAGGCCCGGCGCCAGGAAGAACACGCCGGGCACGAGCCAGCAGGCCACGGCACGGGCTTGCCACACGGCCCGGCGGTCGGGATACGCCCACGGCGCGCGGGCCAGGCGCAGCACCAGCACGGCGCCGCCCACCACCGCGGCATTGAGCGCGACGAGGCCCACCACCACGAGCAGCCGCATGCCATCCCACGGGTCGAGCGAGAAGCGCAGGATGTCGACGGGCGCCTGCGACACGTGCGTGTGCAGGAACGCTTCGTAGCCCGCGATGATCGCCACGGCCAGGCTGCCGGCCGCCAGGTGCGTCAACACGAACAGCGCCCCGATGCCGGCCGAATCGATGGGCAGCACGCCCAGGCCCGGCCGGCGGGCCGTGCGCCAGAGCGAGAAGCCCGACACCGCCACCCCCACGAGGCCCACGCACAGCAGGCTGGTGAGCGCGAAGTCGAGCGGCGAGGCCAGCATCAGGGCCGGCACCGCCGCCCACGACCCCGTGGTGGTGAGCGACGGGGTGGCGAGATCCACCCGCCGCACGGCGATCCACAGCAGCGCGCGCGCCGCGAGCAGCAGCCCCGCCGCCGCTATCGTGAAGGCCGCGCCCAGCGCCGGCGAGCGCGACACTCCCCGCCAATCCAGCAAGGGCCCCACACAGAGCACGGCCAGCAGGGCGGCCAGGGCCAGCAGCGCCGCCTCGCGTTGGCCGCGCAGCCGCGCGCGCGCGGCATCCACCGCGCCAGGCGGCACGTCCACCGCCGCGAGCGGCGCGCCGTCCGGCGCGCGGACGATGAAGGCGCCTGCGCCGGCGTCCGCGGCGCCCTCGAACTGCGGCCGCACGCCCACTGGCGCCTGGAGGGTCGACAACACGAAGCTGCCGCCGGGAGACGCCGGGCCGTCTGGCGAGCGTAGCGGGGTTTCGGCCACCACGGCGCCGACATGCCGCGCGGGGTCGCCGACGTCGATGATGGGCGCCGTGCGCACCATCTGCAACCCCTGCGGACTGGGTGCCAGGAACACGGTGGCGGGTCCCGCCACCCTGGTGACCGGGGCCTCTGACGTGGCCCCGGTCCAGGCCACAGGCTGGTTGGTGGATCCGTACACCGTGAGGGCGACACCCGTGCCGCCGGCCGCGCGTGCGCCGGCCTGCACCTGGTCGAAGAGCCGGCGCGTGGCGGCGGCGTCGCCCAGTTCGGCGGCCCGAACGTCGGCCGCCTCGGCCCCGACCGCAAGCACGGCCGCGTCGAGGCGCCGGCCGAGCGCCGCGAACTGCGCGGTGACCTCGGCCTCGAGCCTGGCGCGCGCGGCTTGCTCGGTGGCGCCGAGGCGCGACCGCTCCACGGCCCACCCGGCCGCCGCGATGGCCACTGCGGCCACGATCCCACCCAGCATCAGGCGACGCGCGGTGCGAGCAACAAAAGAAGGAACGGCCATCCGGCTCCCGCCATTGTAGCGGGGTGCTATAGTGAATTCGCACTCCCACATGACCGTGCTCGGCCCGTTGAAGCTCGCCCTCAAGCGCGGCGCCCTCGTCACCGCCGCGAACTGGCCGGTCGTGGTCGCCCAGTTCATTGCCGACACCCTGTTCAAGACGCTGCTGGCCGTCCCCATTGCCGGCGGCGTGGTGCTGGTGGTGCTGCTCGTCGGGGGCGACCCGGTCGACTTCTTCCGCCTGCCGCTGAGCGCGGTGGTGCCGCGCATGGTGGCGGTGCTGGTGGCGCAACCGGTGGCCCTCGCCGCGTTTCTCGCCGCCCTGGGCCTGGTGGTGATGGGCGGCTCGGTGATGATGTTTGCGATGAAGGCCGGCACCGTGACGGTGCTGCTGGCCGGCGAGCGCGCGGCCGGCGCCATCGAGCTGCCGCCGCTCAGGCTCTCGGTGCTGCAGCAGGCCAACCGCGCCTCCATCGACTTGTTCATCGGCGGCGTGCGGAAGCTGTTCGGACGCTACCTGCGGCTGGGCATCGGCCTCTCGGTGGTGTACCTCGCGCTGGCCGGCGGCTTCCTGGCTGTCATCGTGGGCGTGCCGGCCACCGAGGCGCTCGACTCGCGGCTGGTGGCGGTGATGGCCTCGCTCGCTCTCGTGGCCGCGGTCACGGTGGTCAACTTCCTCTACTCGTTGCTGCAGATCGTGGTGGCCACCGACGAGTGCGCCGTGCACCAGGCCATCCCCGGAGTGGCGCGGCTGCTGCGGCGACGCACCGGCGTGCTCCTGCGCGCGCTGGCGGCGATCCTGGCGCTGATGGCCTTGTCCACCGCGGCCTCGATCCTGGCCACCGCCGCGCTGGGCCTCATTGCCTTCGTCCCGTTCGTGGGCCTGGCGGCGCTGCCGCTGCAGGTGTGCGCCTGGCTCGTGCGCGGCGTCGTGTTCCAGTACGTGGGCCTGACCGGCCTCTCCACCTACGCACACCTGCACGCCACGCTCCAACCGGCCGGCCTCGAGGCCGAGGCGGCCTTTTCCAGCGCGCCCACCACATGACCTCACTCGATCGCCACCTGTCGCACGCAGCGCGCCGCTTCCAGGAGTCGGCCATCCGGCGCACCAGCATCCTGGGCGCCGCCGTCCCCGGTCTCATCTCGCTTGCTGCGGGACACCCGGCGCCCGAGACCTTCCCCTGGGCCGACCTGCAGGCCATCACCGCCGACCTGCTGGGGCGCCATGACGGCGCCACCCTGCAGTACGGCGCCACGCGCGGCTACCGGCCGCTTGTGGAGCACCTGGTGGGGCACGGCCTGCACGATCGCGGCATCACCGCGCGCGTGGAAGAGGTGGTGATCACCACGGGCTCCCAGCAAGGCCTGGACCTGGCGGGCCGTGTGCTGATCGATCCGGGCGACGTGGTGTTCGTCGAGCTGCCCGCCTATAGCGGCGCCATCGCGGCCTTCCACAACCTGCAGGCCACGCTCGCCGGCATCCCGCAAGACGAGGAGGGTATCGACGTCGCCGCCCTCGAACGCGCCGTCGCCGAGGTACGCGCCTCGGGCCGCCGCGTCGCGTTCGTCTATGTGACCCCCAACTTCCAGAACCCCGCGGGCTTGCTGATGAGCACCGCGCGCCGGCGGGCGCTGCTCGACGCCGCGTCGCGCCTCGACCTGGTCATTCTCGAAGACGACCCGTACGGCACGCTCTACTTCGAAGACACGACGCGCGTGGAGGACACCCGGCCCATTAAGGCCGATGATGCGGACGGGCGGGTGATCTACCTGGGCAGCATGTCGAAGATCCTGGTGCCCGGCTTCCGCGTGGCGTGGCTCGTGGCGCCCGCCCTCGTGGCGCAGAAGGTGGAGCTCGCCAAGCAGGCCGCCGACCTCTGCTCAGGCGTCTTCGACCAGCGCGTGGTGCACGCCGCGCTCGACCGCGGCGTCGTGCGGCGGATCGCGCCCCAGCTGCGCCGCCATTACCAGGACAAGCGCACGGCGATGGAGGCGGCGCTCCGCACCGAGCTGGCCGGCCGCGTGTCGTGGACCTCGCCGCGCGGCGGCTTCTTCCTCTGGGTCACGTTGCCCTCGGGCGTGGATGACCGCGCCCTCTTCGACCGTGCGCTGGAGCAGAAGGTGAGCTTCGTGCCCGGCAGCGCGTTCTTCGTGGACGGCACGGGCCACGGATTCGCGCGGTTGTCGTTCTCGGGGATCACGGAGACGCAGATTCGCGAGGCGGTGAAGCGCCTTGCCGCAGCCACAGATACCCTTGGCCGCTAATAGGCCACAGATAGAACACAGACCAGCCACGGGTGCTGCACATCCGTGTTTCATCTGTGGCCAGATCACCTGCTGCACATCCGTGTTTCATCTGTGGCGTCTCGGCGGGCCACAGATAGAACACA
>CAYJPQ010000003.1:58986-68705 GCA_964372085.1 uncultured Bifidobacteriaceae bacterium | reverse complement strand
ACAGATAGAACACAGACCAGCCACGGGTACTGCACATCCGTGTTTCATCTGTGGCAACCTCCCGGACGACAGGCGCGAACGCCGAGGCCCAGGAGGCGATAGCCACCGGGCATCCGTGTTTCATCTGCGGCTTAGAGAACCAACCTCTTGAATGTCAGGCGCGGCACGCCAAAGTTCAGCAGCAGGGCGTATCGGTGGCCGCTCACGGCCAGGTAGTTCAGCACCTGTGCGTAGTCGGCGGGCACGGTTGCCGATCGCGCCTTCACCTCGACGATCACCTCGCCGTAACAGACAAAGTCCAGGCGATGCATCCCCGTCAATCGGTGGCCCTTGTACTCGACGCCGCACGGCACCTCAGCCACGAACGGAATGCCGCGGATGCCGAACTCCACGGCCAGGGCGCTCGCGTAGATGCTCTCGAGATAGCCGGGGCGGAGGATTCGTTGCACCTCCATCGCGGCGCCGATGATGGCGAAGGTCCGTGGGTCGCCGGCGGTTTGGTCTGTGTCCATGCGGCGGGAATGCTACAAACGGCATGCCGCCAATAGACTCGTGCGTTTGGGGCTTGGGGGTAGGCGGGCATCGCAGTTCTTGCGACACCTGGCCTGCAAAGTCCTGGAAGATTCTGCGCCCTATCTGCGCCCTATCTGTGTTCCATCTGTGGCCTGTGATTTAGGGAACCGCCGGCGAGCCGGGCAGGTCGGCGAGCGGGGCAGGCGGCAGCTCGAATCTGAGGCCGAAGCCTTGCAGCTTGCCATCCCGGCTCACGGTGATCAGGCGCGGCGCGGTCACGCGGGGCACCTGGCGGAGGTGGGGCTGCGCGCCGATCTCGCCCGCGGCGGTCAGCGTGATGGCGGGTTCGCCCGACACCGGATCGAAGCCCGCCATCTCGCTGGAGATGAACGGCACCACGATCACCTCGTTGACCGGGATAGGCCCGCCCGAGGGGCGTGACCCGAGCGACGCCTTCCATCGCAGGTTGCCGCTGCGGCGGTCCACGGCGCGCAGCACGTTGTCGCGTGCCGCGAAGTAAATGTGGCGCTCGTCGGCCGACGGGAGCCCGGCCACGTCGCCGCCCACCTTCCACGTCCAGCGGTTGCGGCCGTTGGTGAGGCCCACGCTCGTGACGTCGCGCGTGCTGGTGCCAAACACCAGCTGATCGTCCAGCGCCAGCAGGCCGGTGACGCGGCCCGCGAGCTGGCGGCTCCACAGCGTGTCGCCGGTGGCCAGCGACACCGAGAGCAGCCGGCCGTCGGCGAGGCCCAGGTACAGGCGGTCCAGGGCCGGGGCGGGCTGCGCCGACAGCGGGGACCCGAGGGCCTGGCGCCAGATGAGCGCGCCATCGGTGGCCCGGAACGCCGCTAGGTCGCCCGCGGTCGTGGAGGCCACCAGCCAGCCGGTGTCCCAGTAGAGCGGGGTGGCGGTGCCGCCGGGCAGGGGTGTGCGCCAGCGCTCGGCGCCGGTCTCGCGGTCGAAGGCCTGGATCACGCCCTCGGCGGCGGTGAACACGAGCTCGTCGCCCGTGGCCGGCGTGAGCGAGGTGGCGAGCGTGATGGTCCACCGCACCGTGCCGCGTTCGAGATCCACGGCCACGAGCGTGCCGCCCTTGAGGGGCACGTAGGCGGCCCCGTCATCGAAGCCGGCGGGGGCGGACGGCGGCGTCTCGAACGTCGTAATCCACCGCGCGTCAAGCGGGGCAAACGTCACCGCCGCCTGCAGCAGCGCCAACGCCGCCGCGAGAATGAGACCCATCGCAGCTATAATACCGGTTGGTTCCACCGCGGGCGCCCCTCGAGTACACGTGGCACATCAAATCATCGTCGTTCTGGACTTCGGATCGCAGTTCACCCAGCTCATCGCACGGCGATTGCGGGAGTTGTCGGTGTACTCGGAGATCCTGCCCTTCAACACGCCGCTCGACGCCATCCGCGCGAAGCACCCGGCCGGCATCATCCTGTCGGGCGGGCCGAGCAGCGTGCGCGAGACCGACGCGCCGCGCTGCGACCCGCGCGTGCTCGACCTGGGGCTGCCGACGCTCGGCATCTGCTACGGCATGCAGTTGATGACCGACATGCTGGGCGGCGAGGTGGGCAGCGCGCCGCACCGCGAGTTCGGCCACGCGATGATCCGACGGAGCGACGAGCAGGCTTGCCTGCTCAAGGGGATTCCGGGCGACCTGCGGGTGTGGGCCAGCCACGGCGACTTCGTGGCCGGCGTGCCGCCCGGGTTCACGGTGACGGCCACCAGCGCCAACGCGCCCATCTCGGCCATGGAAGCGCGCGACCGCGGGTTCTACGCGCTGCTGTTCCACCCCGAGGTCGTCCACACCGACCACGGCAAGGACATCCTCCGCAACTTCGCGGTGGACGTGTGCGGCTGCACGGGCGACTGGACCACCCGCACCTTCATCGAGGAGGCCACCTCCCGCATCAAGGCGCAGGTGGGGCAGGGCCGCGTCGTGTGCGGGCTGTCGGGCGGCGTCGACTCCACCGTGGCCGCGTCGCTCATCCACCACGCCCTCGGCGACCGCCTGCAGTGCATCTTCGTGGACAACGGCCTGCTGCGGCTCAACGAGGCCCGGCAGGTGATGACGCGCTACGAGAAGCTGAAGCTGCCCGTGCACCACGTCGACGCCTCGGGCCTCTTCCTCCAGCGGCTCGCCGGCGTGAGCGACCCCGAGCAGAAGCGTAAGATCATCGGCGCCACGTTCATCGACGTGTTTCAGGAGAAGGCGCTGGCGCTCGGCACGTTCGACTACCTGGCGCAGGGCACCCTCTATCCCGATGTGATCGAGTCGGTGTCGGTGCGCGGGCCGTCGGCCACCATCAAGAGCCACCACAACGTGGGCGGCCTGCCCGATCGCATGCACTTCAAGCTGGTCGAGCCGTTGCGCGAGCTCTTCAAGGACGAAGTGCGCGCCGTGGGGCGCGACCTCGGCATCGACAAGGAGTTCCTGATCCGCCAGCCGTTCCCAGGGCCGGGCCTGGCCGTCCGCATCCTGGGCGAGATCACGCCGGCGCGCATCGCGCTGCTGCAGAAGGCCGACGCAATCGTGGCCGACGAGGTGCGCAAGGCCGGCTGGTACGAGCGGCTGTGGCAGAGCTTCGCCGTGCTGCTGCCCGTGCAGAGCGTGGGCGTGATGGGCGATGCCCGCACCTACGAGTTCACCGTGGCCATCCGCGCGGTGGAGAGCCTCGACGGCATGACGGCCGACTGGGCGCGGCTGCCTCACGAGTTGCTGGCCGTCACCTCCTCGCGCATCGTCAACGAGGTGAAGGGCATCAACCGCGTCGTGTACGACATCAGCTCGAAGCCCCCCTCGACCATCGAGTGGGAGTAACGCGATGGCCGACTTCGTCCATCTGCACCTGCACACCGAGTTCTCGCTGCTCGACGGCGCGTGCCGTATCGACGAGCTGCTCGACCAGGCGCAGAAGATGGGGATGCCGGCGCTCGCCGTCACCGAGCACGGCAACATGTTCTCGTCGGTGGTGTTCCACGACGCGGCGCGCAAGCGTGGCATCAACCCCATCCTGGGCTGCGAGGTCTACGTGGCCCCGGGCGACCGCCGCGACAAGAGCGGCACGCCCGGCGAGACCGCCAACCACCTGGTGCTGCTGGCCGAGAACGAGGCCGGCTTCAAGAACCTCATCAAGCTGGTGTCGTCGGGTTACACCGAAGGCTTCTACTACAAGCCGCGCATCGACAAGCAGATCCTGGCCCAGCACGCCGAGGGCCTGATCGGCCTCAGCAGCTGCCTTAAGGGCGAGGTGGCGTCGGCCATCCGGGCCGACCAGGCGAAGCAGGCGCTCGCCGCCGCGGCGACGTATCGCGACATCCTCGGGCCGAACAACTTTTTCCTCGAGATGCAGTACCAGGGCATCGACGAGCAGCGCATCGTCAACACCGGCCTGCTGCCCATCGCCCGGGACCTGGGCATGCCGCTCGTGTGCACCAACGACGTGCATTACCTGCGGCACGGCGATCACAAGCCGCACGACATCCTGCTCTGCATCGGCACCGGCAAGTCGGTGAACGACGTCAACCGCCTGCGTTACCACGGCGACCAGTTCTTCCTGAAGTCGGCCGCCGAGATGGCCGAGGTGTTCGGCAACTATCCCGAGGCCATGAAGAACACGCTGCTGATCGCCGAGCGCTGCAACGTGACCATCCCGTCGGGCGCCAACCACCTGCCGACCTTTGCCGTGCCCGAGGGCGACACCCTCGAGAGCTACTTCGAGCACGTGGTGCGCGAGGGCTACGCGACGCGCCTCGAGCGCCTGCGGCGCCTCGCCGCCACCGACCAGCTGCGCCACACCATCGCCGAGTACGACGAGCGCCTCGCGTACGAGATTGCGATGATTAAGCAGATGGGGTACCCCGGCTACTTCCTCATCGTCTGGGACTTCATCCGCTACGCCCGCGAGCAGGGCATCCCGGTGGGGCCGGGCCGCGGATCGGCGGCCGGCAGCCTCGTCGCCTGGGCGCTGCGCATCACCGACGTCGACCCGCTGCACTACGACCTGATTTTCGAGCGCTTCCTCAACCCCGAGCGCGTGTCGTTGCCCGATATCGACGTGGACTTCTGCGAGCGGCGCCGCGGCGAGGTGATCGAGTACGTCACCGCGAAATACGGCCGCGAGAACGTGTCGCAGATCATCACCTTCGGCACGATGAAGGCGAAGGCCGTCATCCGCGACGTGGGCCGCGTGATGGACATGCCCTACGCCGAGGTGGATCGCATCGCCAAGCAGATCCCGCCGGCGCTCGACATGACGCTCGAGAAGGCCCTGGCCGAGAACCCCGTGCTGCGGGAGATGGCCCAGAAGGATCCCCGGGTGCACGACGTGCTCGAGATGGGCAAGCGGCTCGAGGGCGTCTCCCGCAACGCCGGCGTGCACGCGGCCGGGGTGGTGATTGCACCCGGACCCATCACCGACTACGCGCCGCTCTTCAAGAGCAACCGCGACGAAATCACCACCCAGTGGGCCATGAAGGAGGTGGAGCGCGTCGGCCTCCTCAAGATGGACTTTCTGGGCCTCAGCACGCTCACGCTGATCCAGGACGCCCTCTCGGAGATCAAGCGCACCGAGGGCGTCGACCTCGACATCGACAACGTCCCCCTGGACGACGCGAAAACGTACCAGCTGTTCGTGGACGGGCAGACCTACGGCATCTTCCAGTTCGAGAGCTCTGGCATGCGCGAGATCCTGCGCCGGGCCAAGCCGCAGCGCCTCGACGACCTCATCGCCATGAACGCGCTGTACCGCCCAGGCCCGCTCAAGGGCGGCATGGTGGACGACTACATCAACCGCAAGGCGGGCCGCAGCCAGGTGAAGTACGAGCTGGCCGCGCTCGAGCCCATCCTGGCCGATACCTACGGCGTCATCGCCTACCAGGAGCAGGTGATGCGCATGGCCTCGGTGCTGGCCGGCTTCACCCTGGGCCAGTCCGACGTGCTGCGCAAGGCCATGGGCAAGAAAGACCCCAAGGTGATGGCCAAGCAGCGCGAGGCCTTCATGAAGGGCGCGATCGAGAAGGGCGTCAACGAGAAGAAGGCCGCCAAGATTTTCGGCCTGATGGAGTTCTTTGCCGGGTACGGCTTCAACAAGTCGCACTCCACGGCCTACGCGTTCCTGGCGTACCAGACCGCGTACCTCAAGGCGAACTACCCGCGGCACTTCGCCGCGGCGCTGCTCACCATCGAGGCCGCCAACACCGAGAAGCTGGCCGTGTACATCAGCGAGTGCCGCGAGCGCGGCATCGCCGTGCTGCCGCCCGACATCAACGAGAGCATGCTCCACTTCTCGGTGGTGCCCGAGGGCGTGCGCTTCGGCCTCACCGCCATCAAGGGACTGGGCGAGGGCGCCATCCGCGCCATCATCGACGTGCGCACCCGCCTGGGGCGCATCACCTCGATGCACCAGCTCTGCGAGGAGCTCGATCTCCGCATCGCCAACAAGAAGGTCTTCGAAGCACTCGTGAAGTCGGGGGCCTGCGACGGCCTCGTGCCCTCGGGCGTGCCGCTCGCCGCCGGGCGCGCGAAGCTGTTCGGGGCCGTCGACAGCGCCATCGAGCACGGCAACCGCACCCAGCGCGACCGCGACCAGGGCCAGGCCGACCTCTTTGGCGGCGGCGAAGAGGGCGGGCTCACCATCATCCGGCTACCCGACTCGCCGCCCTGGTCGGAGATGGATCTGCTGGCCTTCGAGAAGGAGGCCCTGGGGCTCTACCTGAGCGGCCATCCCATCGATCGCCACGCGCCAGACCTCCGCGCCTTTGGCGCGCGCACCGTGGGCGACCTTATCCTGAGCGACCTGCCGCCCACCGCCGACGGCGTGCCCGGGCGCCTCGTGCTCGACGACGTGTACGTGGGCGGCATCGTGTCGGGCTTCCGCGGCCTCAAGACCAAGAAGGGCGACCCCATGTGCGTGTTCACCCTGGAAGACCACCAGGGCGGCGTCGAGGTGGTGGTGTTCCCCGAGATGTACGCCAGGCACCGCGCCCTCATCGAGAACGGCGCGTTGCTGCTGGTCCGTGGCAAGTTCGAGCGCGACGAGGAGAACTCGCGCTTCCAGTGCACCGACGTGCTGCCGCTCGCGGCCCTCAAGGAGCGGCTCTCTAAGGGCGTCCGGATCCGGTTGAAGGGCAACTGCCCGCGTGAGACCATTGAAGCGCTGTGGGAGTTGCTGGCGCGCCACCGCGGCGACCGTACCGTGGCGGTGGAAGTGGAGCTGAACGGCGGATCCCGGCACGTCGTGGTGCGGGCGGACGTCACGCCCTCCATCCGCGTGCGCACCTCGGAGCAGTTCGTGGCCGACGTCGAGCGCCTCGTCGGTCCCGGCGCGGTCACCGTCCACACCTAGGTTCCCATGCCAGATCTACTTGAGTTCGAAGAACCCATCGCCATCCTGCTGAAGGAAGTGGAGGCCCTGTCGATGCTGGCCGCCACCGAGGAGCGCGACCGCGAGATCGCGCGGCTGTCGGCGCGCATCGACAGCATCCGGGGCGAGCTCTACAAGAACCTCGGGCCGTGGCAGCGCGTGCAGGTGGCCCGCCACCCGGCGCGGCCCACCACCCTCGACTACGTCGAGCGCCTCTTCACCGACTTCACCGAGCTGCACGGCGACCGCCGCTTCGCCGACGACCACGCCATCGTCACCGGCACCGCGCTCTACAAGGGCGAGCCCGTGCTGGTGGTGGGGCACCAGAAGGGCAGCGACACCAAGCAGAAGATCTTCCGCAACTTCGGGTACGCGCGCCCCGACGGCTACCGCAAGGCGCTGCGGACGATGGAGCTGGCGCAGAAGTTCGGCCGGCCCATCATCAGCTTTGTCGACACCCCGGCGGCGTATCCCGGCATCGAGTCGGAGGAGCGGGGCGTGGCCGAGGCCATCGCGCTCAATCTGCGCGAGATGGCGATGCTCGAGGTGCCGGTGATCGTCATCGTGCACGGCGAGGGGGGCAGCGGCGGCGCGCTCGGCATCGCCGTGGGCGACCGGATCCTGATGCACGAGTTCGCGATCTACAGCGTGATTCCCCCCGAGGGGTGCGCGGCTCTGATGTGGCGCGACTCGGCCCGCAAGGTGGAGGCGGCCGAGGCGCTGAAACTGACGGCCCCCGACCTGCTGCGTCTGGGCATCATCGACGAGATCATCGCCGAGCCCGTGGGCGGCGCTCACACCAACCCCAACCAGGCCGCCGCGCTGCTGGACGTGGCGCTGCAACGCACCCTGGCCGAGGTGTCCGCGCTCGACGTGGAGACGCGCCTCGAGCAGCGGTACCAGAAGTTCCGCGCGATGGGCCAGATTGGCATCGTTGAGGAATAGGGCGGAACTGGGGAGTAGGGCGGAACTTTAGTTCCGCCGACACCATGGGCGTCCCACCGATTTGGAATACCCGGCCGTACGAAGAGGCGCACGCCTCCGAGTTGGCGCGCGTCCTGGGCGTGTCGCCGGTCACGGCGCGGCTGCTGGCCATCCGGGGCATCACCGATCCCGACGCCGCCGCGCGGTTCCTCAAGCCGTCACTCGACCAGCTCCTGGACCCGTTCCTGCTCACCGACGTGGGCAAGGCCGCCGACCGGTTGCTGGCCGCCATCGCCGCGCGCGAGCGCATCGCCGTGCATGGCGACTACGATGTCGATGGCATCACCTCCACGGTGATCCTGCGCCGGGCGCTGGAGCTGCTCGGCGGCGACGTGGGGCACTTCATTCCCGAGCGGCTCGCCGACGGCTACGGCCTGCAGCCCGGCACCATCGACCGCCTGCACGCCGAGGGCGTGCGCCTGATCGTGTCGGTGGACTGCGGCATTCGCGGCGCCGACGCCGCCCGGCGCGCCCGTGAGCTGGGCGTCGACCTCGTCATCACCGACCATCACGAGCCCGACACCGAGCTGCCCGACGCGGTGGCCGTGGTCAACCCCAAGCGGCACGACTGCGCGTATCCCGACAAGAACCTGGCCGGCGTGGGCGTGGCGCTGAAGCTGGTGCAGGCGCTGTGCCACAAGACCGGGAAGACGGGCTGGCTGCCGGCCTTCGTGAAGATTGCGGCCATCGGCACGCTGGCCGACGTGGTGCCGCTCGTGGGCGAGAACCGCGTCATCGCCAAGCTGGGCCTCGAAATGCTGTCGAAGGGCCCCCACAAGGTGGGCCTGCGCGCGCTGCTCGAGGCCTCGGGCCTCACGGGCAAGACCATCGATGCGTACCATGTCGGGTTCATGGTGGCCCCGCGCATCAATGCCGCCGGGCGCATGAGCACACCCGACATCGCCACGCGCCTGCTGCTGGCCTCGGACGAGGGCATGGCCGGCGAGGCCAGGTCGCTGGCCGAGCAGCTGGAAGCCGAGAACACGCGGCGCCGGCAGGAGGACCAGGACATCCTGGCCAAGGCGAAGAAGATCGTGGACACCGATCCCGACGTGGGCGCCCGCAGCGTGCTCGTCGTCGCCGGCGAGGGCTGGCACCGCGGCGTCATCGGCATCGTCGCCTCGAAGCTGGTGGACGCGTTCTACCGGCCCGCCATCGTCCTGTCGATCGACGGGGACGTGGCCCACGGGTCGTGCCGGAGCATCCCGGGCTTCGACATGCTGGCCGCGCTCGAGTCGTGCGCCCCCATGCTCGGGCGCTTCGGCGGCCACAAGCAGGCGGCCGGCCTGCAACTGGAGGCCGCGCGCATCAAGGAGTTTCGCCAGCGGGTGAACGCATACGCGGAGGACCGCCTGGGCCCCGACGACCTGCGGCCGCGCCTGTGGCTCGACGGGCCGCTGCTGTTCAACGAGATTACCGACCGCGTCGTCGCCGAGTTGAATGCGCTGGCCCCCTTTGGTCCCGGCAACCCCAGGCCGAAGTTCCACACCGGGCCGGTGGCGGTGGTCGACGGGCCACGGAAGCTGAAGGAGCGCCACCTCAAGATGAGCGTGAAGCAGGACGGCCGCGTGCTGCGCGCCATCCACTGGAACGCCGCCGAGCGCGAAGCGGGCCTCACGGCCCAGAAGGCCGCCGTCGAGATTGCCTACACGGTGGAAGAGAACGAGTTCCGGGGCGAGCGGTACGTCGAACTGAGGCTCGAGGATTTTCGGTAGGCCACAGATGAAACACCGATAACGCGGCTGGTCTGCCCTCTGTATTTGATCTGTGGCCAGGTGCGAGTCCTTGGCAGGCGCGCGTCGGGCTGAGGCCCGAGGATGTCCGTTGGGCCACAGATGAAACACCGATGAC
>CAYJPQ010000003.1:31316-58886 GCA_964372085.1 uncultured Bifidobacteriaceae bacterium | reverse complement strand
GCGTCGGGCTGAGGCCCGAGGATGTCCGTTGGGCCACAGATGAAACACCGATGACCGCGGCTGGCCTGCCCTCTGTGCTTTATCTGTGGCCTCTGTGTTTTATCGGTGGCCTGCCGGCGTGAGCCCTTGGCAGGCGTGCGTCGAGCTCAGGCTCGAGGATGTCCGTTGGGCCACAGATGAAACACCGATAACGCGGCTGGTCTGCCCTCTGTGTTTTATCTGTGGCCTCTGTGTTTTATCTGTGGCCCGTGCGTATCTTGGTACAATCCGTGGCGTGAGTTCCTGGCAGAAGCGCGCCCGTCTGGCCCTGGCCGTGGTGGCCATCGCCGTCGTCGGCGTGGTCGCCTACACCATTCGCCCCCGCGAGGCGCGCGTGGCGCCGCCCACCATCGAGCGCCTCGACCCGAAGGCCACCGTCGAGACACGCGGCGGCGACGTCATCCAGTTGAAGGGTGAGCGCCAGGACCTGCGGGTGGAGTTCGAAGGCCAGGTCACCTACCAGGACGGGCAGACCAAGCTCCTGGGTGTGAAGGTGAGTGTCGACAACCGCGGCGGCCGCAACTTCACCATCGCGGGCAAGGAAGCGCGCATCGGCGCCAACCAGAGCTCGTTCGAGATCACGGGCGATGTCGTGCTCGAGGCGAGCGACGGCCTGAAGGCCAACAGCCAGTCGGCCACCTACACCGAGGCCGAGAAGATCGTGCGGGCGCAGGGGCCGGTCACGTTCACGCGCGGGCGCATGTCGGGCTCGGGCGTGGGGTTCACCTACGACGAGCAGCGCAACACGCTGTGGCTGCTCGACCGGGCGGTGGTCACGGTGGCGCCCGACGCCGGGCAGGGCGGCATGGACGCCACGGCGGGCGCGTTTGGATTTGCGCGCAACGACCGCTACATGCGGTTCGAGCGCACGATGCACATGGTGCGGGACGGCCAGGTGATTGACGCCAACGAGGCCACCGTGCACCTGTTCGCCGACCGGGACGAGCCAGACCTGATGGAGTTGCGGGGCGATGCGCGCATCTCGGGCGGCGCCGGCCTCGGTGCGTTGCGCGCGCTCTCGGCGCGCGACATCAACCTCGATTATCGCGACGACGGGCGGACGCTGCAGCAGGCGACACTGGCAGGCAGGGCCGACGTGCAGCTGGCGGGGCCGGGCTCGGCCGCCGGCCAGCGCCTGAGCGGCGACTGGATGGACGTGTCGCTGGCCGAGGATGGCTCGGTGAAGAACCTGGCGAGCCGCGACAACGTGCAGGTGACCCTGCCGGCCACCCGCGACACCGCGGCGCGCACGATCCGATCCACGGCGCTCACCGCGTCTGGCGGGACGGGCGGCTTGTCGGCCATGCAGTTCCAGGAGGGCGTCGAGTACCGCGAGGCCGCCAGTAAGGCGCAAGGCGCGCGCACGGCGAGGGCGCGCGCGCTCGACGCGCAATTGGCGCCCGCGACCGGCGCCCTCGAAGAGGCGCGCTTCACGGGCGGCTTCTCGTTCGATGACGGCCCGATGCACGCCGAGAGCGGCGAGGCCGTGTACCGCATCGCCGCCGGGCGCCTGGCGCTGGCATCGAAGGCGGGCGAGCGGCCGCCGTTCGTGGCCGACTCCAGCATCCGCATCGATGCGCACGCTATCGACGTCACCCTGTCGCCGCGGAAGATGGAGGCCAAGGGCAAGGTGACCACCTTACTGCAGCCGTCGGCCAAGGCCGGGGCCGCCAAGCGCCCGGCGCTGCTCGGCGACAAGGAACCGGTGAACGTGGTCGCCGACGCGCTCGTGTACGACGAGCAGGCGCGCCGCGGCGTCTACACGGGTCAGGCCCGGCTGTTCCAGGGCGATACCGTCATTCAGGCTGACACGCTCACCCTCGACGAATCGAAGGGCGACCTGACCGCCAGCGGCAAGGTGGTCACCACCCTCGTCATCGCCGGCAACGCCACGCCCGCCGGCGCCAAGCCCAAGTCCACCATTGTCCGGGCGGGCACGTTCACCTACGGCGACGAGGACCGCAAGGCCGTCTATGGGACCCTGGCCCAGATGAACGGCGAGCAGGCCGACCTGAACGCCGACACCATCACCCTCTCGCTGACGCCGGGCGAGAACCGCCTGGCGCGGCTCGACGCCTCCGGCGCCGTGAAGGCCACCGTGGACAAGCGCGTGGTCACCGGCACCCGCCTCGCGTACGAGCCCGAGGGCGACAAATACGTGGTCAACGGCGCGCCCGTCACCATGATCGACGCCGATTGCCAGCAGACCACCGGCAAGACGTTGACCTTCTTCAAGGGGTCCGATAGAGTCCTCGTGGACGGCAACGAAGAGATCCGCACGCAGACAAAGGGCGGCGGCACGTGCCCCCAGGTCCCGCCCGAGTGATGTCCACCCTCAAGACCCACGAGCTCACCAAGTCGTACAGCGGCCGCACCGTGGTCCGCGGCGTGAGCCTCGAGGTGAATTCCGGCGAGGTGGTGGGGCTGCTTGGGCCCAACGGCGCGGGAAAGACCACCACCTTCTACATGACCGTGGGCCTGACCGCCCCCGATTCGGGGCGCGTGCTGCTCGACGGGACCGACGTCACCGACGACCCCATGTACGTGCGGGCCCGCAAGGGCATCGGGTACCTGCCGCAGGAGCCGTCGATCTTCCGCGGCCTCACCGTGGAGCAGAACATCCTGGCCATCCTCGAGACGGTCGGGCTGGACGCCGCCGCGCGGCGCACGCGCCTCAAGGAGCTGCTGGCCGAGCTGGGCCTGACCCACCTGGCCCAGTCGGCCGCCTACACCCTGTCGGGCGGGGAGCGGCGCCGGGCTGAGATCACGCGGGCGCTGGTGATGAACCCCCGGTTCATCCTGCTGGACGAGCCGTTTGCCGGCATCGACCCCATCGCCGTCACCGAGATCCAGAAGATCATCTTCCACCTGAAGGAACGCGGCATCGGCGTGCTCATCACCGACCACAACGTGCTCCAGACCCTCAAGATCACCGACCGGGCCTATATCGTCACGGACGGGGCCATTTTCCGGAGCGGCACCCCGGCGGCCCTGGCCGCCGACGAAGACGTCCGGCGAATTTACCTCGGGGCCGATTTCCGGCTGGACTAAGATTGTAAGAGCCGGTCATGGCCATCCAGCAGAAGCTACAAACCAAGCTGGCGCAGAAGTTAATCCTGACGCCGTCGCTCCAGCAGGCGATCAAACTTCTGCCGATGTCGACCCTCGAGCTGGCCGACCTCCTCAACCAGGAAGTGGTGGAGAACCCCCTGCTCGAAGAGGTGCCCACCGAGGAGCTGCAGGCCGCCGAGGCCACCCCCGCCACCGAGAAGGAAGGCGAGGAGGTCCCCAAGGCCGACAAGTCCGACTCGTGGGACGACGCCGACTACGAGTACTTCTTTGGCGACTACCTCGACGATGGCTACCGCCCGCGCGCGCCGCAGGAGGTCAAGGAGCTCCCGCCCATCGAGAACACCCTGTCGACCAGCGCCTCGCTGACCGACCACCTCGAATGGCAGCTCTCGCTCCAGACCGACGCCGAGCCCATCCGCGAGATCGGCGAGGCCATCATCGGCAACCTGGACGACGACGGGTACCTCGTGGCGTCGGTGGACGAGATTGCGGCGATGGGACCCTGGCCGGTGGAGGACGTGGAGCGGGCGCTGCGCCTCATCCAGGGCTTCGACCCCATCGGCGTGGCGGCCCGCGACCTGCAGGAATGCCTCACGCTGCAGGTGCAGCACCTCCACCTGCAAGGCACGCCCACCGAGAAGATCGTCACCGAGCACCTGCGCCTGCTGCACAACCACCAGATGCCCGACCTGGCCCGGAAGCTGGGCCTGACGATGGAGGAGTTGAAGCACCACGTCGAGATCATCCAGCACCTCGACCCGAAGCCGGGCAGCCGCTTCAACCCGCAGCCGTCGCAGTACGTCATCCCCGACGTGTACATCGTCAAGGTGGAAGACCAGTACGTGGCGGTGCTGAACGAGGACGGCCTGCCGCAGCTGCGCATCAGCCCCACGTACCGGCGGCTGCTCGACAAGGGCGCCGCGGAGAACACCGACGAGACGCGCGCCTACGTGAAGGACAAGTTCCGCTCGGCGCTCTGGCTGATCAAGTCGGTGGAGCAGCGGCAGAAGACCATCCACAAGGTGGCCACCAGTATCTCCACGTTCCAGCGCGACTTCCTCGACCACGGCATCGAGCACCTGCGGCCGCTCGTGCTGCGCGACGTGGCCAACGACATCGGCATGCACGAGTCGACGGTGAGCCGCGTGGTCACCAACAAGTACATGCACACGCCCCAGGGCGTGTTCGAGATGAAGTACTTCTTCCACAGCGGCATCAGCAGCTCATATGGCGATGCCGTGTCGTCGGTGACCATCAAGAACCGCATCAAGAAGATCATCGAGGGCGAGGACCCGCGCAAGCCGCTGAGCGACTCCAAGATCGTGAACATCCTGCAGCGGGAGGGGCTGATGCTGGCCAGACGTACGATCGCGAAGTACCGTGAGGAGCTCAAGATCCCGACCTCCAACCAGCGCAAGGTCCTCTTCTAGCGCACCCGGCTGCCGACCATGTCCATCATTCCGGCCGTGACCGTGCGCGGCCTGCTCGACACCCGGCCCGAGGCCCTCGGCCTGGCCATCGACGTGCTGGCCGGCGCCGAAGGCCTCGGCCGCCGCATCACCAGCCCCTACATCCAGAAGACCGGCCTCGCGCTGGCGGGCTATCACCAGTACCTGCAGCCCGGCCGCGTGCTGATGTTCGGCGAGAGCGAGGTGCGCTTTCTGGAGGGCCTCGCGCCGGCCGCCCGCGCGAGCGCCCTCGCCAGGATCTTCGCCGCCGAAGGCCTGCCGTGCCTGCTCGTGACCGGCAACGCCGATCTCCCCCCCGAAGTGGCCGTGGAGGGCGAACGCGCCGGCGTGCCGGTGATGCGCACGCTCGCGCCCACCGCCGCCGCCATCGGCAAGCTCACCGCCATCCTCGAAGACCGCCTGGCGGTGCGCGAGATGGTGCACGGCGTGCTGCTCGACATCCTCGGCCTCGGCGTGTTGATCATGGGGGAGAGCGGCATCGGCAAGAGCGAGTGCGCCCTCGACCTGGTGGTGCGCGGCCACCGGCTGGTGGCCGACGACACGGTGGAGATTCGCCGGCGGGCCGAGTCGATCGTCATCGGATCGTGCCCCGAGCTCACGCGCCACCACATGGAGGTGCGGGGCCTCGGCCTCATCAACGTACGCGACTTGTTCGGCGTCGCCTCCACGCGCAACGCGAAGCGGGTCGAGCTGGTGGTGCACCTCGACCGCTTCGACGACAACCGTGAGTACGACCGGCTGGGCGTGGACGAGACCACCTACGACCTGCTCGGCCTCAGGGTGCCGCTCATCCAGATGCCCGTGGGGCCCGGCCGCAACCTCGCCACGCTGGTGGAAGTGGCGGCCCGCAACCAGTTGCTGCGCATGCGCGGCATCAACGCCGCCCGCGCCCTGGTGGCCCGGCTCGACGCCGCCACCTTGGCGGGCGGGCACCCGCTTGCCGCCCTGGCCCACGACGACGACGACGAGCTCGATCCCGGGGGCCTGCCGTGAGCAAGACCCGCGCGCGCGACGGCGCGCGCTTCATCGTGCTCACCGGCCTGTCGGGATCGGGCAAGTCGCAGGCCATCCGCGCCCTCGAGGACCTGGGCTATTTCTGCGTGGACAACCTCCCGGTGGCGCTGCTGCCGGTGATGGCCGATCTCGCCGCGCGCCGGGGCGAGCACGAGCGCGTGGCCGTGGTGATGGACATCCGCGAGCCGCGCTTCGTCGGCGACTTCCCACGGCTCTACCGCAAGCTGAAGGCCACCGACCTGTCGCCGAAGCTGATCTTCCTCGAGGCCAGCCACGCCGAGTTGCTGCGGCGGTTCAACGAGACCCGCCGCCCGCACCCGCTGGCGCCCGACCGGCCCGTGGCCGAGGGGTTGGCCGAGGAGCGCGCCACGCTCCGGCCCATTCGCGCCCTGGCCGACAAGGTGATCGACACCTCGCAGTTCAACGTGCACGAGCTGCGGCAGGGCCTGCTGTCGCTCGTCAGCGGCCGCCGCCAGGCGTCGAAACTGGTGCTCACGTTCCTGAGCTTCGGGTTCCACACCGGCACGCCGGCCGAGGCCGACCTGATGTTCGATGTCCGCTTCCTCCGCAACCCGCACTGGGTCCCGGCCCTCAAGCCGCAGACGGGCAGGGACCCGGCCGTGGCGGCGTTCATGCGGCGGCAGCCGGCCACGCGCACGTGCATCCGCAAGATCGCCTCGTTCCTGCGCTGGGTGGTGCCGCTGTACGTCGAAGAAGGGAAGAGTTACCTCACGGTGGCCATCGGCTGCACGGGCGGCCGACACCGGTCCGTCTACATGGCCGAGGCCCTCAAGCGGGAACTGGCCGACATCAAGGGCGTGGCGACGCGCGTGCGCCACCGCGACCTCACGAGGGACGCATGATTGGCGTGGTTGTCGTCACGCACGGCCAGCTGGCCGTCGAGCTCGTGAACGCCGCCGAGACCATCGTCGGCGACCTGCCGAACATGGCGGCTGTGTCGATTGGGTGGCACGAAGACGTGCAGGACGCGCGCGACGCCATTGCCGCGGCCATCGAGCGCGTGAAGCAGCCGGGCGGCGTGCTGCTGGCCACCGACATGTTCGGCGGCACGCCGGCGAACCTGGGCATCACCTTCCTGGCCGAGAACACCGTTGAGGTGATCACCGGCGTGAACCTGCCCATGCTGATCAAGGCCGCCAGCCTGGCCGAGGGGCCCGGCCTCGCCGAGATTGCCCGCCTGCTGCGCGACCACGGGCGCAACGCCATCTGGGTGGCGTCGGAGTTGCTGGCGGGGACAGCGGGTGCATCGGGTGCGTCGGGTGCATCGGGTGCATCGGGTGCGTCGGGTGCAACGGGTGCAACGGGTGCGACGGGTTCGGAGCCCAAGGGATGATCGCGCGCGACGTGGTGATCTGCAATCGGCTGGGGCTGCATGCGCGGGCGGCGGCGAAGTTTGTGCACGCGGCCACACGGTTCCAGTCGCAAGTGCGGGTCAGCCGCGATCGCCAGACCATGGACGGCAAGAGCATCATGGGCATCCTGCTGCTCGCGGCCGGGCACGGGGCCACCATCACGATTTCGGCCGACGGCCTCGACGAGGCCGACGCCATGGCCGCGCTGAGCCGCCTGGTGGAAACCGGGTTCGGGGAGGACGCGTGGAACGCCTGAACGGTATCGGTGTGTCGCCCGGCCTGGCCGTGGGCCGCGCCGTCGTCCTCACGCAGCGCACCGAGGTGATGCGGTTCCCGATTCCGCACGACCGGGTGGATCGCGAGGTGGCGGCCCTGCGCCGCGCGCAGGAGGCGTCGCGGCAGCAGTTGCAGGACATCCGCGCCCGCCTGGCCGAGGGCCGGGGCACCGAACTGGCCGCGCTCTTCGACGCGCAAATCCTGATGCTCGACGACCCGCTGCTGGTGGGCCGGGCCGAGGAGATTGTCCGCGCGGAGCGCGTGAACGCCGCGTGGGCGGTGCACCGGGCGTACGAGGAACTGTGCCGGGTCTTCACGACGATGGAAGACCCCTACCTCCGCGAGCGGGAGAACGACGTGGCCGACGTGGCCGGGCGCCTGCGGCTCAACCTCCGCCACGGCGCCAAGGGCCCGCGCGAGCTGCTCAGCCAGATCGACGGCCCCGCCGTGCTCATCGCCGACGAGCTCACCGCCTCGGTGGCCGCGCAGCTCGACTGGAGCCGCGTGCAGGGGTTTGCCACCGACGCCGGCAGCCGCACGTACCACACGGCCATCCTCGCGCGGTCGCTGAAGGTGCCGGCCATCGTGGGGCTGCACGACGCGTCGCTCCGCGTCGCGGCCGGCACGCCGGTCATCCTGGATGGCGCCACGGGCGAGCTGGTGGTGGCGCCCTCGCCCGACCAGATTGACGAGGCGCGCCGCCGCGCGGCGCGGCCCAGGCACCGCGGCCTCGGGCTGGCCGCGTCCGCCGGGCCGGTGACCACCACCGACGGCGTGCGCGTGCGCCTCGAGGCCAACATCGAACTGCTCGAGGACCTGCCGTTCCTGGCGGAGCACGGCGCCGAAGGCGTGGGGCTCTATCGATCGGAGTTCATGCTGTCGGGCCGCCCGGCCGAGGCCGCCACCGAGGAGGCGCAGTACGCGCTCTACCGCAGCCTCATCGAGCAGGTGGCGCCGGGCCCGGTGACCATCCGCACCTTCGACATCGACGAGCGCCAGTCCGGATCCGCCCGTGGCCCCGAGCGCCGCCGGACCAGGCCGGGCCTGCGCGGCCTCCGGCTGGGCCTGGCGCACCCCGAGGTGCTGCGCACGCAGTTGCGGGCGCTGGTGCGCGCCTCGCAGCACGGGCCGCTCCGCATCATGTTCCCATTCGTGACGGCGGTCGAGGAGGTGCGGCGGGCCCGGGCCATGCTGGCCGAGGTCATGCGAGACGTGGACGGCGCGGCGGGCTTCACGCGGACGGGCGCAACGGCCCTGGCGGTGGGCGTGATGATCGAGGTGCCCTCGGCGGCCCTGGCCGCCGACCTGCTGGCGCCCGAGGTGGACTTCTTCACCATTGGCACCAACGATCTCATCCAGTACACGCTGGCCGTCGATCGCACCGACGATCGCGTGTCGGACCTCTACGAGCCGCTGCACCCGGCCGTGCTGCGGCTGATCCGGATGGTGCGGCGCGCCGCGATGCGCCACCACCTGCCCGTGTCGCTGTGCGGCGAGATGGCGTCAGACCCGGCCCTGGTGGGCCTGCTCGTCGGCTTGGGGCTCACCGAGTTCAGCATGACGCCAGGCGCCATTCCCATCGTGCGCCAGGTGGTGCGCGACATGAGCGCCGCCGAGGCGCGCCGCCTGGCCGGCCGGGCGCTGATGCTGCCCACCGCCGCCGAGATCGAACAGTACCTCTTCGACGCGCTCGCCGCGTCCGCCTCTCAAAGGAGTCCGACCTCGTGACCGAACCCATGCACCGCGTGGAGAAACCCTGGGGCTACGAGCTCTGGTGGGCGCGCACCGACCGTTACGTCGGCAAGCTCATTCACATCAACAAGGGCCACGCCCTCAGCCTGCAGTATCACAACCTCAAGGACGAGACCATCTTCGTCTGGGCGGGAAAGATGCTGTTCGAGCGGGAAGTGGACGGCACGCTGGTGGGCACCGAGATGGGCCCGGGCGCCGCCGTGCACGTGACGCCGCCCACCGTGCACCGCATGACGGCCCTCGAGGACACGGACGTGTTCGAGGTGTCGACGCCGGAAACCGACGACGTCGTGCGGCTCGAAGATCGCTACGGCCGCACGACGTAGTCGCTGAAGCGCTAGAAGGGAATGTCGTCGTCGGTGACGGGCGCGGCCTGCGACATGGGATCCTGGTAGGCGCCGCCCTCGCCGCGGTCCACCTGGCGATCGCCGGCGCGTCCGCCGCCGCCGCCGAGCAGCACGATCTTGTCGGCCTTCACCTCGGTGGTGTAGTGCTTCTGGCCTTCTTTTTCCCACTGTCGCGTCTGGAGCCGGCCTTCCAGGTAGATCTGCTTGCCCTTCACCAGGTAGGGCTGCAGCGAGTCGGCCGCCTTGCCCCACAGGACAATGCGGTGCCACTCGGTCTGTTCCTTCTTCTCGCCGTCCTTGCCGGTCCAGTTCTCGGTGGTGGCAATGCTGAAGCTGGCCACCGACTGTCCGCCGGGCGTCACGCGCACCTCCGCATCCTTGCCGAGGTTGCCCACGAGAATCACCTTGTTCACGCTACCCATGTCACATCACCTTTCTGACCGCGGATCCCCGCTCTGGCAGTCTGGAACTGCCCACCGGAACTGTCAACTTCAACTGTGAACGCTGCACCCTGAACTGGACACTTCCGAGCTATCGTCCGGGTGGCTTGCCGCGGTTGAGCCGGTCGATGTTCTGCTTCGCCAGGCGCGCCATGTCGGAATCGGGGTACTGCTTCATCAGCGTCTCCCACGACTCGCGGGCCCGGTCGGCCTGGCCCAGCCGGTCGAACGCGAGGCCGCGCTTGTAATAGGCCTCGGGCACCCGGTCGCCCTTGGGATAGGTGACGATCACCTGGTTGTAGGCGTCCATCGCCTCGGTGAACTTGCCGTCGGAGTAATAACACTCGCCGATGTAGAACTGCGCGTCGTCCGCGGAATCGTTGCGGGGGAAGCTGCGCAGGTACGTGGAGTAGCCCTCGATGCACAGCGTCCACTGGCCCGCGGAGAAGTCCGCGAAGGCCGTGTCGAGCAGGCGCTGGGGGGAAATACCGGGCGCCACGGGTGCGACGGGCTGCGCCACCGCGGGCACCCTGGCGCCAGTGCCAGGTGTGCCGGGGGTGCCGGGGGTGCCGGGTGCGGGTTCGGTACCCGGGTCGGCCGGCGGCGCGGCCGACGGGGGCGGGTACTGCGGGATGGCCAGGCGCAGCGCTTCCACCTCCTGCGACAGGGCAGTGATGCGCACGTTGGTGTCGTCCATGCGCTCGCGCACGACGCGCAGGTCGGCGCCCAGCTGATCGACCACGAGCTTCTGGTCGGCAAAGGCCTTGCGCGTGGCCGTGTTCTGCTCGTCCATGCGCGTGGCCAACTGCTTCAGGTTGTCGCCGATCTGGGCGAGCGCCGCCTGCAGTTGCTGCTGCAGCTGCTGCGTCTGCTCCTGCAACATGCGGATGTCGGCCATCATCTGCATCTCGCGGCGCGACTGGGCCCCCGCGGGCTGGGCGAGCAGGGCCACCGCTGCCAGCGCGAGCAGGCTGGAAGAAAGCGGTCGAATCATGCGCACCATGTTACTTCGCCGTAATCACGAAATGCGCCCGGCGGTTCTTGGCCCAGGCCGCGTCGTCGTGGCCCGGATCGAAGGGGAACTCCTTGCCGTAGCTCACGGTGCGCACCTTGTCGGCGGCGATGCCGAGCGACACCAGGTAGGTCTTGGCGGCCAGCGCCCGCCGCTCGCCCAGGGCCAGGTTGTACTCGGCCGTCCCGCGCTCGTCGCAGTGGCCCTCGATGGTCACCTGCCACGTGGGGTACTTCTCCAGCACCCGGGCATTGGCCTGCAGCACCTGCTGGCCATCGGCGCTCACCTCGGCGCTGTCGAGATCGAAGAAGAGCGGCGCCAGCGGCGAGTCGCGGTTCAGGTCGTCGAGCGACCGCGAGCCGATGGTGTCCTCGGCCAGCGGCTCGGGCGGCACCGGCACGGGCTCGGCCACCGGCCTCGGCGGCGGGGGCGGCGCGGGCGGCGGCGTGTTGGTGTCGGCCGCCGGCGGCGGCATGGGCCGCGCCACGGGCGGCTGCTTCTTGGCACACGCTCCCACCAGCACCGTCACCAGCACCGCCAAGGCCATCACGCTAATCGTTGTCCGTCTCATATGCCCGTACCCTTCGTATAACGAACCCTCGTGAAGAACCTTCGTGAGGAACCTTCGTGAGGAACCCTCGTGAGGAACCCTCGTGAGGAACCCTCGTGAGGAACCCCCGTGAGGAACCCTCGTTCTATTGTGACCAATGCGGCGTCCAGTTGTTGCCCTCGCGCGTGATCTGCCGCACGTTACGGCCGTCCCGATCGACGGTGAACACCTGGCTGCGTCCGGCGCGGGTCGACATGAAGGCCAGGTGCCGCCCGTTGGGCGACCACGCCGGGCTCTCGTTGCTGCCCTCGCCGAACGTGATCTGCCGCGTCTCGCCGCTGGCGATGTTCAGGATCTTGATGTCGTACCCCGGGCCGGTGCGCGCGGCGAACGCGATCTCGTTCAAGGGGGGCGGCGACCAGGTGGGCCGGTCGGCATACGACTCGAACGAGATGCGGCGCAGCCCGGCGCCGTCGATCCCGACCAGCCAGATTTGCGGCGCGCCCGTGCGGTCGGACGTGAACGCGATCTGCGTGCCCGTGGGCGACCAGGTGGGCGTCACGTCGATGGCCGGGTTGTCGGTGAGCCGCCGCACGTCCGACCCGTCGCGGTTCATCACGTAGATCTCGGGGTTGCCGGCCCGGTTCGACATGAACGCGATGCGCGTCCCGTCGGGCGAGAACACCGGCAGGAAGTTCTGGCCCACGCCCTTGGTGGGCTCCTCCATGGTGCCCACGAAGATGTTCGAGATCAGGATGTCGGGCTCGCCGCGCCGGTACGACGTGTAGGCGATCGACCGGCCGTCGGGCGACCAGCTGGGCGTGATGTTGAGCGCGCGGTTGATGGTGATGCGCCGCTGGTTGGCGCCGTCGTAGTCGGCGATGTACACCTCTTTCACGTCACGCGACTCGACGGTGCCGGTGACGCGCTCGCGGTTGCGGTCCGACGAGAAGGCCAGCTTCGTCCGGGCCACGCCGCGCAGGCTGCGCTGCGAATCGTGAAGCTCGTCGGCTATCGTGTGCGCGTAGAGGCGCGGGTTGGCGCCCGATCCGCTGTACTCGCGGTCGTACATCAGCTGCCGCGCGCGCACGTTGTAGAGCCGCAGCTCCACCCGCACCCCCGTGGGCGTCTTCTGCACGGTGCCCATCACCACGCCGTCGGCGCCCAGCTCGCGCCAGCGATCGAAGGGCACCGCGCCAATCGTGACGGGCGAGGGAATCGTCTTGTAAGTGTCTCGCGGGATCATGAAGAACTCGCGCTCGAAGTTGAGGTCGTCCCACAGCACCTCGGCGATCGCGCGGGCCGCCTCCTGCGTCTCGCGGTCGGGCGAGAGCGCCAGCAGGTCGGGCACCGCCAGGCGGGGCGGCGTGCCGGGGTCGCCCGTGAGGCGCAACTCCACGCTCGTGGGCTGCTGCGGCGGCGGAGTCGCCGGCGCCGGCGGCTGCTGCGCCGCGACAACGGCCGCCGCAATGGCGAGCCACACGCCGAGCGCGCCGGGCCCCCGCAAGAGTGAGTGTGGTCTGGGTGTCGTCATCTGTGTTTCATCTGTGGCCTGTGTTTCATCTGTGGCCTGTATTGACTCTGTGGCCTGCATTTCATCCGTGGCCCTAGCGGGAATATTCGAATATCAGGTGGACCGTCAGCGCCGGCTCGGTGTACGCGGCCGGCAGCGGCGGCATCTTCGTCAGTTGCAGCGCGCGCGACGCCATGTAGTCCAGGGCCTGCACGCCGCTCGATTTCTCCACCTGCACGTCGGCGATCCGCCCGTCCTTCTGGATGACGAAGCGCATCTGCGTCGTCCCCTCGGTGCCCTGCTTCGAGTTCCAATTGCGCGTGACGAAGTCGATCATCGTCGCCAGGTAGTCGGGACAGCAGAAGTTGGCCACGTCCAGGTAGCCGCCCGTGCCGCCGCCGCCCGACGAGAGCCCGAAGCCCTGGCCCTGGCCCCCCGTCTCGGCCACCGTCGAGCCCTGCTGGATCTCGGCGCCCTTGGTGGGGGTGCGGCTGCGGGGATCCTTCGCGTCCACCTTGTTGGGCGTCGTCTTGCGCGGCGGCGCCTTCGTGGGCTCCACCATCTCGGGCGTGCGCGCGGCCGGCGGCCGCACCGGCTCGATGGTCTTCTTCGCTTCCACCGGCTGCACCGCCTGCACGGGACGGCCGCCCAGCGTGGCCAGGCCGCCGGTGCGCGGGCCGACGGGCCCGCCCAGGCTCACCTGCATCACCACCTCGGGCTCCGTCTGCGCCACGCCCCAGAACCCGGCCGGCACCAGCGCCATCGCGGCCAGCAGCGCCAGGTGCACCAGCGCCGAGGCGCCGAGCATCGAGCTCAGGCCTTCGGCCTCCTGGGCGCGGGCCGACAGGACTTCGGACACCGCGTCCATGGCTACCGCCGCTCCTGCTGCTGCTGGGCCACGATGCCCACGCGTTCCACGCCGCCATCCTTCAGGCGATCCATCACCTCGATCAGCTCCTGCAGCTGCACGCCGCCGTCGCCGCGGAGGAACACTTCCTTCTGGTCGCGGTTCACCATGCTCTGGCGCATCCGCTCGCCCAGCACGTCCACGCTCACGCCTTCCTCATCGATATACACGCGCTTGTCGCGGCGGTAGGTGAGGGGCACCGTCACGTAGAGCCGCTCTTCGGACAGGCTCTGTGCGCGGCGCGCCACGGGCAGGTTCACCTCGATGCCCTTCTGCAGCAAGGGCGCCGCCACCATGAAGATGATGAGCAGCACCAGCATCACGTCCACGAGCGGGACGACGTTGATCTCCGCCAGCGACGTGGACACGCGGCGGCCGCGGCGGCGGCCGTCGTTGGCGGCGGGCTGGGGCAGGGCCTTGGGCACTTACGTGAAGTTCCTTTCGGAGATGTTCAGGAACTCCAGCGCGAAGTCGTCCATCTCCGACGCGTACAGCTTCACCTTCGTCGTGAAGTGGTTGTAGAAGTAGACGGCCGGGATGGCCGCAAACAGCCCCAGCGCCGTGGCGATCAGCGCCTCGGCGATCGGCCCGCTGACCACGGTGAGATCGGTGGAGCCCTGCGACCCGATGTTGGCAAACGCCGACATGATCCCCCAGACAGTGCCGAACAGGCCGATGAACGGCGTGATGCTCGCCGTCGTCGCCAGGAAGGTCACCTGCTTCTCGAGCTTGTTCACCTCCGACGAGGACGCGCGCAGCAGCGCGCGGTCCACGGCGGTGAGGCTCTTCAAGGTTGGACGCGGCGCGGCGCCTCCCGGACTGGCCGCCGCCTGTTGCTGCGTCGACTGGCGCAGTTGCGCCGTGAGCTCGGCGTACCCCGCCTGGAACATGCCCACCAGGGGGCTGCCGCCCAGCGACCCGCACACCGCCTGCACCTCGGAGAACTTGGTGCTCTTGCGGAAGACCTCGAGAAACGTCGCGCTCTGTTTGTCGATGCCGCGGTAGGCCCAGAACTTGTAGAGGATGATGCCCCACGAGACGACCGAGAAGAGGAGCAGGAGCACGAGCACCATCTGGACGATGGGGCTCGCGTTGAGGATCAGTGCAGTGATATCGCTGGCGGCTGCGGCCCGAGCGGGCGAACCACCGCCCTCGAGCTGCAGCGCCAGGACAAACCATCCAGGCGTCGGCAACAAAGCCTCCGAATCCGTTCCATTGGGGGTGGCGCTGCTGGGAGAGCGCGATTTCGTGCCACCGTAACACACCATGGGAAATACTGTCAAACCCATGATACGATGGCAGTTCCGCTCACCCAAGCGATTCCCGCACGTCGAGGCGCTACCCGCATGATCCGCTACCTGGCCATCCGCAACCTGGCGGTGATCGAATCGGTGGCCGTGGACTTTGAACAATCGTTCAATATCCTCACCGGCGAGACCGGCGCGGGCAAGTCAATCCTGGTGGAAGCCGTCGGCCTGCTCCTGGGCGGCCGGGCCACCCAGGACCTGCTGCGCACCGGCGAAGAACTCGCGACGGTCGAGGCCATCTTCGAGACTCCCGAGGGCGAGGAACTGATCGTGCGCCGCGAGGTCACGGCCCAGGGCCGCAGCCGTGCGTTCATCAACGGAGCGCTCGCCACGGCCGCCGCCCTCAGGGACCTGTCGAACCGCCTCGTCGAGCTGCACGGGCAGCATGAGCACCAGCAGTTGCTCGACCCCACCCAGCACCTCGCCCTGCTTGATGCCTGGGCCGGCCTCGACGCCGACCGTGCCGCGGTGGCCGACGCTTTCCGGATCGTCCGCGGCCTGCGTGAGCAGCTCGATCGGCTCAAGATGGACGACCGCGAGCGCGCGGCCCGGCTCGAGCTGGTGGCATTCCAGCTCGGGGAGTTGCAGCAGGCCAGCCTGCAGGCCGGCGAGGACGAGGCCCTCTCGGCCGAGCGGCAAATCCTCAGGAGCGCCGATACCATCCAGCGGCTGTGCGGCGAGGGCTACGCGGAGCTGTACGACTCGGAGGATGCGGCCCTCACGGCCCTCGGTCGCGTCTGGAAACGGGTGGGGGAGCTCGCGGCCATCGACAGCCGATTTGGCCCCTACCTGGATGCCCGCGACGGCATCAAGGCGCAGTTGGAAGACCTGGCCTTTGCCCTCCGCGACTTTGCCGATGGCATCGATGCCTCGCCCGATCGGTTGCAGAAGGTTGAAGACCGCCTGGCCCTGATTGAGCGCCTCAAGCGGAAGCACGGTCCGGCACTGGAGGACGTGATTGCGCACCGCGACCGCCTGGCCGCCGAGCACGCCGCGCTCACCGGCGGCGACTCGACCGTCGCCGAGATCGAAAGCCGGCTGGCCACGGCAGGACAGCACTACTTGCAGGCCGCCCGCCGCCTCTCGGCCGGCCGGCGTCAACAGGCCGCGCGATTTGCCCGCCTGCTCGAGGCCGAGCTGGCCGAGCTGGCCATGGAGCGCACCAGGTTCGAGGTGCGGCTTTCAACGGGGGAGTCGGACGATCGCTGGACCGAGTCGGGCATCGACACGGGCGAGTTCTTCCTCTCGCCAAACCTCGGCGAAGAGCTCCGTCCCCTCGCGCGCATCGTCTCGGGCGGCGAGCTGTCGCGGGTGATGCTGGCCCTCAAGACCCTGGGCGCCGCCGGTTCCCCGGGCAAGACCTTGATCTTCGACGAGGTGGACGCGGGCATCGGCGGGCGAGTGGCCAGCGTGGTGGGCGACAAGCTGGCGGCCCTCGGCGACCGGTTCCAGGTGCTGTGCATCACGCACCTGCCGCAGATCGCGGCCTGCGGGCGCACCCACTTCCTGATCGAGAAGCGGGTGCAGGGACGCCGCACCGTGACGGGCGTCACGCGCCTGTCTGACGAAGCCCGGGTGGCCGAGATCGCCCGCATGATGGGCGGCGCGGCGGCGGGGCAGAAGGCGCTTGATAGCGCCCGGGAACTGGTGGACGGCGCCATGGCGAAAGGTGAAGACAGGACGAAAGCGAAAGGCGAAAGTCCTAAACGGGCGAAAGCGCAACGATGAAGTACTTCATCGAGACCTACGGCTGCCAGATGAACGAGCACGACTCCGAGCGCATGGCGGGGCTGCTCGAGCAGGCGGGCTACGACCGCGCGGCGACTGACACCGATGCCGACCTGGTGGTGCTCAACACGTGCAGCGTGCGCGAGCGCGCCGAAGACAAGCTCTATACCCGGCTGGGCGAGATCAAGGTGATGAGCCGCGAGCTGGGACGCGACCCGGTGGTGGCGGTCACCGGCTGCGTGGCGCAGCAAGAGGGCGACCGGCTGGTCAAGCGGTCGGACATCATCGACCTGGTGGTGGGCACCCAGCGCGTGAAGATGCTGCCGATGCTGGCGCACCAGGCGGCCACCGCGCGGACGGCGCTGCCCACCATCGACATCGCCACGCCGTACGACGACCCGACCTTCCCGCTCGGCATCACGCGGCGCAACGACGCCGTGCGCGCATGGGTCACCATCATCGAGGGCTGCAACGACTTCTGCGCCTTTTGCGTGGTGCCGTACACCAGGGGCCACGAACGGATGCGCGCCAAGGCCGAGATCCTGGCCGAGGTCCGCGAGGCCGCGGCGCAGGGTCGGCGCGAGGTGCAGCTCATCGGCCAGATCGTCAATCACTACCAGGCGCCGGACGATCCGTCCTGTGATTTCCCAGCGTTGCTCGAAGCGGTCCACGAAATTTCCGGCATCGAACGTATCCGCTTCGCGAGCCCGCACCCGCGCCACGCCAGCGACCGGCTGATCGCGGCCGTCCGCGACCTGCCGAAGGTGTGTAAACATCTGCACCTTCCCGTGCAATCCGGGTCATCGCGCATCCTCTCGCTGATGCGCCGGCGGCACACGCGCGAGGAGTACCTGGACCTGGTTGCACGCATCCGCGCGGCTATCCCGAACGTGCAGCTATCGACCGATATGATCGTTGGCTTCCCAGGGGAGTCCCCGGTCGACTTCGACGAGACGTTGTCGCTCACCGAGCAGGTGGGGTACCACGGCATGTTCTCGTTCAAGTACTCGGAGCGTCCGAACACGCTGGCCTCGCGGCGCATGGCCGATGATGTGAGCGAGGACGAGAAGACGAGGCGGATCGTAGAGCTGCAGGCGCTGCAACGACGGGTGCAGCACGCGCTCCACGAGCGGGCGGTGGGGCAGACCTATCCGGTGCTGGTGGACGCCACCAGCCGCCGGCGCGAGTGGGAGCTGACGGGCCGCACCAGCGGGAACACGGTGGTCAACCTCCCAGGGCCGCCGGACTGGCTGGGGCGCCTGGTGGACGTGACGATTCGGCGGGCGGGGCCCAACAGCGTGTGGGGCGAGGCAGCCGGAGTTAAGAGTTAAGAGTTAAGAGTTAAGAGTTAAGAGTTAAGAGTTAAGACTCCAGCTTCTGGGTAAGACGGGGCGACGAATGATCGAGATGAACATCAAGGGGTTGATGGTGGACCCCATCACCAACATGCCCATCATCATCCTGCGCGATTCGGATGGGCAGAAGGTGCTGCCGATCTGGGTTGGCGTCTTCGAGGCCAACGCCATCGCGCTGCAGATCGAGAACATCCAGACGCCGCGCCCGATGACGCACGACCTGCTGCGCAACATCATCCAGGACCTCCAGGCGACGGTGGACAAGATCGTCGTGTACGACCTGAAGGAGAACACCTTCTACGCGATGATCCACCTGCACACGCCGGCGGGCCCCGTCGCCATCGACGCGCGCCCGAGCGACGCCATCGCGCTGGCGCTCCGCACCCGCGCGCCCATCCTCGTGGACGAGAAGGTCATCGACAACGCGAAGACCGTGGACCTCTCCAACGAGAAGCAGGACAGCGATCGCCTCCAGCAGTGGCTGGAGCAGCTGGACCCGGACGACATGGGGAAGTACAAGATGTGAGTTAAGAGTTAAGGAGTTAAGGAGTTAAGGAGTCAAAGAGACCACCCTCTAAACTCTGAACTCTGAATTCATATTGTCGGCCGGCCGACAATTGCCGTAAGTTGCATCGAGACCTACGCTTAGCCGGAATCAATTTTCCCAAGTGGCGGCCGACATTCGGCCGTCCTTGACCGCCATGCCATCGCGCCCCTAGAATGCGGGGGACCCGAACACATTCCTGCGCGATGATTCTCGCCATTGCCAACCAAAAAGGCGGCGTGGGTAAGACCACCACCGCCATCAACCTCGCCGCGGCCCTCGCCATGCGCGGCAAACCCACCCTGCTCATCGACCTCGATCCGCAGAGCAACAGCAGCATGTCGTACATCGATATCCGCACCGCGGAGAAGAGCATGTACGACGTCTTCGTCGACCCGACCATCCACCTCGCCGACGTCATCGTCCCCGCCAATCTCCCGAACCTGTCGGTGGCGCCCGCGCGCATCGCGCTCGCGAAGCTCGAGTCGCGCATGGTCGGCGAGCTCGACGCCCCGTTCCGGCTCAAGGACGAAATCGCCGCGCTCGACGGTCGGTTCGGTAACCTCGTGATCGACTGCCCGCCGGCCCTCGGCCTGCTGACCATCAACGCGCTCGTCGCCGCGACACACCTCCTGATCCCGATTCAGTCGTCGTACTTCGCCCTCGAAGGCACGGACGACCTGCTCGAGACCATCGAGAAGGTGCGGCAGCGGCCCAACCCGGAACTGCAGATCCTGGGCGTGGTGATCACCATGCACGACAAGCGCACCGCGCTGGCCCGCGACATCCAGGAACAGATCCGGAAAGTGTTCGGCGACAAGGTGTTCCGCACCGTGATTAGCAAGAGCGTGCGGCTGGAGGAGAGCCCCGCCTACCGGGAATCGATCTTCACGTTCGCCCCCGACTCGTCGGGCGCCGCCGAGTACTACAGCCTGTGTGAGGAGGTCATCGACCGTGGCTAAGCCCAGAGGATTACCCGAGACGCTGCGCATGCGCCACGACGCGCACTACGTGGAGACCCTGACCTCCTCGGCCGGCGCGCCCGTGGGCCGCATGGTGCCCATCGACCAGGTCGACCCGAATCCCGATCAGCCCAGGCAGGCCATGGGCGACCTGGCCGAGCTCATCTCGTCGGTGGCCGAAAAGGGCATCATCGAGCCTCTGGTGGTCCGCCAGCGCGGGGCCCGCTACCAGATCATCGCCGGCGAGCGCCGGTACCACGCCGCGGTGCAGTCGGGGTTGCACGAACTGCCGGTGGTCATCCGGGACGTGGACGACCGCGAGATGCTCGAGCTCGCACTGGTTGAGAACATCCAGCGGAAGGACCTGACGCCGTTTGAGGAATCCGAGGCCATGCTGAGCCTGGCCCAGCGGTGCGGGTACACGCACGAGGACTTGGCCAAGCGCCTGGGCAAGTCGCGCACCTCGGTCACCGAGGCGTTGTCGCTGAACAGCATTCCGCCCGACGTCCGCAAGGTGTGCCGCCTGGCCGGCATCACGAACCGGTCGTTGCTGCTGCAGGTGATGCGCCAGGGCGACCCGCAGAAGATGATGGCCCTCGTGGAGAAGATTGCCAGCCAGGGCGCCACGCGCGAGCAGATCCGGAAGGAAGCCCAGAAGCCCGGGCCGGGGCGCCCAAAGGCGTTTGTGTTCGCGTTCCGTCCGCCCAGCAAGGCGTTCAACCTGCGACTGAGCTTCAACAAGAAGAACGCGTCGAAGGATGAAGTGATCGCCGCGCTCGAAAACATCCTGCACGAGCTGAAGCACGGGAAGTGACAGAGGTTCCTCACGAAGGTTTCTCACGAAGGTTCCTCACGGGGGTTCCTCACGGGGGGTTCCTCACGTATTAGTTAACATAAGATGTATTATCAGACTCAATTGAAATACAGGGTAAAACACGGCTGTTGAAGTTTTGTGTGGGTATCTAGCGGAATTAACGGGCGGATGACCTAGACTGCCCAGCTCGAACCCGGCTCCGGCGTGGTCACCGACCACCAGCCCGTCGCCGGCAGCAATTCAACCACCTCGCCCGAAGGCCGCCGCACCCGGATCCCGAAGTCGATGCGGCCCCCGGCCACCAGGCCCACCGCGGATAGCGGGATTGCCAGTTCCACCACCTGGCCTGCGACGACCCACGCCGGGTCGACATCCAGCATCGACGGCTCAGGGCCCGGTTGTGCCACCACGAGGGTCAGGCCTTCGGCCGCCAGCGCCGGCCCAAGCCGGCCGTCGAGCCGCACGAACAGGCACGAGCGTCCGACACCAAGCCGCACCCCGGTGACCAGGGTCAGCGCGGCCCCCTCGTGCATGGCGCCGGCCGGTCCTGACCGCGGCGCCGGGGTGGCACCCACCCACTCCAGGAAGCTCGTTTCCTGGCCGTCGAGAACCGGCGCCAACAGGCCCCCGCGCCCAAGGTGCAGCACCGCCGTCGCCTCCGGTCCCGTGGAGATGTTGGACACGAACAGGTCATCGGGCGCCGCCGCGCCCAGGGCCCGGTAGGCGTTGCGCAGGTGGCGGCGGAACAGGTCGTCGAACTCGCGGTCGTGGTCCGACGAGTGGTCGTCGCCGTACCACCAGAACCAGTCCGAGCCCTCGGCAATGAGCAGCTCCTCCAGGGCGCGCGCCGCATCAGCCGGCCCCACGCGCGCGTGGCGCTCGTCGTACAGCGCCCGGGCGGCCGACACCTGGTCCCACGCGCGATGGTCGTCGCGATGGCCCATCCAGATGTAGAAGTCGGCGTTGATCCACGAACCGGGAAACACGGAGGGCAACGACCCGGCCTGACCGGCGGCCGCCTGGCTCATGGTGACGGTGCGGATGTCCTGCGCCGCCTGCAGCCCGCCGTAGAGGGCGCGCAGGAACGGCCGCCCGCCCCCGGGATAGTGCTCCCAGGCGTTCTCGCCGTCGAGGATGACGGCCACCGTGGCCTCTTCCCCGCCGCCGGCATGCGCGGTGAACCGCCGGCCGGCCTCGCGCACGCGCTCGATGAAATCGCGCGCCGCCCTGTCGCCCTCCCACGACTGATACTGGAAGCCCACGCGATCCGAGAGCGCGTGGTCCCTGAACAGCAGCACCGGCCCGTGGCTGCCCACGCGGTACGGCCGGTACAGGAGATCCGCGCGCTCCGCGTGCCCGTGGGCATCGCGGGGCAACGGCACCCCGAGCGACCGCGACAGGATGTCCTCGTCGGTGGCCGCCCATTGGACGCCCGCCTCCGCCAGCACGGCCAGCGCCTCGTCCGACACCGATCCTTCCGATGGCCACATGCCGGTCGGCCGGTGGCCGAACACCGTCTCGTGGAACGCCAGGGCACGCGTCACCTGTTCACGCGCGTCGCCGGGCCGCATGAACCGCACGCGAGGCCGGGCCGCGCCGGGATGCGCGCGGAGGTGCACGTCCGAATCGCACAGCAACGGCAGGATGGGGTGATAGAACGGCGAGGCCGCCAGCTCCACCTGCCCGCGCGCGGCCGCCGCGCGATACGCCGGGACGACGCGGCCGAGCACGTCGAGCTCCACCTCGCGCAGCCGCGCCTTGTCGCCCTCGGAGAACCCACCGCCGCGCTCGACGAGCGCCATCAACCGCGCTTCCGTCACCAGCAGGTCTGGATCCATCCAGGCCAGCTTGTGCCACACCTGCAGGTCGCGCAGGTCGTCCACCGAAAACGGCTGCCGCGCCTCGCGCTGGGCGTGAAGCGCGGCGTACCTCGGGTAGGGGCCGATCATCCGGCCGTAGGGCGCGTGAAAGCCGTTCGCCACCATCCACGCCGCCTCGGCCGGCGTGAGGCTCCCGGCCGGCTTCAGGCCCGTCTCCAGGTGGGGGTCGCGGGCCCGCCCCTCGGCAAACGCCTGCACCTGCACCACCAGCGACGGCACCAGGTTGAACGTGACGCGCACCCCCGGGAACTCGTCGAGCAGGGCCACCATGCCCCAGTAGTCCTTGATGGCGTGGAGGCGGACCCACGGGAGGATGTGCTCGCCGGTGGCGAGATCCTCGTAGTAGGGCTGGTGCATGTGCCAGAGGATGGCGAGGTTCACCATGGGAGATAATGGGGGCGGACCTCGGCCATGCGCACCCTCGATCGGTACATCGTCCGGGAGATCATCCCGCCGTTCCTGATTGCGCTGCTGGTCTTCACCTTCATCCTGATTATCCCCTTCATCATCACGCTCGCGGAGCAGATGATTGCGAAGGGGGTGCCGTGGACCACGCTGCTGCGGCTGATGGCCACGCTGGTGCCCTCGGCGCTGGGCCTCACCATCCCGATGGCGCTGCTCATCGGCATTCTCGTGGCGTTCGGCCGGCTGTCGGGCGACCGCGAGGTGGTGGTGCTGATGGCGTGCGGCGTCAGCCCGTACCGCCTGCTGCGCCCGGTGCTGGTGATGGCGCTGGTCTGCTGGGGCCTCACGTCGTGGGTGCTGCTCAAGGCCATGCCCGACGGCAACCAGACCTACCGCGCGATCACCATGGGCATCGTGGCCGATCGCGCCGAGGGCGAGGTGCGGCCGCGCGTGTTCTTCGAGGACTTCCCCAGCACCGTGCTCTACGTGCGCGAGGTGCCGCTCCAGGGCGGGGGCTGGCAGGACGTGCTGGCCGCCGACACGTCGAACCCCGCCCAGCCGGTGATCTACCTCGCCCGCCGCGGCCGCATGCTGGTGGATCGCCAGGCCAAGGCCATCCAGATGGTGCTCGAGGACGGCACCCGCCACACGACGCGCGTGGACGATCCCTCCTCCTACGAGGTGCTGCGCTTCGAGCGCACGGTGGTGTCGCTGAACCCCGAGAGCGTGTTCCCCCGCCAGGGCCCGGCCCGCGGCGAGCGGGAGCTGGCCCTGCCCGAGCTGCAGGCCCGCGTGGCCGAGCTCGAGGCGCTCGGCCTGTCGCCGCACAACGCGGTGATGGAGATCCACAAGAAGTTCTCCATCCCCGTGGCGTGCCTCGTCTTCGCCATCCTGGGCCTCGCGCTCGGCGCCAGCCACCGCAAGGACGGCAAGCTCGCCAGCTTCGTGCTGGGCATCGGCGTGATCTTCGTCTATTACGTGATCATGTTCACGGCCGAGGCCATGGCGAAGGGCCACCAGGTGCCGGCCTGGCTGGCCATGTGGCTGCCCAACATCATCCTGGGCGCGGCCGGCGTGCTGCTGCTCGTGTCGCGGGCCCGCTCGGCCGACCAGCCGATCCGCATCACGCTGCCCCTCTGGTTCCGCCGGCGCGACACGACGGCCGCGGCGCTTGCGCCGGTCACCTCCGCCGGGCCGGCCGCGCCGCCGCCCGCCGCCGCGGCCGCCCGCGGCCCCCGCCAGCGCGTGGTGCTGGTGATCAAGCTGCCGGCGTTCGAGCTGCCGCGGCCGCGCCTCATCGACGTCTACATCGGCCAGCAGTACCTCCGCCTGCTCGGCATGACCATCATCGGCATGCTGGGCCTGTTCTACATCTCGACCTTCATCGACCTGTCGGACAAGTGGTTCAAGGGCCAGACCAACCTGTCGATGCTGCTCGAGTTCCTCTTCTGGTCGACGCCGCAGTTCCTGTCGTACATCATCGCGCTGGCGGTGCTGCTGTCGGCGCTTGTCACGGTGGGCCTGCTCACGAAGAACAGCGAGATCATCGTCATGCGCGCGTGCGGCATCAGCCTGTATCGCACGGCGCTGCCGCTGGTCGTGTTCGCGGCCGCGGCCAGCGCGCTGCTGTTCGGCATGGAGGAGCGCGTGCTGGCCACGGCCAACCGCAATGCCGACCGGCTGAAGCACATCATCCGCACCGGGTCGCCGCAGACCTTTGACGTGCTGAACCGGAAGTGGCTGGTGGGGCGCAACGGCGAGATCTACCATTACCAGTTCTACGATCCGCGCCGCAGCGAGTTGAATGGGGTATCGGTGTTCACCTTCGACGAGGCCGGACACGCGCTCGCCAGCCGGCTCTATGCGGTGAGGGCCGCCTGGGCGCCCGGCCCCGGCCCGGCCCCGGCGCCGACCTGGCGCTTCGAGCAGGGCTGGATGCGGCAGTTCGGCCCGCGCACGCAGGTGAAGGCCTTCGAACGCTTCGACACGCGCACCGTGACGCTGGAGCCGGCGGACTACTTCGTCACCGAGGCGCCGGCGCCCAACCGGATGACCTATCGGCAGTTGCAGAAGTACATCACGGAGCTGCGGGCAAGCGGCTACGACGTGCTCGACCACGAGGTGGGCCTGTACCGCAAGCTGGCCTTCCCCTTCGTCACCCTGGTGATGACGCTCATCGCCGTGCCCTTCGCGGTGAGCACCGGCCGCCGCGGCGCGATGTACGGCATCGGCATCGGCATCGTGCTGGCGCTCACCTACTGGACGATGATCTCGGTGTTCGCGGCGTTTGGCGCCGGGGGGCTGATCTCTCCCATGCTGGCGGCCTGGGCGCCCAACCTGGTCTTCGGCGCCGCCGGGGCCTACCTGCTGCTGACGGTGCGCACATGACCCCCACGCCCCTGCCCGGCAAGTCGTCGACGGCCCGCACCATCGGCGGCGGCGTGGCGCTTGTCACGTCGTTCGTGTTCACCGCCAGTGGCTTCGCGCAGATGGTGACGTCGCTCGAGGCCGGGCGCTATGGCACCTCGTCCATCACCGCGGCGCTGGCGCTGCTGGGCATCGGCGGCGGGCTGCTGGCCTTGGGCATCGGCCTGCTCATCTGGGAGTACAGCGTCCGGTACGGGGTCCGGCACTAACCGCGGATCACGTACGGGCCACAGAGACACAGAGACACCGAGACAAATTCCAAACACTTCAAAATGCCGGCACGCTGTCGAAGCGGCCCTGGCCTTTAGCAAGGAGAGACACCGAGACAAATTCCAAACACTTCAAAATGCCGGCACGCTGTCTAAGCAGCCCTGGCCTTTAGAAAGGATTGGCATTTCTCTGTGTCTCTGTGTCTCTGCTTGCCCCGAGCGAAGTCGAGGGGTGGCCCCGTGCGTGGCCCGGGAAACGCGCGTTTTGCAGTCTACGGCTTGAGGTATGCGACGTCGCGGATCGTGAGTGAGCCCGATCCGCCCGGCAGCGTGTTCACCGTGTCGGCCACGATCAGGAGCGACTCCAGCGTCTCGATCGGGGCGTGGGTGTTCTTCGTCAAGTCCACCGAGGTAAAGCGATCGAGCGGCAACTCCACCACCCGCTCGGTGCCATCCACGAAGAACGTGACACCCCACCGTTCCGCGTTCGCGCCCGGTCCGCGCAGTTGCGCCCACACCCGCGCGGGCCGCTCGGATTGCACGCGCAAGCGCACGTGGGTAAAGGCCGACAATCCGCTGTGAATCGGAATGGCGACAGCGGCGAACTGGCCTGACGGACGGCCCGGATCGAGGGTGTACCGCCACGAGAGCACGGGCGGATCGCCGGCCTCGCGCGCAAGGTGGCTCGTGCCCATCGCCTGCTCCACGTGCGCCTCGGCCATCTCCGCCGGGACGACGGTGGCCCACGCGGGG
Source organism: uncultured Bifidobacteriaceae bacterium (assembly GCA_964372085.1). Classification (GTDB taxonomy): domain Bacteria; phylum Acidobacteriota; class Vicinamibacteria; order Vicinamibacterales; family UBA2999; genus 12-FULL-67-14b. The sequence continues at coordinate 32,738 of CAYJPQ010000003.1, read as the reverse complement.
GCGGAGGGCGCCGGCGCGGCGTCACTCGCTGATGGGTCCCGCACGTAGATCGGATTGGACACCAGCCATGGCATCCCGCGGGCCGTGGCCAGTGACACCTCCACGCGGTAGACGCCCGGCGCGTCGGTGACGTCCATCTCGATGGCGTCGCTCCCCTGCCGCACCACCGCGCCATCACGCACCAGCGCCATCACCGCACCGGGCGGCGCGCTCACGCGCGCGCGCAGGAGGACCGGCCCGCCATCACTCCGCACCTCGGCGCCCAGCATCGCCACTCGCGCGCCGCTCGTGGCCTCGAACGCAAAGGCCCCGGGCGTGGCAAAGCCGTCGATGACGGCGAACACGCGGCCGGCGCGAATGGCCACCAGCACTGCCGCCGCGTCCCGCACCGCATCGCCGCCCAGCGGCTGCTCGACCAGCACCCGGTTGGCGAACGCGCGGAACGAGGCCTCGTAACCCGGCATCGGCACGTGCCACGACGCCGCATCCGGATCGTCGGGTTGCCGGAAGCCGATCCGGGCATGGGCGTCCGCGCCGGCCAGCCCCGGCACGGCGCGCACCGCGCCCAGCCGGTCCCACCGCGCCAGTTCCGCCGCGGGGCGATCCAGCAGCGCCGCCAGTGTCTCTGGGCCGCGGATGGGATACGTCAGCAGGGTCCGTCCCAGCGAATCCCACACCTCGTCGCGCCACTCGCTGTCGGCGTTGAGCCACTCCACGCCATCGACGGCCGCCGACCACGCCCGCCACTTGAGCGACGCCCGCGGCGATTCGGGGTGCGCGGCGATGCCAAACCCGCCCAGCCGGCGCACGTCGTCAATCACCGCGTCGGGCGCGCCGGCAAACGGGTACGGCGTGGCCGGCAGGCCCAGGGCCACCAGGTGCCCGGCCGTGGTGTTGAGCTCCACCGCGTCGATGATGAGCACGCCATGGTGGTAGGCCGGAGCCTCGGGCGGGCGCGTGCCGTCACCGTGGTCGGTGACGATCACAAACTGCAGGCCGGCCCGCGCCGCGGCGGCCGCGATGTCGTCGAGCGTGCCGCTGCCGTCGGAGCGCACGGAGTGCACGTGGTACGCGCCGCGCGCCGTGGCGCCCGCCGCGGACCACGACGCCGGCGGCGTCGTCACCGCGGCTGGCGGCAGCAGGGCCACGATGGCTACCGCCACGGCCGCCACCAGCCCCGCCCACACCCACGCTAGACGCCGTCGCACGTGCATCAGATTAGGCCACAGATGATCACAGATGACGCACAGATGACCACTTCTCACCTTTCACTTCTGACTTCTCACTTCAGGCTGCGCTTTTCAGCAGCCTGCTACAGATAGTAGTGGATCGGTGACGACAGCCTCGACCCGCGGCGCCGGTCGCAGACCGGCGCGCAGCGGGCCGGGGGCGCCCCCCGGGGGGGAGCCCCCCGGGGGGGGT
>CAYJPQ010000003.1:0-31306 GCA_964372085.1 uncultured Bifidobacteriaceae bacterium | reverse complement strand
GCGTGGGGAAGCAAGCCCGGGGGATGCTGCGGCTTGTTTCCCCACGCGGGGCACCCGTCCGCTATGGCGGCCTTCGGCCGCCACGGGTCAAGCGCAGTCTGGCCGCATCTGTGTTTCATCTGTGTTTCATCTGTGGCCCATCTGTGGCCCATCTGTGGCCTAGCTTCGCGGGTGGAACTTGTCGTATACCGCGCGGAGCCGGGCGTCAAGGATGTGCGTGTAGATCTGCGTCGTCGACAGATCGGCGTGGCCCAGCATCATCTGGATGGCACGCAGGTCCGCGCCGCGTTCCAGCAGGTGCGTGGCGAACGAATGCCGCAGCACGTGCGGGCTGAGCGCCTGCATCAGGCCCGCCTGGCGGCCGTAGGCCTTCAGGATCTTCCAGAAGCCCACGCGCGACAGGCCCACGCCGCCGCCGCGCGCGTTCACGAACAGGCGGGGCGACGATCGGCGGCCCAGCAGGGCGGGCCGGCCTTCCCTCACGTAGCGCTCCACCCATCGCGCCGCTTCGTCGCCCAGGGGCACCAGGCGCTGCTTGCGGCCCTTGCCGGTGGTCGTGAGATAGCCGCTCTCGATGTTCAGGTCTTGCGGCTTGAGGTTGACCAGCTCCGACACGCGCAGGCCGGTGGCATAGAGCAGCTCGATCATGGCGCGGTCGCGCAGGCCGCGCGCGTCGGACACGTCGGGCGCCGCCAGCAGGCGATCCACTTCGTCCAGCGTGAGGAATTTCGGCAGGGTCTTCCAGGTCCGCGGCGCCACCAGGTCGTCGGCCGGGTTGTCGGTGCGGCGGCCCGACACCACCAGGTACCGGTAGAAGCCGCGGAAGCACGCCACGGCCCTGGCCACCGAACGGGGCGACCGTCCCTCGGCCATCAGGTGCCGCACGACGGCCTCCAGTCCGCGCCGGTCCATCCCGTCGACGGCCGCGCCCGCCCCGGCCGCGGCCTGCCCCAGCAGCGCAAGGTCGCGGCCGTAACTGTCCACGGTGTTGGGAGACAGCCGCCGCTCCAGGGCCAGGTGCGCCAGGTAGGCGTCCACGCTCGACGTCACGCCCGTAGCTTAGTCCGAACGCTCATTGACAGCCCGGACCGCTGGGACTAGCATCGAGGTTTCCCGTGCCCTCCCATCGCTCGAAGTGGCAGTCTCTCCCCACCGAGGCCATCAATCCGGCCTCCCTCGCCATCGACAAACTCGACGCCGGCGGCATTGTCGATCTCATGCTGGCCGAGGATCGCCGCATGGTGGCTGCCGTGCAGAAGGAGCGCGACCGCATCGCGGTGGGCGCCGACATGTGCGCCAAGGCGCTGCGCAAGGGCGGCCGGCTGATCTTCGTGGGCGCCGGCACGAGCGGACGCCTGGGCGTGCTCGAGTCGGCCGAAATGCCGCCCACGTTCGGCACCGATCCCCTGCTGGTGCAGGCCATCATGGCCGGCGGCCAGGGCGCCATCCTTCGCGCCAAGGAAGGCGCCGAAGACAACTTCGAGGAAGGGGCGCGCGCGCTCGGGCGGCTGTCGCCCTCCAAGAAAGATGTCGTCCTCGGCATCTCGGCCAGCGGCATGACGCCCTTCGTGCGCGGTGCGCTGACCTCCGCCCGCCAGGCCGGCTGCCGCGTGGTGTTCATCACCTGCGACCCGCGCAACGAACTGCAGGCGTTTGTGGATCTCACCATCGCGCCGGCCGTCGGACCCGAGGTGATTGCCGGCTCCACGCGCCTCAAGGCCGGCACGGCCACCAAGATCGTCCTCAACATGCTGACGACCTCGGCGATGATCCTCACCGGCAAGACCTACGGCAACCTCATGGTGGACGTCAACGCCCAGGGGTCGGAGAAGCTGCGCGACCGCGCCCGGCGCATCGTCCACATCGTGACGGGCCTCGATGACGACGACTCCGAGAAGCTGTTGAAGCGCGCCAAGTGGGACGTGAAGGTGGCCATCGTGATGCAGAAGGCCAACCTCACCTACGCCAAGGCGGTGTCGCGGCTGCGCAAGTCCGACGACCTCGTGCGCGACGCCATCGGCGAGGACATCGAGCCCACGCTGAAGGCGCTCATCGGGGTATAGCCTCGCGCCTTGCCGAAGCGGCGGGGCCGGCGCTACCGCGCGGTCGGCACCCGCGTGTCGACATCGATCTCGTTGAGCGGTGTATCCCAGTGCGCGTCGAGAATCTCGAAGCGGCGCCGCTCTTCCCTTCTGAACGTGGCCTGATCCGGATAGAGACGGCGCGTGATCTCGGCCTCGCCCGACGGGCCGGTCATGGCGGCGGTGTCCTTGTAGGTGATGGCGACGGCCACGGTCCAGTCGGCGCGCCCATCCCCGTGGTAGGTCGGCACCAGGACGCGCACCGACACGATGCGGCCGGTGCGGATCTGGTCCTTGAGCACCGGGTAGTGGTTCTTCTGGAACAGGTCGAGGAACTCGTCCTGGTGGCCCCACTTCACGCGGTAGAAGTACCAAGCCGTTCGCTGTGCGTTGCTGGTGGATTGCGCGGCAGGCACCTGGGCGCCGACGACCATGGTCGTGGACGTCGTGATCAGCAGGCCGCCAAGCCCGGCGAGAACCAACCCAAGGACGAGCGAAAGAGTGCGAACCCTCATGCGAAGCCTCCAGTCTGGCCGCCAGTCTACCAGAGTGGCGTGCGGTACCCTCAGAGCTGCGCCGCCGCGGCGCGATCCAGCATCAGCGTGACGCGGGGATGCACCTGCAGGAACGACGCCGGCACGCCCGTCGTCACCAGGCCCCGGACGGTGCCCTGCACGGCCGCGGCCTTTTCGGGGCCGGTCGCCATCAACACCACCTTGCGCGCCGACAGGATCGTGCCCATGCCCATCGACAGGGCCTGGCGCGGCACCCGCGCCGCATCCCCGCCGAACAGGGCGGCATTCGCCGCTCGCGTGCCGGGCTCGAGGTCGGCCACGTGCGTGCGCGCGTGCAGGCCCCCGGCCGGCTCGTTGAAGCCGATGTGCCCGTTGGCCCCGATGCCCAACACCATGATGTCGATGCCGCCCGCGGTGGCGATGGCGCGCTCGTAGCGCTCGCACTCCGCCGCCAGGTCGGCGGCGCGGCCGTCGAGCACGTCGACGTGCGACGGGTCGAGCCCGACATGATCGAAGAGCTCGGCCTGCATGAAGGCGCGGTAGCTGCCGGCGTCGTCCCCCCCCAGCCCCACGAACTCGTCGAGGTTGAACGTGCGCGCATCGGCCCAGCTGACGCCGTCGCGCGCCGTGCGCTCGCGCAGCAGCCGATACAGCGCCAGCGGCGTGCGGCCGGTGGGCAGGCCCAGCACGACGCGCGGGTTGCGGACGATGGCGTCGATGAGGCGGGAGGCCAGCGCCGCGGCCAGCGCTTCTTCGTGGTCGTAGGTTTCGATGGTCACGGTGTGGATGCGAGGGGGGTCACAGATACGGGGGCACGACGGCCCCGCCGCGGGCTTCGGCCAGCGCCAGCCGCACGGCGCCCACGCCCGGTTCGTTGGCCAGGGGCGACACGGTGCTTCTCGGCGCCACCTCGGCCAGGTGCTGTGTCACTTCGGCCGTGAGCCACGGCGTCTGCCTCAGCATACCGCCTGACAGCAGCGTCGGAAACTGGTCCCCGCGCATCCCGAGCTTCGACACCACCGATCGCGCCGCCAGCGCCAGCTCCGCCGCCGCCTCCTTGAGGATCTCGGCCGCCACGGCATCGCCCTCGGCGCGCGCCCGCTCCACCAGGGCCCCGAGCGCAGCCACGTCGCGGCGCCCGTGCGCATGGTCGTAGATGACCGTCACCAGTTGGCCGGGCCGCTGCAGGCCGAAGTGCTGCAGCACCAGGTCGGTCAGCCGCGTCCCGGGGCCACGGCCGTCGGCGCCCCGCGCCACGGCCACCAGGGCGCGGCGTCCAATCCAGAAGCCCGAGCCTTCGTCACCGAGCGCCGCCCCCCAGCCGCCGGCCCGCGCCGCAACGCCCCGCGCGTTGACGCCGTAGGCGATGGACCCCGTCCCCGAGATCAGCACGAGGCCGGGGCCGTTGCCCGCCCCGGCCACGAGCGCGATCAGCGCGTCGTTCACGATCAGCGTGTGCGCCTTGAAGCCGAGGCGCCGCATGATGCCGCGGATAATCTCGCCGTCCCCCTCGCGATCGACCCCGGCCATGCCCAGGCACACCGCCGCAGGCATGATGCCCGACGGCCCGAGCGCCCGGTCGATCACCGCATGGAGAACCTTCTCCACCTCGAGTTCGCCGTGCGCCTGGAGGTTGGCGCCGCCGCCCCGCGCCTCGGCCACCACCCGGCCGTCCGCGCCGGCCAGCAGGGCCGTGGTCTTGCTGCCCCCGGCATCGATGCCCAACACGTGCATCCACATAGCTTACAGGCATGCTAAATTGTTATGTTCCTGATGGCCCCTCCCAGCCCGTCTTCGGTTGTCGCCCGCCTCGCCGGCGTCCTGGCCCTCTTCGTGGTCTCGCTGGCCGTGCCGGTGGCGGCCACATCCGTCCAGGGTGCTCCCCCGGCCACGCGCGCGCTCTGGGTGACGCGGACCACGCTCAACTCGCCCGACTCGATTGCCCGGATGGTGGCGTCGGCGGAGGCCGCCGGATTCAATACGCTGCTCGTGCAGGTGCGCGGCCGCGGCGACGCCTACTACGCGGGCGGGGTTGAGCCGCGCGCCAGCGAGCTGGCCTCGCGCCCCGGCTTCGATCCGCTCGCCACCACGCTGACGCTGGCCCACGCCGCCGGGATGCAGGTGCACGCGTGGGTGGCCGTCAACCTGGTCTCGAGCGCCTACAGCCTCCCCGGCGATCGCGAGCACGTCGTGTACCGATCCCCAGACTGGCTGATGGTGCCGCGCGAGCTCGCCGCCGAGATGCGGCGCGTCGACGTGCGCAGCCCGGCCTACCTGGGCCGCCTCGCGCGATGGACCCGCGCCAACTCCGCGGACGTGGAAGGCCTCTACACGTCCCCGCTCATTCCCGCCGCCGCGGCCTATACCGCCGAGGTGATTGGATCGCTCGTCGCCGCGTACCCGGTGGACGGCGTGCATCTCGACTACGTCCGGTTCCCAAGCGACGACTTCGACTTCAGCCCGGCGGCCCTGCAGCAGTTCAAGGACGCCGTGCGCCCGGCGCTCACGTCCCGCGAGCGCAGCGCCGCCGAGGCCCGCGAGCGCCTCGACCCGCTGGCCTACCCGAACCTGTTTGCCGACCGCTGGAGCGACTTCCGCCGGTCGCGCCTCACGGCGCTGGTGAAGCGCATCCGCACCGCCGTGCAGGCCGCGCGTCCCTCGGTGATGGTGAGTGCCGCCGTCGTGCCGGACGCGCAGCAGGCGTTTACCGCGCGCCTGCAGGACTGGCGCACGTGGATCGACCAGTCGCTGATCGACGTCCTGTGCCCCATGGCGTACACCACCGAGGCGGCCGTGTTCGAGCAGCAGGTGGCGGCCGCGCGCCAGTTGGCTGCCGGCCTGCCGGTGTGGGCCGGCATCGGCGCCTACCGCTTGACCACGGCGCAGACGCTCACGCATATCCAGGCGGCGGGCCGGCTTGGCACGGCGGGCATCATCCTCTTCTCGTACGACGCGCTCGTCGCGCCGCCCCACACCGCCGGCTCGCTCACCGAGCTCGGCCGCGCGGCGTTTGAAGAGGGGCCCGACTAACCTGTCCCCGGTCGACTACGTCGTCATCGGCGCGTACCTGGTCGCCATCACGGCGTTCGGGTCGTGGTTTGCGCGATTCCAGAAGACCACCCGCGACTACTTCCTCACCGACCGCAGCGTGCCGTGGTGGGCCATCTGCTTCACGGTGGTGGCCACCGAGACGAGCACGCTCACCTTCATCGGCATCCCGGCGGCGGCCTACACCGGCAACATGACCTTCCTGCAGTTGGCCATGGGCTACGTGATCGGCCGCGTGCTGGTGAGCCTGCTCTTCATCCCGGCCTACTTCCGCGGCGAGCTGTTCACGTCGTACGAGCTGCTGCAGCGCCGCTTCGGCACGCGCGTGAAGACACTGGCCGCGGTGATTTTCCTGGTGACGCGGTCGCTCGCCGACGGCATCCGCCTGTTCACCACGGCCCTGGTCATTGCCGTCGTGACGCAGGTGCCGGTCACGTGGGTGGTGGTGGTGCTGGGCGCGGCGATGATCGTCTACACGATGCGCGGCGGCGTGTCGGCGGTGATCTGGACCGACGTGGTGCAGATGTTCGTGTACATCGCCGGCGCGGCGGCGGTGGCCGTGGCGCTGGTCACCCGCATCGACGGCGGGTTCGACGAGGTGATGCGCGTCGGCCGCGAGACCGGCCGCTTCGTGGTGTTCGATTTCTCGCTGGACCTGTCGCGGGCGTACACGTTCTGGGCCGGCCTCTTCGGCGGCGTGGCGCTCACGCTGGCCACGCACGGCACCGACCAGTTCCTGGTGCAGCGCCTGCTCTCGGCCCGCAGCGCGCGCGAGGCCTCGCGCGGCCTCGTGCTGAGCGGGTTCATTGTCTTCGCGCAGTTCGTGATGTTCCTCTTCATCGGCGTGATGCTGTTCACGTTCTACCAGCAGCAGGGGGTGCCCGTGGCGCTGACGCGCACCGACCAGATCCTGCCGGTGTTCGTGGTGAGCCAGCTCAATAACGGGCTGGCCGGCTTCATCGTGGCGGCCATCGTGGCCGCGGCCCTGTCGCCGTCGCTCAACGCCATGGCAGCCACCACCGTGAGCGACTTCTACCTGCCGTACGTGAATCCCGGCGCCGACCAGGCCACGCAGATGCGCGTGTCGAAGCGGGCCACGGTGGTGTGGGGCATCGTGCAACTGGGCGTGGCCATCGGCGCGCAGTTCATGGAGCGCTCGGTGCTCGACGCGGGCCTGTCGGTGCTCTCGTTTGCCTCGGGCGCGGTGCTGGGCGCGTTCCTGCTGGGCACGCTCGCCCCATCAGTGTCGGAAACCGACACGTTTGCCGGCATGCTGACCGGCCTCGCCGTGATGACCGCGGTGTGGTGGGCCACGCCGGTGGCGTTCACGTGGTACGTCCTCATCGGCGCCGTCACCACCTGCGCGGTGGCGTTGGCGGCGTCGAGGGTCATCCCCCGCCCCGCAGCCGCCTGACATGCAAGAGTTCCCTCACGTCCGCCGCGTGCTTGCCGACGCCATTGCCGCGCGGGTGTTTCCGGGCGCCGTGGTGGAGGTGGGGCGCGCCTCTGGTGCTTTCGCCACGATCGCCGAGGGACGCCAGGCGTACGATGCCGCCGCAGCCCCGGTGGACGCCACCACGGTGTACGACCTGGCCTCACTCACCAAAGTGCTGGCCACCACCGTGTTCGTCGTCGAAGGCGTGGTGGCCGGCGCGTTGCAGCCAACAGACCCCGTGGGCCGCTTCATGCCCGCGTGGCGCGGCGAGTGGCGAACCGGGGTGACGCTGCAGGACTTGCTGGAGCACTGCTCGGGCCTGCCCGCGCATCGGCCGTACTCCGAGACGCTGCGCGGCCGCGCGGCATTCGAGCAGGCCATCTGCGCCGAGCCCCAGGCCTACGCCACGCGGACCCAGTCCATCTACAGCGACCCGGGCTTCATGCTGCTGGGCTTTGCCCTCGAGGGCGCGCTCGGCCAGTCCCTGGATCGGCTGTTCGACCAGTGGCGCGATCGCGCCGTGCCCGGCGCGGAGATCCGGTTTGGCGTGCCGGCGCACTGGCTGGCTCGCACGGCGCCCACCGAGAACTTCCCGTCCGGGGAGGAACGTCGCGGCTCGGTGCACGACGAGAACACCGAGGCGCTGGGCGGCGTGGCCGGCCATGCGGGCCTCTTCGGCACGGCCGCCGCGGTGGGCGCGTGCGCGCGGTGGTGGATGCAACAGCCCGCGCTGCTGCGCGTGGCGGCCCGGCGGAGCCTGGTGCCAGGCAGCTCGCGCGCGTTGGGCTGGGACACGATGCTGCCCACCTCGTCGTGCGGCGCCCGCCTGTCGCCGCGGGCCATCGGGCACACCGGCTACACCGGCACCTCGCTCTGGATCGACCCCGCGCAGGACCTGTACGTGGCGTTGCTCTCGAACCGCGTACATCCGACGCGCGAGGGCGAAGGCATGCAGCCCGCGCGGCGCGCGGTGCATGATGCGGTGGTGGAGGATCTTGCCGTCTGAAAAGGCAACCACGAAGATCACGAAGGTCACGAAGACTTTAAACATCTTCGTGTTCTTCGAGGCCTTCGTGGTTGCCTTCTGACGGCGGAATCAGCCCGGCGGACGCGTGGTGCCGGGTTGGCTCGAGCCAAAGGGCGGGACACCGCTGCCGCCCGGCATGACCACGGGGGGCCGCACCGTCTGGCCAGGTTGCCCCGTCTGCCCCGGCCTCTGCTGTCCGGGCTGCCCGGGCCGTGGCCCCGGGCCTCCGGGGCCGCCCATTCCAGGGGCCATGCCGCCGCCGCCCGGCCCTCCGGGCCGTTGGGTCGTCTGAATGTAGAGAAACGCCCACTCGTTGTACCGGTCGCGGCCGTTATAGAGCTTGATGGAGCTTTCCTTGCTCTTGGACGTGACCCCGATGATGCCCCCCGCCGCGCCGGTGGGCGCGGTGCCGCCGGCCACCGAGGCGGGCGGCGGCGTCGCCATCGTCGTGGACGCCTGCTGGCCGGGCCGCTGGGCCCCGGTGGGCGCGCTGATGCCCATGGCGGCCTGGTTGGCGTAAATCGGCTGGAAATCGTCGTTGGTAATCGGATCCTTGAATTTCTTCCGGAGGAAGCGTTGCTCAACGAGCACATCGATGGTCGGCGGGGGGGTGTTGGCGTACTTCCGCTGGAACAGGCCGATTGCGCGCGCGTACTGCTCGCCGCGGAAGATCAATTCCTGTTCCTTCTCGCGGGTGACCATCTGCGACCACACCGGCAGCAGGGCGCCCATGAGCACCGACATCACGCTCAGGCCCACCAGCAAGGCCGCCATGGCATAGCCGCGCTCGCCTTGACCCGCTAACCTCATGCGTCTATTATCCTTATCAGGCCTCGTGGTGTCACGCTTCCGACCGGTCTTCCTGTCTCTCATCGCCCTTGGCTTTGCGGCCCTCTCGGCCTGCGACAAGGTGGCGCTGCTTGCGCCCACCGGATCCACGCTCACGCTCTCCATTAATACGACGACCGTCCCCATCAACGGGACGGCCATCGTCAAGGCGTCGGTGATCGAGGCGGGCAACACACCCGTGCATGACGGCACGACCGTAACGTTTACCGCGTCGTTTGGCACGATCGAGCCCACTGAGGCCCAGACGCAAGGTGGCGTGGCGACGGTGACCTTCCGGGGCACGTCTTCCGGGACGGCCAAGATCAGCGCGTTCTCCGGATCGGCCAAGGCCGAGATCACCGACGTGAAGGTCGGGGGCGCGGCCGCCGGCACGGTGGCCATGCGATCCACGCCCTCGAGCCTCCCCCAGGGCGGCGGCACCGTCGACATCTTCGCCATCGTCCGGGACGCCAGCGGCAACCTGCTTCCGGGCGCGCCGGTCTCGTTCACCACCGACCAGGGCAACCTGTCGTCGACGGCGGCCATCAGCGACGCAAATGGCGAAGCCAAGGTCTCGCTGACGACCAATCGCGACACTGTCGTCACTGCCACCGTGATCGCCGGCGTCACGGCCACCACCAACGTGCGCATCATCAATGCGCCCACGGTGACGATCACCTCCACGACCACCACCCCGGGTGTGGGCGTCGGGGTGAACTTCACGGTAACCCCGGGGGCCGTAACGAGCGGCGCGCCCATTCAAAGCGCGTCGGTCAACTGGGGCGATGGGTCGGCGGTCCAGAACCTGGGAGCGATCTCCGGCGCCACGAACGTCACGCACATCTTCAATCAGCCCGGCATCTACACCGTGACGGCCTCGGTCGTCGACGCCACCGGCCAAGGCACCAGCTCCACCATTTCCGTGAACGTGCAGCGCATTGCGCCCACCGTTTCATTCGCCGGCACACCGTCGGCCACCGGGACGGTGGGCTCCGTGCTGGCCTTCAACGTCACGGCGGCGCCAGGCACCGGCGGCCCGCCCATTCAGAACGTTCGCGTGGTCATCAGCCCCGGCGGTTCCGTGCTGTTCACCGGCAGCACCGGTGGCGGATTCACGCACCAGTTCACCTCGGCTGGCGTCTATACGCTCACGGCAACAGCCACCGACACGTCCGGAACCACCGGGACGGCGACCCACGTCGTGACCATCACTGGCTTTGAAATCGCGCTGGACGCGATCTCCACTCCGGCCCTGACCTGCGCCGGTACGCCCAAAGTGTGCACAGGCCTGGCGGCGGGAGCCAACGTCACCTTTACGGCAACGGTCACCACCGCGGGCGTGACGACATCGAGCTACACGTGGAAGTGGGGCGACGGCAAGCCAGACGAAACGACCACCGCCCGTGTAAACAGCCACGTCTACACCAGCGCCGCCGTCTACGGCGTCGAGGTCACCGTGACCACGACCACCGGCGCCACGGCCTCGCAGATCATCACGATCAGGCCGTAGCCGCTGGCGCCACCCGCCTCCGTACGTTGAAAGGGGGAGACGCCCATCGGCCTCTCCCCCTTGACTCTTAACTCTGAATTCTGAACTTTGAACTCTCTATTCCCAGTCCGCGTATCTCGTGCCGTCGAGCGCGGTTTGGTCAGACCCGCTCTTGATGTCGTAGATGCCAATCTCGCCGGCGGGATTGTTGGGGTCGGGCTCGGCGGGCGTCGCCTGCCAGGTATCCTTCGAACGGGTCATCGGGTCGGTCGGGATCTCGCGGATGTAGCCTTCCGACACCAGGTCCTGCAGGCTCTGCGGGTACTTCGTCTTGTCGGCGTAGAACTGATCGATGGCATCGCGCATGCGGAAGAGGTTCTCCTTAAGCACCGCCTCTTCGGCCCGCTTCACGCTGTTGCGGTACTGCACCATCCCCACGGTCGCCAGGATGACGATCAGGGACATGACGACCAGCACCTCGATCATCGTGAACCCGCGCGACTCTGAATTCTGAACTCTGGACTCTGAACTCACTATTCCCATTCCCTGTACTTCGTCCCGTCGAGCCCCGTGCCCTGGCTGAGCGAGTAGATGTCGTACACGTTCTGGCCGCCCCAGCTGGTGGAATCGGGCTTGTCCTGGTAGGCGCGCATGCCCCACTCGGCCTCTCCCGTCACCGGGTCCACGGGCACGCGCCGCAGGTACTTCAGCTTGCGTCCCGTCGCGTCGTTGGCCACCGACACGCCGTCGACCAGGGTCTGCAGGTCGGGTGGGTACCCTTCGCTGTTGGCCTTGAGCTCGGTGGTGGGAATCTGGCCCGCGTCGGCCGCATCCTTGAACTTGTCGATGGCGGTGCGCACCTCGCGCAGCACCCGCCGCAGCTCGGCCTCGCGCGCGCGCTGGATCGTCACCCGTGCGAGCGGCTGCACGGCCGAGGCCAGGATGAGGACGATGGTCGTCACCACCAGGAGCTCGACAAACGTGTAGCCGCGCTCGGTGACGCGCATGCTATTTCACCGTCACGCCTGCGGGCAGGAACTGCAGGGGCGCGGTGCCGCCCCCGGGCACCGACCCGATTCCGGTGGCCGACAGGTTCGAGGTACCGGCCGCGACCGGCTCGAGCAGGATGGCGGCCAGCAGGCCCGACGTGGAGGCGCCCACCTGGTCGCCCGGCCGCGAGATGGCGATGTCGATGCGGCCCGCGACGGGATCCACCTGCTGCGTGAAGGCCGGCGTCACGCCGCCCTGCCGCATGAAGGTGCCCTCCTGCACGCTGCGCACGCGCACGACCGCCGGGTTGTAGGTGATCGATACGGTGATGGTCGACAGCCGTGAGGCGCCCGCAATCGACACGGGAATCGTGTACGGCCCACTCCCCAGCCGCATCTCGGCGGGCGGGCTCAACGTGACGCGAGCCGCGGAGGCGATCGGGGGCGCAGGTGCAACAGGTGCAGCAGGTGCAGCAGGTGCAGCAGGTGCATCAGGTGCAGCAGGTGCAGCGGGTGCAACCGGTGCAGCCGATGGCGGCGCGGCGGGCGCTTCCGGTGGCGTCGCCACCTGGATCGGATTGGCAGCGGCGGCGGGCATTTGCGCGGGCTGGCCGGCCGGCGCGGCAGGCTGGGCGGTGGTCATGCCTGGAATGGGCGAACTGCCGGGCGGCACCGTGGGCCGCTCGGTGGATCCGGTCGGCAGCACGGGCGCAATCGGCGCCTGCGTGCCCGGCGCCAGCGGTGCGGCCGCCGCCGTGGCCAACGGCGATGGCGCCACGCCGGGCGTCATGGCCGGAGCCGCATCGGCCGCCGGGCCGCCAAACAGTGGCGGCGGGCCCCCGAGTGCCATGTTGCCCTGCGTGCCAATGTAGATGGGGCTCAGGTCGGCCGCCTTGAGGTCGTGCGTGCGGATGATGCGCGGCGTCAGCAGCATCACGATGTCGGTCTGGCGGATCGTCTCGTCGTTGCTCGAGAACAACTGCTTGATGATCGGCAGTCGCAGCACGCCCGGGAATCCCTTCAGGGCTCGGCGCTCGTCCTCGCGTAGCAGCCCGGCCAGGAGGTTCGACTCGCCGTCGCGCAGCCTCAGCTTGGTCTGCACCTTGCGCGAGAAAAACGACGGCAGGTTCTGGCCGGCGATGTTCGTGTCCTGCCCACGCGCGCTGTTCTCGATCGAGATCTCGAGGATGATGTCGCCCTCGTAGGTGACGCGCGGCGTCATCTCCACGATGATGCCGATGGTGCGGTAGCCGTACGACGTGAGCGGGTTGGCCGCGGCGCCGCCGGTGGCGAGCGGCGTGAAGGTGGTGCTGGGCACGGGCACGTCTTCACCGAGGTTCAGCGACAGCTTCTGCCCTTCCGTTCCTCGCAGGTTGGGCTTGGCCAGCACCTTGGTCTGCGAGTCGCTCTCGAGGAACCGGATCACGGCCGAGGGCACCGACAGGTAGAAGTCGGCCGTGCTGATGCCCTGCGTGATGGTGTTCAGGTTGAACGGCGCCTGGGTGGCCGAGGGCGCCGCCTCGGGTGAGAAGGCCAGCGCGGCCGAATAGGTGCCCAGGTCGAGGCCGTACTGCTTGGCCCGCTCCCGGCTCACCTCGAGAATCTGCACGTCCACCATCACCTCGGCCCGGGGCTTGTCGTTGGCCGTGATGATGCGCTCGATGATCTGCACCATGGGGACCGTCCCGCGCACCGTGATGGTGTTGGCGGTCTTGTTGGCAAATATCGTGGGCTGGATGGCCTGGCCGGCCACGCGGACCACGCCAATGAGAAGCTGGCCGAGCTCGGTGGCGTCGGAATGCGACACGAAGAACGTGCGCACCACCTGCTCCTCGTACTGCTGGCGCTTCTGCGTGCTGTCGGCCGAGACGATGATGGTGCGCTCGTTCAGCACCTTGTAAAACAGCACGTTCGACACCATGATCTGCTGCAGCGCCTGCTCGAGCGTGACGCCCTCGAGCTGGATGGTGATGGAACGGTCCTGGAAGTCGCGGTCGTAGGTGACGTTGATGCCCGTGGCGTTGCCGATGAAGTTCAGCACGTCGCGGATGCCGGCGTTGGTGAAGCGGATACTGAGCGGATCGCGGCTCGTGGGACTGAGGATGGGCTCGGTCGACCGCCCGGCCTGCTCGCGCAGCTTGTCGATTTCCGGACGGCTGGCCGCGGCCTCGTTCCGGTCGCGCAGCAGCCGCTCGAGTTCGCCGGCCTTCTGGGCCAGCTGGCGGTCCGAGGGCTCAAATTCCTGTGCCTTCCGGTACGCGCGTAGCGCCTGGTCCGGCTGGCCGGCCTCCTCGAACTGCCGGCCGCGGTCCACGTACATCTTGGCGGCGTTGACCATCGCGCGTTCCAGCGCGATCTTGAAGTCGGGCCGGTCGGGGTCGGCCTGGATGGCCTGCCGGTAGAAGCCCACCGCGGCTTCCCAATCGCCCGCCTGCCCGGCCTCCTCACCACGCGCAAACGCGCGGCCCGTCGCGCACCCCGCCACGAGCAGGGCCAGCGTGAGCACCGCCGCGATCGCCGTCATCGTCCGCACCCTTCGCACCCCCGGCACTCTTCGCACCCTTCGCACCCTTCGCACCTCTACTGCCCAGTGAGCCTGACCGTTTGCCGTCCGCGGCCGTCGGCGTGGGTCAACTCGATCGATTCCACGCCGATCTTCACGATGCGGTATCGGCCATCGATGATATCTCCCTCGCGGCCGTACAGGGTGACCCGTCCGTCGGTCAGCACCGCTACCTTCGTGCCATCCGCCTTCTCGACCAGCCCGATGAACTTCAACGGGATGGGCGGGGGTGGCGGCGGCCCGGTGGGCGCCGCCGGCGCCGACGGCCCGGCGCCAACCGCCGGCTGGGGCGGCTCAACCGGCCGGGGCGGCGCGGGCGCCACCTTCGGCTGAAAGCGGAATGGGTTCCGCGACGTGTCGGTCGGCTCGTCACGTCCCTGCTCGAGCGCCGGCAGCTTCACCGCCGTCATCGGCCCGGCCGCCGCGGGCCCGGCCGAGGCCTGGGCGCGGGCTCGAGCCGTGACCGCCGCGGGCGCCGTCGTGGCCGCCGGCCGCATCTGCAGCCACGCCGCCACGCCCAGCACCGCCACCACGCCGCCGCCCACCAGCCACTGGCGCCGCTCGGGGGTCACTTCGTCCCCGCGCGGTAGTAGGTGGACAACTCCAGCGTCAGCAGCAACGGCGCGTTGGCGTCGTTGCCTTCCGACAGCATCACGTTGTCAATCACCACGAAGTCGTCGCCGGTCTCGATGTCGTAGATGAACCGCCGCACGTCGTCGTAGTCGCCCGACAGCGCGTAGCTCACCTTGAGCCGCTCGAGCGACGAGTCGCGCACCAGTTCGGGCACGGCCGCGCTGCGTTCGAACGTCACGTCGTGCGCGCGCGCCAGTTGGCTCAGTTTCAAGTGCGTCACCCGGCGGGCCGCCGCCACGTCGACGGGCAGCACCTGCCGGTAGAAGCGGTCGAGATCCTGCGTGGCCGTGGCCTGGCCGTCGCGCGTCGCCTCGGCCTCGGCGAAATCGGCCGACGCGTCCTTCAGCGCCTGCGCCGCCTGCTCGGCCCGCCGCCCGCTGCTGTCGACCGACCGCGACAGGGGCACCACCACCAGGCCCAGCACGGCCAGGTTCACCACCACGACCACGGCGAGCGGCAACAGCCACCGCCGGTGCTCGCGCAGCACGCGGCTGAACGGCACGTCCGTGCTCACGGCGAAGAGCGCCCTCACGACCCGCCCTCCGGTTTAGACGTGGGCGGCGCCGGAACGGCCGCTCCCGCCGGCGGGCCATAGAAACCCTGGATCACCGACCGCAGGGTGCCGTCATCCTCCGCCGTCTCCTGGCGCGACAGCATCTCGTGGAAGGCGCCCGTCTTCTCCAGCGCCTCGATGAACTCGTCCAGGTCCTCGACGCGGCGCGACACCACGGTGACGGCCACCAGCATGCGGCCATCCCGGTCCACCTGCGGCTGCACCGCGGAGATGCGGACGTCGGCCGGCAGCGTGTCCTCGAAGCGGTTGAAGAGATCGGTCCACGAGAACGCGCGGCGGTCGATCAGCTCGTTGGCCTCCCGGGCCGCCAGCTGCACCAGCTCCAGTTGCGCCCGGTCGATCGATTGCCGGGTCAGGCGGGCCTTGTCGCGCAGCTCCCGGGCTTCGGCCTCGTTCTGCCCGGCCATGCGGCCCTGCTCCACGCTGCGCGCGCGCAGTTGCCACACCACCACGCCGTTGTATGCCGTGAGGGCGGCGGCGGCCACGGCCACCACGGCCACGCACAGGCGGACCAGGCGCGTGTTGTAGAAGGGCTCGGTGGCGAGGTTGGCGCGCAGCATCGCCTATGCCACCGTCCGTTCGCGCAGCAGCAGGCCCACCAGCGGGGCGAGCACGTCGAGCAGCTCGGCCGACGCGCCGATGCGGTCCACCAGCCCCGCCGCGCCGCGCGGGTCCACCGGCTCCACGCCGATGCTCAGCCGCTCTTCGAGGCCCCGCCGCACGGCGTCGGCGCCCCCGGGCAGGCGCGCGCCCCCTGCCAGCAGCACGCGGGCGAAGCCGCCGCCATGCAGGCGGTCCTCGTAATACATGGCGGTCTGGTGAATGAGATCGGCCAGCGTCCCCTCGGCCTCCTCGGTACGGTTCCTGAAGAACAGCAGCGACCGATCCCGCACCACCGCGAGGGTGATGTAGGTGTCGGTGACGTGCACGACCAGCCAGTCGCCCGACGGGGCCGACGGCCCGGCCAGGACGCCGTTGATGACGCTGAAGGTGGAGAGGTCCACAAGCCCGGCGTGCGCGCCCGCCATGCGGCAGGCCTGCTCGTACTGGTGCACGACGTCGGCGCGCGCCAGCGCCACCACCAGCTCGGCGCTGCCGTCGGCGCCCGTCGCCCCGGGCGTGACGCTCAGCACGGCCTGCTCCATCGGGAACGGCGCCGTCTTGCGCACCTGCCACCGCACGATCTCCTGCAGGTCGGCGGCCCTGGCCGGCACCTTCTCGAGCTTCAGCAGCGAGACCTTGGCCACGGTGTCGGGCACGACCAGCGCGATGCGGGCGGTGGGCCCGCCAATCTGCGCGAGCACGCGGCGAAGGGCCTCCGCCACCAGCGGCACATCGGGGATGTTGGTCGTGGCCAGCGCCGGCGCCACCGCGCCGTCGGGCAGCGCCTCGGTGGCGTGCGCGGCCACCACCACCTGCGCGCCGCGCACGGCCAGGCGCGCGGCGCTCACGTGCCCGCGATCGATCTCGACGGCGACGTCGGGGGGCGGCGTATGGAAGAGGTCGCGGAAGGTCATTCGACGAACGTCACCTTGTTGATCTCGCGCAGCGTCGTCAGGCCGGTCACCACGCGCTCGACGGCCGACTCGCGCAGCAGCCGCATCCCCTGCTCCTTGGCCGCGCGCTTCACCTCCGAGATGGGGCGCTTGTCGAGGATGATCTCGCGGATGTGATCGGTGAGGTCCAGCAGCTCGCAGATGGCCATGCGACCCTTGAAGCCCGATCCGCCGCACTCCATGCAGCCGGCGCCCTCCCAGACCGTGTTGTTCACCAGAACGGCGGGGTCGATGGCCGACTCGGCCAGAAGCGCCGGGTCGGGAGTCACCGGCTGCTTGCAGGCCTCGCAGATCTTGCGCACGAGCCGCTGCGCCATCACGCAGTTGAGCGCCGAGATGAACTGGTAGGGCTCCACGCCCATGTTGAGGAACCGGCCCAGCACGTCGAACACGTTGTTGGCGTGGACGGTGGTGAACACCAGGTGGCCGGTGAGCGCCGACTGGATCGCGATCTGCGCCGTCTCGGGGTCGCGAATTTCGCCGACCATCACCTTGTCGGGGTCGTGGCGCAGGATCGACCGCAGGCCGCGCGCGAAGGTGAGCCCCTTCTTCTCGTTGATGGGGATCTGCGTGATGCCCTTCAGTTGGTATTCCACCGGGTCTTCGATCGTGATGATCTTGTCCTCGATGGACCGGATCTCGGCCAGCGCCGCGTAGAGCGTGGTGGTCTTGCCGCTGCCGGTGGGGCCCGTCACCAGCACCATGCCGTACGGCTCGCGGATGTACTTGCGGAACCGGCGCAGCTCCAGCTCGGGGAAGCCCAGGATGTCGAGCCGCAACTCGGTGAACTGCTCGCTGATCGACTGCTTGTCGAGGATGCGGATCACCGCGTCCTCGCCGTGCACGCTGGGCATCACCGAGACGCGGAAGTCGATGGTCTTGCCCGGCACCCGCAGCTTGAAGCGGCCGTCCTGCGGCACGCGCTTCTCGGCGATGTCGAGCTCGGCCATCACCTTGATGCGCGACAGGATGGAGCCGTGGAAGCGCTTGGCGATGGGCCGCATGGCCGACTGCAGCACGCCGTCCACGCGGTACTTCACGTACACCGCGTCGTCCTGCGTCTCGATGTGGATGTCGCTGGCGCGCCGCTGGATGGCCGTGAAGATGGTGGAGTTCACCAGCCGGATGATGGGGCTGCTGTCGCTCGTCAGCCGATCCATGGTGAGGTTGTCCTCACCGTTGTCGTCTTCCTTGAGGACCTGGATCTGGAACTCCTCGGTGGCCTCGTCGAGCACGCGCTGCGAGCTCTCGCTCTTCTTCAGCATGCCCTCGATGGCCGACCGCGCCCCCACCATCACCCGCACCGGCGTGCCCAGGATCACCGACAGCTCGTCGATCATCGGCAGGTCGGTGGGGTCCGACACCACGATCACCAGCGATCGGCCGTCGCGGCGGTACGGCACGAAGCCGTAGCGCAGCATCAGGTCGGCGGGGATCGACCGGAACAGCTCCTGGTCGATCCGGAAGTCGTGCATGTCGAGGAACTCGAGCCGGTAGCGCTCGGCCAGCCGCCGCGCCAGGGCCACCTCGGCCTTCAGCTGCGCGTCGGTGGCGCCGGCCGGTCCGGGCTCGTCGATGAACGCCTCGGGGTCGAGCGGATCGTCCTGGGTCGCATCCATCAGCGGCCGCCCCCAATCACCGACGACAACTGGAAGAGGGGCATGTAGAGCGCCAGCACGATGGTGGCGATCACGATGCCCATGAACACGAGCAGCGCCGGCTCAATCATGGTGACGAACCGCCCCAGATCGGTGTCGATTTCCTCGTCGTAGAAATCGGCCAGGCTGTTCAGCATCTCGGTGAGGGCGCCGGTCGACTCGCCCACCTCGATCATCTTGATGGCCACGTCGGGCACCGTGCGGCGCTCGAGCAGCGTCCCCGAGAAGCTCTGGCCCTCGCGCACCTTCTGGGCCACCACCTCGAGCTCGGCGCGCATGTGCCGGTTGCCCGCCGCGCGCGCCGCGATCTCGAGCGCGTTCACCAGCGGGATGCCGCCGCCCAGCAGCGTGGCCAGCGTGCGGGCCATCTGCGCCGTGGCGAACTTGTGCACGCTCGGCCCCACCCACGGCAGCTTCAGCACGAGCGCGTCGAACCGCGCGCCCTGCCCCGGTCGCCGAATCCAGCCCATGAACGCCACCACGCCCAGGACGATGGCCGTGCCGATCAGCAGCAACTGGCTGCGGATGACGTCGGACACCGCCACGATCACCCGCGTCGACACCGGCAGATCGGCGTCGAAGCTCAGGTAGAACTCCGAGAAGGTGGGCACCACCTTGATCACGATGATGCCGACCAGCACCACGGCCAGGCCGATGAGGATGGCCGGATAGATGAGGGCCGAAATCGTCTTCGACCGTACCGTGTCGACGGTCTTCGCGTAGGCCACGAAGCGGCGCAGCACCGCGTCGAGGTTGCCCGCCCGCTCGCCGGCCATGAGCGACGCCGTGTACACGGCCGGGAACAGCTCCCCGTGCGCCGCGAAGGCGTCCGACAGGGCCGTGCCCCCGCGCACCTTGTCGTGCACATCGTCGAGCACCGACTTGAAGAGCGGGTTGGTGAGCCGCGAGCGCAGGATGTCGAGCGATTGCACCAGGGGCATGCCCGCCTTGAGCAGCGTGGCCAGCTCCTGGTTGAAGACGAGGAATTCGTGGCGCGAGATCGTGCGGCTGCCGCCCAGCGAGAGGCTGGCGAGGCCCACCCGGGGCCGGAGTGACAGGACGTGCAGTCCCCGATCCTCCAGCTCTCGCCTGAGGGCGGCCTCGCTCTGGGCAACGTAGACGCCCTCGATGATTTCACCCGACGTGGTGCCGAGCCGGCAGCGGAACTCCATCCCTAAGCGATTGTCCCACAGGGGATTATAAGGAAATGGGAACCCGATTCCCAATCCTTTAGACGGCGTCGGCTAGCGCCCGGTCTTTTGGAGGATCCGGCGGACGTAACTCTGGGTCTCTGCGAAGGGCGGCAGGCCCCCGTAGCGCCGGACCGTCGCTTCACCGGCGTTGTAGGCCGCCAGGGCCAGCGAGACGTCGAACCGGCCCAGAAGGTCCTTGAGGTGTTTCACCCCGGCCTCGATGTTGGTCTTGGGGTCGTACGGGTCGCGAACCGCGTATTGGCGGGCCGTGGCGGGCATCAACTGCATCAGGCCCTTCGCGCCCTTCTTCGACCGGGCCCGGGCCTGGTAGTTGGATTCCACCTCGACCACGGCGTGCACCAGCCGCGGATCCACCTGGTGGGCGGCCGCGGCGGCGGCGATGAGATCCGCGTACGGCCGGGAGGCCAGCAACGGGTCGGGAGCCGACACGGGCACGACGGGAGACGTCACGGGGGCGCCGGGATCGGCGGCGGCCACGACCGGCCACGGCACCTCGTCGGCGTCCACCCGCTCGATCAGGGCGGCCGCGAAGGCCACCTCCCCGCCGTCGCGCAGCACCAGCGTGGCGCGCTCGCCGTCCACCCGGCAGGCCTGCACCGACATGGTGCGCCCGGTCTTGAAGACGACGATGTCGGCCCTCGCCTCACTGGCAGTGAGGAGCACCACGCACGCGAGCAGGGCGAGGATTCTCATCAGCTACTGGACGAACGCGTGGAAGATCCTGGCGCCCAACTCGCGCGGGTCGCTGGTCTTGGCGCCGGGCTCCAGGGCCGGCACGAAGGTCTTGTCGGCCAGGAAGCGCAGTTCCACCATCTCGGCCGCACCGAGCTGAGCGGTGGTGATCGGGAGCTTCAGCACCGGCGACGGCGTGGCGCCCAGCGGCACGGTGGCGATCACCTGGTCGCCCGTCTGCACCGTGAGCTGCGTGGCCGCGTTGGGGCCCTGGGCGGGATTGTCGGCCTGCAGGAACAGCACCACGTCGCGCTGCGGGTTTCGGAACGCCAGCGTGGCTTCCTTCCTGGTCCACTGCCACTCGGTGCGGCTGGGGCCATCCGCCACCACCTCGGCCGGGTGCCAGCCGTCCTTGAAGATCACGAAGATGTTCTCGGTCTGCGGCAGCAGCTCGAAATCCACCACTTTGTACGAGCGGTCGCCGCGGTCTTCGTTGGTGAGCTTGAGGCGGTCATTCGACTCGACGGCGTAGACGCCGGTGACGATCTTCGCCGGCCCCACGTAGGGATAGCTCGGCACGAACAGCATCCGCGTGTACTCGACGACCTGGCCGGGCTTCCAGTCGGTGCTGGGCGTGGGCGGGTCGTGGTCGTCGGTCCACATCAACTCCTCATCCGCGTCGAGGAAGTGGACGAACACGCGGCGCGCCCCCAGGGACGGGGCATCGGCCGCCACCGTGAACTTGTAGGTGATCTCCACCGGGCTCCCGAGCGCCACCCTGGTACGGGACAGGGTGACCTGGGCGCTCGCCACCGGCGGCGCCGTGTCTTCGGGCTGGCTGCACGCGGCGCCCACCATGGCCATCGACCCCAGCAGGGCCGCCAACACAATACTCTTAGACATGTCTCTCCATTGCATAGTGCTCCAAACGAGAATATCATGCAGGCCATCCCGATGGACACGCCACGCGACGCTCTCGGAATGGTTGAAACAATGGGCTTTATCGGCTCGGTGGAGGCCGCCGACGCCATGGTGAAGGCCGCCAACGTGCAGCTCGTGGGGTCGGAGTACATCGGCGCCGGCTACGTCACCGTGCTCGTGCGCGGCGATGTGGGGGCCGTCAAGGCCGCCACCGACGCCGGCGCGGCCGCCGCCCGGCGCGTGGGCGAGCTGGTGTCGGTACACGTCATCCCCCGCCCTCACGCCGAGGTGGAGCGGATTCTGCCCAAGGCTTAGGGCTTGGGGCTTAGGGCTTGGGTCCTGAAGGCCTGACACGTTGATGGCCACCGCCGCTCCCGCACAAACCGACAAGGATCTCGCCTCCATCGCCGAGGCGCGCGCCCTGGCGCGTAAGGCCAGGGTGGCACAGGCCGCGCTCGCCGAGTTCTCCCAGCCCCAGATTGACGCGATTATCGACGCGATGGCCGCGGCGGTGAGCCCGCATGCCGAGGCGCTCGCCCGCCTGGCGGTGGAGGAAACCGGCTACGGCGTGGTGGCCGACAAGATCCAGAAGAACCTGTTCGCGTCCGGGCGCGTGTACGAGTTCATCCGGCCCATGAAGACCGTCGGCGTCGTCAACCGCGACGACGGCCGCAAGGTGGTGGAGATCGCCGAGCCGTTCGGCGTCGTGGCCGCCGTGGTGCCGTCGACCAATCCCACCTCCACGGCCATCTACAAGATCCTCATCGCCATCAAGGCGCGGTGCGCCGTGGTGCTGAGCCCCCACCCGTCGGCGGCGCGCTGCATCACCCGCACGGCCGAGATCATGAACGAGGCCGCCCGCCGCGCCGGCTTGCCCGAGGGCGCCATCGGCTGGATGACCACGGTCACCCTCGAAGGCACGCAGGAGCTGATGAAGGCCCGCGAGGTGTCGGTGATTCTCGCCACCGGCGGGATGGGCCTGGTGCGCGCCGCCTATAGCGCCGGCAAGCCCGCCTACGGCGTGGGCCCGGGCAACGCGCCCTGCTACATCGAGTCGAGCGCCGACGTGCGCAAGGCCGCCGACGACATCCTCACGGGCAAGTCGTTCGACGGCGGCGTGCTCTGCTCGTCGCCCAACTCCGTGGTGGTGGACGAGGCCATCGAGGGCGAGACGCGGCGGCAGTTCCAGGCGCAAGGCGGCTACTTCCTGTCGCCGGCCCAGGCCGATGCGCTGGCCAAGCTGCTGGTGACGCCGCAGCGGCTGCCCAACCCCGCGCTGGTGGGCAAGCCCGCCACGTTCATCGCCGAGAAGCTGGGCGTCACCGTGCCCGCCGGCACGCGCGCGCTCATCGCCGAGCTCAAGGGCGTGGGCCGCGAGCATCCGTTGTCGATCGAGAAGCTGTGCCCCGTGCTGTCCTATTACATCGTCAGGGACTGGCGCGAAGGCTGCGAACGCTGCAAGCAGATCCTGCGCTACGGCGGCATGGGCCACACCATGTCGATCCACTCGCAGAACGACCAGGTGATCCTGGAGTTCGGCCTCCACAAGCCGGCCTACCGCATCATCGTGAACTCGCCCACCACCCACGGGTCCATCGGCCTCACGACCGGCCTCGACCCGGCCATGACGCTCGGGTGCGGCGGCTTTGGCGGCAACATCACGTCGGACAACATCTCGCCGAAGCACCTCCTCAATATCAAGCGGCTGGCATACGAGTTGAGGCCGGTCAAGATGGTGTCCGCGGGTGCATCGGGTGCATCGGGTGCATCGGGTGCATCGACGGCGCTCCCCGCCTTGCCAAAGGCACCCGCCAAGCCGCAGCCCGACAACATTGCCGCCGACGCCCTCACAAGCCGGATTGATCGGTTCTTAGCGAATCGGGGCCTCACCGCACCAGGCACCCACCCCTTGGCATCCGCCTCCGCTCGCGACAGTTCGGGCGAGCTTCGGCGAGACCTCGCCGTAGCGGCCTCTGGCCGCGAAGGCGGGCCCGCTGCACCCGCCCAAACTGAGAAATTTGTGTGCGAGGAGGACGTCCGCCTGGCCGTCAAGGAGGGGCGAAAGCTCTTAATCGGCGAGCGAACCATCGTGACGCCGGCGGCGCGGGACGCCGGCGAGGCCGGCAAGGTCTTCGTGTACGCGGGCTGGCCCGCGTAAACGTTTGAGCCATAAGCGGTTGACCCCGTATTTGGGGGCATGCTACCCTTCGGCGTTGCCCGAACTGGGGTCGATGCACAAGAAGCTCCATCTTTCTCTCGTGTTCGCGTGCGCCGCTGCGCTGGTGGCGGGATGCGTGTCTGGCACCGGCGCCAAGGTGGCCCAGGTGACCCCGGCCACCCCGTCGGCCGCCGGCGTGGCCGCGCCGGCCCCGGCGCCCGATCCGGTGGCCGACCTCATCGCCGCATCCGATCGCCACTTCGCCCAGGGCCAGCAGGAACTGTCGTTCGGCCACCTCGAGCGGGCGAAGGCCGCTTTCAACCTGGCGCTCGACACGCTGCTCGAATCGCCCCAGGGCGCCCGCGGCGACGCGCGGTTGCAACAGCACTTCGACCGGCTGGTCGATCAGGTGAGCGCCCTGGAACAGGCGGCCCTCGCCGCCGGCGACGGCTTCACCGAAACCGGCAGCGACCCGGCGTCCATCGACGTGCTGCTGGCGATGGATGCGCTCGATACCACTCCGCCGCGGCCGGCGACCGCCCAGGCCGTGCGGGCCGACCTGCAGACCACCACCCACGACATCCCGATTCCCACCAACGACCGCGTGCTGCGGTACGTGGAGTTGTTCCAGGGGCGCCTGCGCGAGTTCCTCGCCGAGGGGCTGTCGCGGGGGACGCAGTACCTGCCGATGATCCAGGACGTGTTCCGGGCCGAAGGGCTGCCGCTCGACCTGGCGTACGTGCCGCTGATCGAGAGCGCGTTCAAGCCGTCGGCGCTGTCGCGCGCCAAGGCGCGCGGCGTGTGGCAGTTCATGAAGGGCACGGCCCTCGAAAACGGGCTGAAGGCCGACTGGTACCTCGACGAGCGCGCCGACCCCGAAAAGGCCACCGTGGCCGCGGCCAAGTACCTGAAGACGCTGTACGGCATGTTCGAGGACTGGCACCTGGCCATGGCGTCGTACAACGGCGGCCCGGGCCGCGTGCAGCGCGCCATCAGGCGCAGCCGCAAGACCGACTTCTGGTCGCTCACCGCCACCAGGACCTACCTGCCGCGCGAGACGCGCGACTACGTGCCCATGATCCTGGCGGCGGTCATCATCGCCAAGAACCCCGCGCAGTACGGCTTCGACATCGTCCCCGCCATCCCGACGGCCACCGAGACGGTGACACTGCCGCCGGCCCTGGACCTGCGCCGCGTGGCGGAATGGGCCAGCGTGCCGGTGCACGACCTGCAGAAGCTCAACCCCGAATTCCGCCGCTGGACCACGCCGCCCAGGCCCGGTGAATACACGCTGAAGGTGCCGGTGGGCACGGCCGTGAAGGTGAGCGAGGGACTGGCCGCCGCGGCGCCGCACCAGATGAACGCGCTGCAGTACCACACGGTGAAGAAGGGCGAAACCATCGCCGGCATCGCCAGGAAGCTGCGCGTGAACCGCGCCGACCTGGCCGAGGCCAACTACCTCAAGACCACCTCGCGCGTGCGGGCGGGCCAGAAGCTGCTGATTCCGCGCATGCCGTCGGCGGCGCTGCTGGCGCGCGCCTCGGCCGCCGGTGCCGAGCCGGCCACCGCGGCGGATGTGTTGAAGGACACCGTCGCCGTGGAAGCCGCGCCGCCCTCGGTGTACCGCGTCCGCGCGGGCGACACGCTTTTCGGCATCGCCCGCAAGCATGGGACGACGGTGGATCGGTTGAAGGCCTGGAACAGGATGCGAGGCACGAAGCTGAACATCGGTGACCGCCTCGTGGTGCAGTCACCGGCATCCGCCAGCGCCCAGCAGTAGCACCGGGTCCCACGCGCGGCACCCGCGCGTGGGTGGCCATCGCTAGGCCGTCTTCGCGTCGCCGCTGCGGGCCCGCAGCGCCTTGATCCCCTGCTCGATACGCTCGGCCACCTCGCGCTCGCGCTGCAGCGCGCGCAGCGTGTTCTGCGCCTCCTGCACCATGAAGTCGAGCCGCGCGAGCTTCTCGCCCACGTGGTCGATCACGGCGCGCTGTTCGCCGAGCATCTCCAGGTTCACGTTGATGTCGTCCAGCAGGTTGGTGATGGCATTGGCGCGCGTCTGCACCTCCTCCACCATCTTGCGGCGCGACTCGATCATCGCGATCTTGCCGTCGGTGTCGTTCACGCGGCCCAGCAGGTCCTCGACCTTCGCCCGCAGGTCGGTGACCTCGTTGCGGTGGTCGGTCACAAACTGCAGGTCGGCCTTGCTGCGGCTGCTGATCTGGTGGACGTTCTCCACCTCGGCCTTCACGGCCTGCACCAGCACCTCGCGCTCGGCGATGGACTTGATCTTCTGCTCCACCGACTCGGTGGCGCGGCCCAGGTCGTTCAGCCGGCCCTCGAAGGTGGCGATCTTCTTCTCGGAGAACGCCAGCTGCGTGCGGCGCTGCTCGAGCTGCTTCACCATGGTCTCGGCGCGCTTGAGATGATCCTCGGCCGCCTCGGTCTGCGACATCGCGTCACGCTGCTTCGACTGCACGCGCGCCAGCTCGGTGAGCATCTCTTCCTTGATCCCGGCGGCGCGGCCCAGGTCGTCGGCCACCGACTGCACCTGCTTGAGCCGCTCCGCGGTCTCGGCGGCCAGCGCCTTGCCCTGCTCCACGAGCTCGGTGAGGCGCGCCTGCTGGTCGTGCACCACGGCCTCGTCCTTCTTCACCGACTCCACGAGCTGCTGCGACTTCTCCAGCGTCTGCGAGAGCGCCGCCACCTGGGTGGTGAGCGGCATCAGCCGCCCCTGCAGGGCGGCCACGCCGTCGAGCTTCTGCTGCGCGTCCACCACCTGGGTGCCGAGCGAGTCGCACAGGCTCTTGAGGCTCTCCACCTCCTGGCGGCGGGCCAGCTGCTCGTCCAGCTTGCGCTCCACGTCCGACGTGACCACGTGGAGGTTGTTGATGCGGCCCTCGAGCTTCTCGATGAACTGCAGGCGCGCGCCAACGCGCGTGAGCTGCGCGTCGAGCTCGGCGGCGAGCTCGCCCAGCCGCGTGGCCGACTTGGTGCCCTCGTCCACGAGCGCCATCTTGCTGAGCACGGTGTCCATGCGCGACTCGAGCTCGGGCGTGCGGCTCAGCAGCGTCGTGGCACGCTCGCCGAAGGCCTCGAGCGCCGCCCGGTCGGCCGACAGCGAGTCGCGCAACCGCGCCGCCTCGGCGTGGGCCTTGTGGAACTCGGCCAGCTCGCGCCGCAGGAGGTCGAGGTCCTGCCGCGACTGCTTGAGGCTTTCGTGCTGGGCCATCGTGCGCTTGCCCAGCTCGTCCACCTGCGCCAGCCGCTCGGCCAGCGACTCGAGGGCGCCTTGCTTGCGCGCCATCTCGTCGGCTTGCGCCATCAGCGTCTGGAAGTCCTTGCTGAGGCCGTCGGCCTTCTGGTTCATCGCCGACAGCGCCTTGTCCTTGGCGAGCACGCTGTCCATGCGGGTTTCCGACTCGCCCACCGACATCGACAGCGCCTTGAGCCGCTGGTCGAAGGCGTCGAATTCCTTCTTGTCCACCGCCAGCCGTTCCACGGTGGCCTTGAGGTACTCCGACAGCGCCCGGCTTTCCTTGTCGAGCCGCGCGAACTCGCGCGAGAACTCCTCGCGCGCCGTCGTGGCGGCCGCCAGCTCCTGGGTGGTCTCCGACGCCAGCTTCTCCATGCGCGCCACGGTCTCCTCGGCGCCCTTCACGTGCTTGTTGCCCTCGGTGAGCTTGGCAATCTGCACGTCCATGGCCCACACCATCTCGTTGAGGCGGTTGGCCTCGACGACGGCGTGCTCGACGGCGTGCTTCTGGGCCTCGAGCGCCTTGGCCTTGTGCGCCACGTGCTCGGCGAGCGCGTTGAGCGAGGCCAGCCGCTCCTCGGTGTTCTTGCTCAGCTCCTGCAGCTGCACGAGCGGCCCGAGCTTCTTCTCGATCTCCTTCACCGCCTCGGTGGCGGCCGCCGAGTCGTCGCGCGCCTCGCGCGAGGTCTCGCGGATGCGCCCGAACTCCTGGGTGAGCTGCGCGCCCGACGACCGCACGGCGTCCAGTTCGCCCTTAAGCGTGGCGACGCTCTCCACCGACTGCTTCACCTCGGCCGTGGACGCGCGCAACTGGCCGCGCAGCTCCTCGAGGGTGACGCGCTCCTTGCGCAGCGTGTCGATGGTGGCCTGGGTCTCCAGGGCCTGGGAGGCCAGCTGGTTTACGGCCAGCCGGTGCTTCTGCAGATCGCCATCCGGCGCCGTGAGCTTCTCGGAGAGGCGCTGGGCCTCGGCCACCTGGTCGAGCAGACCGCCCACGCGCTTCTCGAGCTGCTCGAGGCTCCTGGCGCGCTCGTCGTACGTGGCCACCTTGTGCGCCAGGTCCTCGAGCTTCTTCAGGGCGCCGTCGGCCTTGGCGCCCACCTGATCGAGCGCCTTGCTCGTCTGGGTGAGCTTCGACGTGCCGCCGGCCATCTGCGTGAGCATGGCGCTCAGCGCGGCCCGCTCGTCGCGCGCCTGGTTGACCAGGGCCTGCAGTTCATCCTGGGACTTCTTGCGGTCGCCGGCGTTGCCGAAAAGTGCGTCCAACATAGTTCGCAAGTATAAACCCTGGCCGTCGCAAAATCTCCCTCATCCCCCGGCCGAGCGTGTGGCAATTCCTGCGAGACTGCCGGGGCCGACCGTCGGAATTGCTGGGGAAACCGACGGGCATCCCGCTTGCACCTTCCTGCGCATGCTTGCCCGGCTCTGTAGCGCCACGGTGGTGGGGATCGACGCGTGCCCGGTGCATGTGGAGGTGGACGTCAGCTTCGGCCTCCCCCACTTCCAGCTCGTGGGATTGCCCGATGCCAGCGTGCGCGAGAGCCGCGACCGCGTGCGGTCGGCCATTCGCAACTCCGGCTGGGAGTTTCCGGCCCACCGCATCACCGTGAACCTGGCGCCCGCCGACGTGCGCAAGGCCGGCGCCGCCTTCGATCTGCCAATTGCCCTGGCCGTGCTGGCGGCATCGGGCGTGGTGACCCGGCCGGACGGCTCGGACCTGATGGTGGTGGGCGAGCTGTCGCTCGACGGCACGATTCACCCCACCCGGGGCGTGCTCCCCATCGCAGCCCAGGCGCGCCGGCAGGGCGCCTCTGCCCTGCTGCTGCCCACCGACAACCTGCCCGAGGCGGCCGTCGTGAACGGCCTGCGGCTGCTTCCTGCCCGCACCCTGGCCGAAGCCGTGGAGCGGATGAACCAGCCGTCGGCCGAATGGCCCGAGAGCACCGCCCCCACCCCTGGCGGGGCCATCCCCGCCACCCACGAGCGGCTCGACCTGGCGGACCTGCACGGGCAGGGTTTCGCCCGTCGCGCCCTCGAGGTGGCGGCCGCCGGGGGGCACAACCTGCTGATGATCGGCCCGCCGGGAGCCGGCAAGACCATGCTGGCCCGGCGCCTGCCGGGCATCCTGCCGCCCCTGTCGTTGGACGAGGCGCTCGAGGCCACGGCCATCCACTCGGTGGCCGGCACGCTTCCGCGGGGCGTCGGACTGCTGGCCGAGCGGCCGTTCCGCGCGCCGCACCACACCATCTCGGACGCCGCACTCGTGGGCGGCGGCGCGATGCCGCGTCCGGGCGAGGTGAGCCTCGCGCACCACGGCGTGCTCTTCCTCGACGAGATGCCGGAGTTCGATCGGCGCGTGCTCGAGGCCTTGCGCCAGCCCCTGGAAGAGGGACGCATCACCGTGTCGCGCGCGTTGCGATCGGTGGCCTTTCCGGCCAACTTCGTGCTGGTGGCGGCGATGAACCCGTGTCCGTGCGGGTATCACGGTGATCAGAAGCGCGTGTGCCGATGCACGCCGCAGCAGATTGCCAAGTATGGAGGACGGCTGTCCGGCCCGCTTCGGGATCGCCTGGACTTGATTGTGGAAGTGGAAGGGGTCCCGATCACCGAGCTCACGCAGGGGTCGCCTGGCGAACCGTCCGCCGCCGTGCGCGCCCGGGTGTTGGCCGCGCGCGAGCGTCAAATCGCCAGGCGCACCGGCGCGCGCGTCAACGCGAACCTGAGCGGCGCCGAGCTCAAGAAACATGCGGCGCTGGACTCAGCGGGCCGCTCGTTGCTCGAGCGGTTCGCCGATCGGTTGCAGTTGTCAGCCCGCGGGTTCCACCGGATCATCCGCGTCGCAAGGACCATCGCCGACCTGGCGCACGCCGAAGCGATCACTACCGAGCACCTCTCGGAAGCCTTGCAATACCGTTTCGTCGAGAGGACATCGTGATGGGTATCCACTGCTGCGGGTCTTCCGTCCAGGACGTGTGATCTGCGGCCACGGATGAAACATGGGTATGCAGTACTCGTTGCTGATCTGTGTTTCATCTGTGGCCCAGCTGTGGCCCATTCCGTGGCCCCTCTCGGCATCCGTTCGCTCGTGTAGGGTGTGAATCGTACCCGTATTCCAGTCGGTTCGGAGGGTGACCCCGCAAAAGGGCAACGCGGGGATGCCCGTGCGGCTGCCACGGCAGTGGCGGACGAGGTACAGGTGGACCACGTGGCCGAGGCGCTGCAATACCGGTTTGTCGAGCCCATCATTGATTGAGCGATCAAAATGCGAAGATCCGTGCACATCTGGCTAATCGCTTCCTCGTTCCCAAGCCGCCGTGGTAACCTCTAGGGTCCTCCGAAGAATCCAGAATTCTGAATGCCGTCTACTCGATACACGATCGTCGTCGCTGACCGCACCTCTGGCGTGGTGCGGCGATTCACGATCAGCCTGAAGCCCGCCATGTGGGCGGTGATGACCGTCGTGTGCGTGCCCATCCTCATTGGCCTGGGCGCCGCGTGGAAGGCCAAGGCCGACGTGGCCGACCTCTTCACCACGCAGGCCTCACTCGAACTCGAGAACGCGAACTACCGGGCCGCCACCGAGGCGCTGGCCGGGCAGATCACCGCGCTGCAGACCACCATCTCCGACCTGGGCGCCAAGGCGGCGCTCGACCCGGTGGCGCTGGCCTCCATGGAAAAGCTGCCCGCCTTCGTGAAGAACAACGCCATCGGCGGCCCGGCGGGCGAAGCGCTGGCCGGCGTGACACCAGGGCTGGCATCGCCCGAAAGCACGTTTGGCCTGCTCAAGGACCTGCTGCAGGGCCTCGAAAGCCGGCTCCAGCTCGTCCGTTCGAACGTCGACAAGCGCAATGAGCTTGCCGCCGCCACGCCTTCGATCTGGCCCACCCACGGGTGGCTGTCGTCGGGCATGGGCAATCGCGCGGATCCGTTCACCGGCGAGAAAGACTTCCACCCCGGACTCGACATCTCGGCCGACAAGGGCGACCCGGTGTATGCCACCGCCGACGGCACGGTCAAGCGCGCCGCGGCGTCTGGCAACTACGGCAACCTCGTCACCCTCGACCACGGCTACGGGCTGGAGACGTATTACGGCCACCTCTCCGCCTTCAGGGTGGAGGCCGGCCAGGCAGTGAAGCGTGGCGATCTGATCGGTCTGGTCGGCGCCACGGGCCGCGCCACCAGCTCGCACCTGCATTACGAAGTGCGCGCCAACGGCCGCCTGCTGAACCCCCTTCAGCTGCTGCTCAATCCCCGTCCTCGTCGCGGCAACGCGAACTGAGTCAGGCGCCCTCCGGGCGTGGGCTCACTTCGTTGGTGGGCTCGCCGCGCTCGTGGGCGCGCTCCGCGCGTCGGTGGCCCCCACGAGTCATGCAACACCAAAGCCCACGCCGGCCCCGGCCCGGCCGGCGCCCACGGCGCGAAGCGCCGCCTCACGCTATAATCATCGGATAGGCACCCTGCCTTCTACCCAACATGCTTGGTCAGCTTCTCGCTAAAGTCATCGGCACCCAGAACGACCGCGAACTCAAGCGCATGCAGCCTCGGGTGGCGGCCATCAACGATCTCGAGCCGCGCGTCACGGCGCTCAGCGAGACCGAGCTTCGCGGCAAGACGGTGGAGTTTCGGGAGCGCCTGGGCCGGGGCGAGTCGCTCGACGACCTGCTGCCCGAGGCGTTCGCCGTGGTGCGC
>CAYJPQ010000002.1:106307-115881 GCA_964372085.1 uncultured Bifidobacteriaceae bacterium | reverse complement strand
CCTCCGTGAGGAACCTCCGTGAGGAACCTCCGTGAGGAACCTCCGTGAGGAACCTCCGTGAGGCACCTCCGTGAGGCACCTCCGTGAGGCACCTCCGTGAGGAACCTCCGTGAGGAACCCCCGTGAGGAACCTTCGTGAGGAACCTTCGTGAGGAACCTCCGTGAGGAACCCCCGTGAGGAACCCCCGTGAGGAACCTCCGTGAGGAACCCTCGTGTGGAACCCTCGTGTGGAACCTAGTTGACCGTCGTCTGTGTCGGCGCCTTCTTGAGGCCCTGGATCTGGAGGACGGCCTCGCCGGGCTGCTCCTTGAGCACTTCCTTGCGGTAGAGCCGCTCCATCTCCGCGTGGTGGCGCTGCTCTTCGGGCGTCAGGTCCTTCTTCTTGCGCGCGGCCAGCTTCTCGTCGCGGGCGTTCTTGGCGATGCCCAGGTCGTCGAGGTCGTGCTGGATGCCCGCGGCCACGGCCTCGTGGTTGAGCGTCAGCGTGTGCTCCGTGCTGGTGAGCGGCACGGTCTTGTTGCCCGCGAAGATCTCGTGGCGCCCGTGCTCCTCGTACCACTTGGTGAGCGTGGCCGTCATGTGCATCTTCTCGATGATGTTGCGCCAGCCAATGCCGGTGTTGTAGGCGCAGAAGGAAATCTCGCCCATCTGCGTGGCATACGGGATGATGCACATCTCGGTGCGGCGGAAGTCGTAGTTGAAGAGGTCCTGGAACCACATGCCCGCGATGAACAGGAAGTTCCACCGGTCGGCGCGGCGCCTCTCGATGTCGTCCTTCGAGCGGTTGCCGTCCACCCGGCCGTACTTGCCCTTCTGCGCGGCCTTTGTGGCGCCGAAGGTCTTGTCGAACTTCTTCAGCAGGTCGCTCAGCTTGAAGTGCGTCGGCGACTTGAACGAGTCGTAGTTGCGCGCCAGGGCGAGGGCCATGCCCGCCACCGTGAGGAACCGGCCGCGCGCGGCGTCGGTGACCGCGGCCACGTCCCCGGCCAGGCGCTCGGCGTTGAGGAACGCCGTCACGGGCACGGCCTCCTTGGTTTCCTTGTCGATCATCACGGCCATGCCGATGCCGCAGTTGGGGTGGCAGCCGCAGGTGAGGTTCCCCCATTCCTGGTCGGGGCCCTTGGCCATGTCGGCCCAGTCAGTGAAGGTGCCCATGAACGAGATGGGGAACCAGTCGCGGGTCGGCTCGCCGAGGCCCGTCTGCTTCTTCACGTCATGTGCCAGGTGCGACAGCGTGTAGCGCTGCGCCGCGCGGCGCTCCGGCGTGATTTCCTCGTCGCGGCCGGTGAAGCTCACCGGCTGGAACGACAGGAAGTTGATCTTCTTGGGGTTGTCGAGCGCGAACTCGACCACCCGGCCCACCTGCTCGTTGTTCACGCCGTTCACGATCGTGATCACGGGGACGATGTCGACGCCCGCGGCGTGCAGGTTCTCGATGGCGCGCAGCTTCACGTCGAACAGGTTGCCCACGCGGCGGTGCGAGTTGGCGGCGTTGCCGATGCCGTCGAACTGCAGATACGCGTAGCGCAGGCCCGCCTCGGCCGCGGCCTTGGCGAAGTCGATGCTCCTGGCGAACTCGATGCCGTTAGTGGCCGCCTGCACCGAGTTGTAGCCCACCTTGCGCGCGTAGCGCACGGCGTCGAGGAAGTAGGGCGAAAGCGTGGGCTCGCCGCCCGAGAACTGCACCGACATCTGGCGCTTCGGCTTGATGGTGATGGCGTTGTCCAGCACCGTCTTGATGTCTTCCCACGACAGCTCGTGGACGAAGCCCACCTGGTTGGCGTCCATGAAACACGGGTCGCACATCATGTTGCAGCGGTTGGTGAGGTCGACCGTCAGCACCGCGCCGCGGCCATACTTCAACGTGCTGCTGCCATGGTTGTGCAGCTTCTCGTCGTTGTGCGCGCGGATGTCGCGGCCCGGGTACACCTCTTCGAGGTGCTTGAAGAAGGCCGTGTCGATCGCCATCACGTCCTCGAAGTGCCCGTGGATGGGGCAGTCCTTGGTCATGACGATCCTGCCGTCCTTCTCGTCGATCGTGGCCTTGATCTCACCCACCTTCTCGTTGAGCAGCGTCTCGAGCGGCCGCGTGCCGTCCAGGATGGCCTGGCGCGCCTCGCGCACGCAGGTGGGGCACAGCGAGTCGGTCTGGCGCGGCCAGCCCAGCGGTGGCTTGGTCTTCTGGTACGACTTCAGCATCGGCTTGTCGGACCACCTCGGCGTGAACGCCGGATTCTGGCGAATCTGGTTCATTCGCGAAAACAGCTGCCAGACGCCGTTGGCGGCAATGGCGAGGCCTTTCTCGGCGTACTTGATGGGTGCGTGCATGTGCACTACTCCTCGTAAGTGAATGTGTCACCGTAGCTTAAGGGGGTTCTTCGCGCTGCTGCACGCCTTTCGGAGAACGGGACCAGGCGGGGCCCCAGTTGGCAGGGGCGCCCGCTGAATGGGCAAAATCAGACTGATGTGGTCCGAGATTAGACGGGTTATCCTACCGTGCCTTCGTGACCAGTGGGGGACTGACATGACGCGTGGACTGGCGGGACTGGCTGGCGTGGCCCTGTTGTCGGCGAGCGTCCTCGCGCAGCGTGCGGGCGGCGTGATGCCCCATGAGGCCATGGCCCTCACCAACGCCTCGGTGGTGAACGTGCGGACCGGCGAGGTGCAGCGGGGTGCCACGGTCGTGCTTCGTGGCGGCCGCATCGAGTCGGTCAGTGCCGCTCGAATGGCGCCGGCGACGGCGGCCGACGTGCCCGCAGGCGTAGGCGTCATCGACCTCAAGGGCCGCTATGTGGTGCCCGGCCTGATCGACGCGCACGTGCACATCGCATCGCTCGCGCAGATGCGCGCCGCGCTCGAGAGCGGCGTCACCACGGTGCGAAGCGCCGGCGTGTCGCACTTCGCGGACGTGGGCCTGCGCGATCTGTCGACGAAGGGCTACGTGGCCGGCCCCGACATGCTGGCCACCGGCTATCACGTGCGGACCTTCCCCGCGCCCGAGGCGTTTCTCGATCAGCCCGACCTGGCCGACCTGATCGGCGGCCTGACGACGGTCGACGGGTTGCGACGCTTCGTGCGGGCCAATCTGGCCCGGCGCGTGGATTGGATCAAGGTGAACGCCACCGAGCGGGCCGGCACGCCCGATACCGATCCGCGCAAGCAGATGTTCAGCGAGGCCGAGCTCACCTCCATCGTCGACGAGGCCGCCCGACACGGCGTGCCCGTGCTGGCGCACGCGCACGGCGCCGAAGGCGCGCTGGCGGCGGTCAGGGCCGGCGTGCGGAGCATCGAGCACGGCACGTACCTGAGCGACGAGACCCTGCGGCTCATGGCGGCGCAGGGGACCTACTTCGTTCCCACGGCTGACATTGTCAACGACCTGGCCGAGGCGGGCGGTGACTACGACAACGCGGCGCTGGCGCGCCGCGGGCAGATGATGCGGCCCATCCTGACCTCGGCGATTGGCCGCGCCCTGAAGCTGGGCGTGCGGATTGCGGCCGGCTCCGACACCGCGCACGGCCCGTCGAGCATCGCCCGCGTGTCGCGCGAGGCTGTCGCGCTGGTTGACGCCGGCCTCACGCCGCTCCAGGCCCTGCAGGCGGCCACGCTGACCAACGCCGGGATGCTGAGGCTCGAGGCGCGGATCGGCGTGGTCGAGGCGGGGTTCGACGCCGACCTGCTGGTGGTGGAGGGCAACCCCGCCGAGCACATCCGCGCGCTGCTCGACCCGTTGCTGGTGATCAGCAACGGGCGCGTCGGGTTGGATCGATTGAGCTTCGCGAAGTAGGCCTCTTCGCCGGTCACGCGCCCGAGGGCGGCAGGTCGACGGTGTACACGCGCTGCCCGGCGGAGTTCACGAGCGCCACCGTGAGCACGCGCGTGCGCGGGTCGGCCTCGATCAGTCCGAAGAACTGCAGCCCGGCGCTCGGCGGGCGGTTGGGCGGCAGGTCGGGCGGGACGCCGCAGAAGCGCACCTCGGGCCCGAACGTGCGGTCGAGCGGCACGGGCGCGAACGTGCCGGCGTGCGCGGGTCCGGCCACGAACTCCCAGAACGGGTCGAAGTCCGTCGAGGTGGCCCGCGCCGGATCGTACTGGTGCGCGGCGCAGTAGTGGACGTCGGCCGTGATCCACACGACATTGCGCACGCGGCGCTGCTTCAGCGTGCGGAGCAGCCCGGCCAGCTCCAGTTCGCGCCCAAGGGGCGCGCCGTGGTCGCCGTTGGCCACCGCCTCGTGAAGGCCGGGCTGGTGTCCCACGACCAGCCCCAGCGGCATGTTGGCCGCCACGATCTTCCAGGTCGCCCGCGACCGGGTCAGGGCGTCGGCGAGCCACGCCGCCTGGGCCGTCCCGAGAAACGCCGTGTCGGCGCTCATCGTGGCCTGCAGATTACCGCTGTTGGGGCCGCGGTAGCTGCGCATGTCGAGCGCGAACACCTCGACGAGCGGCCCGAACGGGATTAGGCGGTGGATGCGCGTCTCGCCGTCCGCGCCCGGCGCGATGGGGTAGTGCTCGACGAAGGCCTGCCGCGCGCGCGCGGCCAGCACCGACACGCGCTTCTCCGCGTACGGCGCCTTCGGCCCCAGCACCTGCGTGGGGTACCAGTTGTCGCGCACCTCGTGGTCGTCCCACATCGCGACCTGTCCCACCTCGGCGGCGAAGCGGCGGAAGTGTTCGTCGAGCCGGTTGTAGAGGTGGTTGCCGCGGAACTCGTCCAGCGTCTCGGCCACCTTGGCCTTGGCCGGCGTCACGAGGTTGCGCCACACCGTGCCATCGTCGAGCGCCACCGTCTCGCGCAGCGGCTGGTCGGCGTAGATGGTGTCGCCGACGTTGAGGAACAGGTCGGGGTCGGCCGCGCGCAAGGTCTCGAACAGGCGCATGCCGCCACGGGACACGTCGATGCCCCAACCCTGGCCGCACGTGTCGGCCGACCAGGCCAGCCGCACGGCGCGCCCGGGGCCGGGGGCCGTGCGCAAGCGTCCCGGCACCGGGGCGCTCACGATCCGGGGGTCGGCGGGATCCTCGAACCGCACGCGGTAGAAGACATCCCGGCCCGCCGGCAGGTCTCCGATCGCCACCCGCGCCGTGAGGCCCGTATCAGGCGTCGCGATCGGGCCCCTGACACGGCGCGCGCCTGCGAACGACGCCGAGGTGGCGTACTCGACAATCAGGCGCGCCGGCCGATCGACGTGGGCCCAGACGATGGCGCGCCCGGGCGTGGGGTCGCCGGCCGACACGCCGTGGTCCACGACCGGACGCACCTGGTCGGAGGTGACGATGGCCGCCGACTGCCCGCCCCTGGCCCGCAGCGGCGTGGCGGCCACCAGCCCGCCCGCCGCCCGCGCCAGAAACGTCCGCCGATCCACTGCTGAACCAGGCACTCGATAACTCTTAGAAGCTGTACTTCACCGCCAGCTGAACAATCCTTCCATCCTCGGCCGACGTAATCTGGCCGAACGACGAGGTTCCGAAGACGCTTCCGGGCTGGCCGAAGCGCGGCTGGTTCAGCAGGTTGAACCCCTCGACGCGCACCTGCACCCGCTGGCGGCGCGGGAGGTCGAAGTTCTTGAAGACCGACAGGTCGGTGCGCTGGAAGCCAGGCCCGCGCACGGAGTTGCGGCCGGCGTTGCCGGGCCGCTCGCCGGTCTGCGCCAGCGTTCGCGCCGTGAAGCATGCGGTGTTGAAGTACCGCGCCGTGGTCTGGGGCCCGTCGTTGGCGTCGCAGGTCATGTCGGGCCGTGACGTCATGTAGCGGATGTCCAGCACCGATCCCTGCGTGACCGTGAGGGGGAAGCCGGTCTGCGCCTGGTAGATGCCGTTCAGCTGCCAGCCGCCGGCCACGTAGCGCACCAGGGCGGGCTGGTCGGTCAGCCTCGGCAGCTCGTAGCCGAAGCTGAGCACGAAGCGGTGGCGGGCGTCGAAGAGGGCGGGGCCCTTCTCGAACTCGAGCGCGCGCTCGATGCTGGCCTCGTCGCCCTGGGCCACCGGCAGCACGGGCCGCGACTCGCCGCCGATGTTGAGGCCCGACACGTGGTCGGTGGTCTTGCCGAGCGTGTAGCTGGCCAGGAAGTTGAGCCCGCGCGTCGGCAGCAGGCGCACGCTCGTCTGCAGCGAATCGTACCAGGAGCGCGCCACCGGGAAGGTAGGGCGCACCAGGGAGAAGGCGGGCATGATGCGCGCGCCGCGCGTCGTCTGGCCCGGCACGTAGGCGCCCGGGTTGATCTCCATGAACATCGGCAGGTTGTATCCCCGCGATCCCACGTAGGCGATCTCGGCGCCGATCTTCCCCCGCAGCTGCCGCTGCACGCCGACGTTGAAGTGATAGGCGTAGGGCGACTTGAAGTCGTCGCCCCAGCCGATGATGGTCAGCGCCGCCGGGAACGGGTTGGGCGGGCCCGCGACCGCCGCCAGCGGGTCGGCGATCGTGATGGGTGTCGGCGTGTTCAGCTCGATGAGCGGCGTGAACGGCGGCGACAGCACGCCGCTCTGGAAGAAGTCGCCCTGCCCGGCCAGTGCGTCGTAGAAGACGCCGAACGCCGAGCGCACGCTGGTCTTGCCGTCGCCGAAGGGATCCCACGCCACCGCGACGCGGGGCGCGACGTTGTTCTTGTCGGTGGGCACCACCCCGCGCGACACGCCCGGATCGCCGGGATACACCAGCCCCGCCGGCGCGGCCGGGTAGACTTGCGACTGCACGCCCGTGTGGAAGGCGGTGATGGCGTCGTTGATGTCGATGAACGGCGTGGGCAGCTCGTAGCGCACGCCCAGGCTCAGCGTGAGGTGCGGCGTGACGCGGAACTCATCCTGGGCGTAGCCGGCGAACAGCCAGCCGTAGCCGTCCTGGATGGCCTGCTTGGTCGTGGCCCGCACCTGGGCCGGGACGCCCAGCAGGAAGTCGGCCGCCGCGTTGCCCGAGCGGCCGCCGCTGAAGGTCAGGTCGCCGTTCGGGCGGTTGATGAACGCGATGCGCATCGCCTCGCGCCGGACGTCGGCACCGAACTTCAGGGAGTGGCGCCCCGCGATCCACGTCAGGTCGTCGGCGATCTGCCACACGTGGTTGATGCGGTCGACGAAGGGCTGCTGCGGATCACCCAGCGCGGCCACGCCTCCTCCGAAGAAGCCCTGCACGCTGAACGAGGGCAGGCCCGCGGCCGCCGGGTTGGTGTTGGCGAGGTTGATGCCGTAGTTCTTCGGGTTGAGGCCGCTCGTCACCGCCGGGTTGGCGGCGATGCGATTGATCGAGAACCGCGCCTGGTTGATCACGTTCGAGCTGATCACGTAGTTGTGCGACACCATGGCATCCTGGAGCGTGGCCAGGGCGCGCTGGTCCACGGCCGCGATGACGCGCGGCGTGAGGCGCTCGGTCTCGCTGCGCATGTAGCGGCCGAGCAGCGACTGGCTGCCCGACAGCTGGTAGTCGAAGCGGACGCCGAACTGGTCGCGCGTGTCGTCCACCGTCGGCGACACGATATAGCGGTTGCCCGGCGAGTTGGGCAGGGGCACGAAGTCGCTCAGCAGCTTCGCGGTCACCGGGCTGATCCGGTCGGCCGGGATAATGTTGCCGGGGAACGCCACCCCGGTGAGCGGATCGCGGATGGCCGTCGTGGTCGCCGAGAAGTCGCCGCGCCGCTGGGCCTCTGACAGCACCACGATGTTCTGCGTGATGCCGCTCTCGTTGCGGTAGCCCTCGTAGTAGCCGAAACCGAAGAGCTTGTTGCGCAGGATCGGGCCGCCCACCGCCGCGCCAAACTGGTTCTGCTTCAGGGCGGGCTTGGGCTGGGTCTGGGGCGCGAAGTAGTTGCGCGCCTGCAGGGCGTCGTCACGGTTGAATTCCCACGCCGCGCCCGACAGCGTGTTGCTGCCCGCCTTGGTGACGACGTTGACCACCGACCCCGCGTTGCGGCCGTACTCGGCCGAGAAGGCGTGCGTCAGGATCTTGAACTCCTCGATCGCGTCGGGCGGCGGCCGCAGCACGAAGCCCGTGTTGAACGTGTCGTTGTTGGTGGCGCCGTCCATCAGAAAGTTGTTGGACTGGTTGCGCATGCCGTTCACGTTGAAGCCGCCCGTGGTGTTGCCGAAGCCGCCCGGCGTGGCGTCGCCCGACTGGCCGCCCAGGCCGCCCGGCGGGGCCACCACGCCCGGGATGAGCGTGCCGAGCTGCGTGAAGTTGCGGCCGTTCAGCGGCAGGTCCACCACCTTCTGCTCGTCGATGACGATGCCGTGGGTGGCGTTGCTCGTGTCAACCAGCGTGGCCTCGGCCGTGACCGTCACCGTCTCGGAGATCTGGCCCACCTCCAGCTCGAACGCCACGCGCGCGGTCTCGGTCACGGTCACCCGCACGGCCTCGCGCACCGCGGCGCGAAAGCCCGAGAGCGACGCCTTCACGGCGTAGTGGCCCGGCTGCAGCAGCGGGATGGTGTACAACCCGTCGGCGCCGGTGGTCGCCGTGCGCACCGCGCCGGTGGCCGTGTTGGTCGCTTCCACCGTCACGCCGGGCAGGACCGCGCCGGAGGTGTCGGTCACGATCCCGTTGATCTGGCCCGTCGCTTGCGCGAGCGCCGCGGCGGGCGTGGCCAGGAGCGGAAGCACGAACAGGAAGACACGAGTCATCGAGAGCCAGCGCGTCATCGGCCTACCTCCTTCAAGACACCGTTCGACCGTGCCCCGGGCCGAGGCCCGGGGCGCCTCAAGCTTACATCTCCGGGGGCGTGAAGCGGCCGTCGGCCGCCAGCCAGCCGCCATCGGCGTAGATGATCGTGCCCGTCACGTAGCTCGCCGCGTCGGACAGCAGAAAGATCGTGGGTCCCGCCATCTCGGAGGGCTGGGCCCACCGGTTCATCGGGTTCTTCATCGCGTAGGCGTTGTACCAATCGGCGTTCGCCTTGATCGGCGCCGTGAGCGGCGTTTCGACCACGCCCGGCCCCACGGCGTTCACGCGCACGCCCTGCGTGGCCCACTCCGTGGCGGCGGTCTTCGCCAGTTGCAGGATGCCCGCCTTGGTCATCGAGTACACCGACTGGCCCGGCTCGGTGACGAGCGATCGGATGGACGAGAAGAGGACGATGCTGCCGGAGCGCTGGGGGACCATGACCTGGCCGGCGGCGCGCAGCACGTTGAAGCTGCCGCGCAGGTTCACCCGCACCACGCGATCGAACTCGTCGCCGCTGTACTTCAGGATGGTCTTGCGCACGTTGACGGCCGGCGTGCAGACGACGCCGTCCAGCTTGCCGGTGCGGACGGCCGCGGAGGTCAGCGCCTGCTGCACCGACGCCTCGTCGGTAATGTCCACCGTGGCGGCGTCGGCCGCGCCGCCCGCCTCCCGGATGGTGGCGGCCGTGGCCGCCGCGTGGTCACCGTTCACGTCGAGGCACAGCACGAATCCGCCCTGGGTGGCGGCGCCCGTCGCCACCGCCTGGCCGATGCCCGAACCTGCGCCGATTACTGCAATGGTCTTTCCGTCGAGTCTGAACATGAGAACACTATTCTAGTCGCCCTTCGGCCTGACTCAGGGCGACCCCGAGCAACGTCGAGGGGTCGGGAGAGGAACCTTGACGGGAGCCCGAAGCTTGACGGGAG
>CAYJPQ010000002.1:73360-106207 GCA_964372085.1 uncultured Bifidobacteriaceae bacterium | reverse complement strand
CTTGACGGGAGCCCGAAGCTTGACGGGAGTTGGAAGCCTGGCGGGAGTTGGAGGCTTGACGGGATAGACTGTCCACGGTGAATCCTCCTGCTGTTGACCGGGTCCTGGACGAAGTGGACCGCGCCCGGGATGAGATCGTCGACTTTGCCTCGCGCCTGGTGCGCATCCCCACCGTCAACCCGCCGGGCGAGGCCTACGAGGCCTGCGCCGAGGTCATCGCCGCCGAGCTGCGTGCACACGGGGCCGCCGTGCAGGTGCTGCCGGCGACGGGCCGGCCCGAACACACCTCGGCGCACCCACGGGTGAACGTCATCGGCCGCCACGCCGGCGCCGCATCCGCGCCCGCCGTGCACCTGAACGGCCATTTCGACGTGGTGCCCGCCGGACTGGGCTGGACACGCGATCCGTTTGGCGGGGAGGTGGCCGACCTCCGCCTGTATGGCCGCGGATCCTGCGACATGAAGGCCGGCCTGGCGGCCGCGGTATTCGCCGCCGAGGCCTTGCGCCGTGCCGGCGTCGCCCACCGGGCGCCGGTCGAGGTGAGCGGCACCGTGGACGAGGAGAGCGGCGGGTTTGCCGGCGTGGCCTGGCTGGCCGAGCACCGCTTCATCGCGCGGGATCGCACGAGCGCGGTGATTATCCCCGAGCCGTTCGGCGTGGACCGGGTGTGCGTGGGCCACCGCGGCGTTTACTGGTTCGAGGTGGTGGCGCACGGGCGCATCGCGCACGGCAGCATGCCGTACCTGGGCGTGAGCGCCATCGAGGGCATGTCGCACTTTCTGGACCTGGTGCGCGACGAGCTGGGGCCGCTGCTGGCCACGCGCGTCACCGCCATGCCCGTGGTACCCGAAGGCTCGCGCCATGCCACCATCAACATCAACGGCATCGAGGGCGGGCAGGCCCCCGACGCCGCGCCGTCGCCGTGCGTGGCCGACCTGTGCCGCGCCGTCTTCGATCGCCGCTTCCTGCTGGAGGAAGGGCTCGACCGCACGCGCGCCGAGATCGCCGCGCTGGT
The DNA here is from genome assembly GCA_964372085.1 of uncultured Bifidobacteriaceae bacterium. GTDB lineage: Bacteria > Acidobacteriota > Vicinamibacteria > Vicinamibacterales > UBA2999 > 12-FULL-67-14b. The sequence goes on along the minus strand of CAYJPQ010000002.1, from coordinate 105,192 downwards.
GGCGAAGGCCGGGGCGCGCATGCCGGGTGTCAGGTTCACCATCGAAGACCGCCTGGCCTTCGATGCCACCCGCACCCCGGACGCCGCGCCGGTGGTGGGAGCGCTCACGGCGGCCATCCAGCAGGTGGTGGGCCGGCCGGCGGCGATCGTGGCCAGCCCCGGCACCTACGACCACAAGCACGTGGCGCGCATCGCGGGCGTGCCGCAGTGCGTGGCCTACGGGCCGGGCGACCTCGCCATGGCGCACCAACCGGATGAATACTGCTCGGTGGACGACATGGTGACGGCGACAAAGGTCTTGGCCCTTGCGGTCATGAGCCTGGCGGAGTAATGCAACCACGAAGGCACGAAGAGCACGAAGGCCTTTTTGATCAAAATGCTTCGTGTTCCTTCGTGTCCTTCGCGCCCTTCGTGGTGTGAATTGGAGACACGATGACCGGACAAGACATGGTGGCGCTCTCGAAGAAGCACACGCTGTACGAGTGGTCGGCGCAGGCGCACGTGGATCCCATCCCCGTGTCGAAGGCGCAGGGCATCTACTTCTACACGCCCGAGGGCAGACGCTTCATCGACTTCAACAGCCAGTTGATGTGCGTGAACGCGGGGCATGGCGACCCGCGCATCATCAAGGCCATCCAGGACCAGGCGGCCACGCTGGCCTATGCCAACCCGTTCATGGCCACCGAGGCGCGCGCGCGGCTGGGCGAGAAGCTGGCGCAGATCTGCCCCGGCGACATCGACGTGTTCTTCTTCACCAACGGGGGCGCCGAGGCCAACGAGAACGCCATCCGCCTGGCGCGGCTGGTGACGGGCCGCCACAAGATCCTGGCGCGCTACCGCTCGTATCACGGCGGCACCGCGGGCAGCCTCACCCTCACCGGCGATCCGCGCCGCTGGGCCATGGAACCCGGCATCCCGGGCATCGTCCACGTGCCGCACCCGTACCACGGGCTGCAGCGGGGCACCGACACGGGCGCCGAGGCGCTGGCGCAGCTCGAGGAGATCATCATGCTGGAGGGGCCGCACACCATCGCGGGCTTCATCCTGGAGACGGTGACGGGCACCAACGGCATCCTGGTGCCGCCCGACGGGTATCTCGAGGGCGTGCGCGCGCTCTGCGACCGGCACGGGATCTTGATGATCTGCGACGAGGTGATGTCGGGCTTTGGCCGCACGGGCGCCTGGTTTGCGGTGGACCACTGGAAGGTGGTGCCCGACATCCTCACCATGGCCAAGGGGCTCACCAGCGCCTACGTACCGCTGGGCGCGGTGGGCGTGCGCCAGGGCATCGCGGATCACTTCCAGACCAAGGTCTTCTACGGCGGCCTCACCTACAACAGCCACCCGCTCGGCTGCGCCACGGCACTGGCCACCATCAAGGTGTACGAAGACGACGACCTGATCGCCCACGCGCGCAAGATGGGCGTGGTGATGCGCGGCCTGATGGATGAGATGATGGCGCGTCATCCGTCGGTGGGCGACGCCCGGTCCATCGGCCTCTTCGGCATGTTCGAGCTGCAGCGCAACCACGCCACCCACGAGCCGATGGCGCCGTTCAACGGCACCTCGCCCGAGATGCAGGCGCTCGGGAAGTTCTTCCGCGAGGAGGGGCTCTACACGTTCGTGCGGTGGAACACGTTCATGGCCAACCCGCCCCTGACGATCACGGAGGCCGAGTTGAAGGAGGCGTTCGCGATCGTCGACCGGGGGCTGGAGATCACCGACAGGGCTGTGGTGTAGGACGCCCTTCGGGCGTGGGACTCGCCCCTGCGGGGCTCGTGGGACTCGGACGCGGGGCGCCCTCGTGGGACTGGCGCCTTCGGCGCGTCGTGGGAGTGGATGGCGCAGGCAAGCCGTACAATCACCAGAATGCCGATTCGCGACGTCATCATCGTAGGCGCCGGGCCCTCGGGCCTGGCCACCGCCATTGCCGCCAGTCACTTCGGGCTCGACTACATCGTCCTCGAGAAGGGGACGCTGGTGGACGCCATTGCGCGGTCTCCCACCAATATGGTCTTCTTCACCACCCCGGAGCTGCTCGAGATTGGCGGCGTGCCGCTGACGACGCCCTACGAGAAGCCGACGCGGGCCGAGGCGCTTCGCTACTACCGGAAGGTGACCGATTTGTTCCAACTGCAGGTGTCGTTGCACGAAGAGGTGCTGTCGATCGACCGCGACGTGAACGCCGACGGCGCGCCCGGGCCGTTCCTGCTCGACACGCGCTCGGCACGCGGCGTGCGCCGGGTGCGCGAGGCCGCGGCCGTGGTGCTGGCCATGGGCTATTACGGGATGCCCAACATGCTGGGGGTGCCGGGCGAGGATCTGCCGCACGTGTCGCACTACTACCGCGAGGCGCACCCGTTCTACCGCCAGCGCGTCGTGATCGTGGGCGGCAGGAACTCGGCCTGCGAAGCGGCGCTCGAGCTGCACCGCGCCGGCGCCCACGTCACGCTGGTGCACCGAGGGTCGGGGCTGGGCGACTCGGTGAAGTACTGGGTGAAGCCCGACATTGAGAATCGGATACGGGAAGGGTCGATTGCGGCACACTTCAGCGCCGAGGTGACGGAGATTCGACCGACGGAGGTGGTGGTGGGACAGGTTCCTCGCGAAGGTTCCTCACGGGGGTTCTCCACGGAGGTGCCTCACGAAAATGCTCGGACGATACCCGCCGAGGCGGTGCTGTTGCTTACCGGCTACCGCGCCGACCCCGGGTTCCTGCGTGCCGCGGGCGTGGAGGTGGACCCCGATACGCTGGTGCCGCGCCACGACCCCGCGACGTTCGAGACCAACGTGCCGGCGCTGTTCATTGCGGGCGGGCAACTGGCGGGGAAGCGGACGGGCGCGATCTTCATCGAGAACGGGCGCTTCCACGGCGAGCAGATTGCCAAGGTGCTGGCGGCCCGCGCCCGCTAGAACGTGATGACCAGGCCGCCGCCCACGTCCCACCCGACGTCGTTGTTGTCGGTCGTGAACAGGCTCGCCGCCGTCAACTCGACGTGCGACTTGATGAGCCCCACTCCGGCCAGCGCGTAGGGCCGCACCGGGCCCTATGAGTCATGCCCCACACCGTACCGCGCGCGGGTGTCGGCCGGCTGTCTTGTTTGGGACAGGGCTTCGGCGCGACCACCGCGGGTCATCGCGGCCGGGCCGGCCAGGGCGCCTGCCAGCCGGCCGAGAAGGCCACGCGCGCGTCTCGAACGCCGCGCGCCACGTCGACGCGCAAGGTGCCGCCATTGCCCGGCAACACCAGCCGAATCCCGGCGCCGACATCGGTGAACACGGGCCCGCGTCCGACTTTCGCGCTTCGCTGCCAGGCCAGCGCGGTGTCGGCAAACCCGGCGAGCCGCAGCGATCCCCCTGCGGTCGCCAGCAGCGGATGCTGATACTCGAAAGTGGCATGGGCCAGCCGCCGCCCGAATGCGGGTCCCGTCACGACGCCATCGGCGAGGAGCGGATGCGCGCGCAGGAGCGGTGCGCGTGCGTGGCCCGTTCCCGCGCCGGGCCACAGGTCGAACGGCGCGGCGGCGCTCGCCGTCTCGAACCCGGCGGCGACGAGCCACGAGGCGCGGCCGACATCACGGGTTGACCGCCAGGCAGTCGATAGCCGGCCCCTGGCGAATCGCGCGGTCGACCCGAGCGGCGTCCACGCCGCCGCATCGGCGCCGATCGATACGCGGTCGTCGGCGAGGCGAAGATCGAGCGCCGCCTCCGCCGAGACATGGCTGTCTTCCTCCCAGCGATCGAGCGCGAGGCCCGCGCTCCAGCGAAGCGCGCCGGTGGCCCAATCGGCCACGCGCACGCCCGCCCGGCGGCGCTCGTCGCTGGAGACCTCCGCCGTCCCGTACGACGCACGTTCCCATGATCCTTCAATTGTCGTCACTCCGGGCAGCCACGACACCGCCGGCACAGCCAGGGATGCGGCGAGTCGGGAGCGCGCGTCCCACCATCGCCATGCGATCGTCACGAGTTCACCGCTGCCAGTCGGGGACGCCACCTCGACACGAAGTTCGCGATGCACGGCAGCCCGCGCGGCCGTCCCCGCGAGCAGGGCCACGCCTCGTGGGATGGCGGGACGTTCCACGACGCTGGCCTCGATCTCGGCGAGCCCGCCCGGGAGCGGGCGGTAGCTCAGGCGGGTGGCGGCTGCGCTCGGGAGTTCGGCCAGGCGCCGCGCCGCGCGCCCGTGCGCCGCGGCCGTCAGGACGGTACGGGGAGGCAGATCGACGAGCGCCACCACCACGGGCTGGCGAGTGCGTCCGAGCCCCTTCACCCGAACGAGGTCGATCGGCGGCTGGCCGATGCGGTTCCAGGCGCCGAGGGCCGCGTCGGGCTCGTCGTTCAGGAAGCGGCTCGTGGCCAGCAGGTTCCACCCCTGGTCATCTTCTGGATTCAGGCGCGCGGCGTGTTCGGCCAGGGCACTGGCCTCGGCCCATCGGGATTGCCGGAACCTGACACCGGCGAGTTCCCGCCATGCGGCGGCGTGGTGGGGACAAAGTTGCGTGGCTGCGAGCAGTCCCACGTCGGCGGCGGCGAGGTCGGCGCCGGCCAGCTCCACCAGGGCCTGGATGAGCGGCTCGCAGGTGTCGGTGGCCGTCGGCGGGGCGGCGGGGGAGCGCTCCGCGTCGGTGGTGGCCGCCTTGGACGAGCGCGCGGGCGCGGCCGCCGGCGCATCGCCCGGGAGGAGCAACAAGGCCCAGCGCCCCGCCGCGGTCCATGCGCGCTCGAACGCGGCCAGCGGCATCACCCGAAACGGCGCCCGCGCCGGATCGTGCACGATGACCTGCGCGCCCGTCCAGGCTACGACCACGACGTAGTGATAGCGGTCCGGGCCCACTTCGATGAGGGCCACAACCGGTCGACCCTGGTCGACCTGGCCGCGAATCCACGGGCCGCTCGCGCCGGTGCCGGCCGCGATCGGGAACGATTGCCATCCCAGCCGGGCCGCCTCCGCCGCGAGCACATCGGTGTGGATACCCGAGGCACTGCGGTCGACGAGCGCTGCGAAATCCTCCGCGTACACCTGCCGTTCGCCCCAGTAGCGCAGGACCATCGCCACGGCCGCGCCGCCGCAGAGGTCTTCGGTCTGCGCAAGATACGGGACGTCGAGCAGGCGGGTGCTTCCGGCCTGGGCGCCCGCGACGGGTGCCCAGGCCAATAGCGCGGCCAACACGAACGCCGTGAACGCGATGCCACGGGCCATGCGGCGACCGGCGAGTTCGCCGCCTACTTGGCGATCAGGACCACGAGGATCAGGATCAACAGCAGCGTCGTCAGCGAGATGACGAGGGTGTTGGCGCCTCCGGCGAGCGCACTGGCCTCGACGGCGCCCGCGTGCTGCGCGAGCGTGTTGAGCTCCGCGCCCGTCAGCGTCTCCACGGCCGAGCCGGCCTGGGCGACGTTGAGCCCCAGGCGCGCGGCCACTTCGCGCGCGTCCGACCGATCGAGCACGCGGCGCACGAGATCGCGCTGTGCCGTCTCGGAAGCCGCCCTGGCTTCGAGCGCCTGGCCCATCACCGCAGCGTCCGCGATGCGGGCCTGCTGCGCAAACGCCGGCGACGTACTGAGAAACGCCGGGAGAAGGACGAGTGTGACGATCTTTCGTGAGATGTGCATCAGAGTCTCCAGGGCCACACTGTGCCTGACTGAAGCCTTTGGATGCTGTTCACTTCGGTACACGGCCGATGTCGCGGCCGCCGAACTCCGGTGCGCGTCGCGCCCAGAGCCCAGAGCCCAGAGCCCAAAGCCCTCTAGATCGCCATCAACCAGCCAAATCGATCGGCCGCCTTGCCCGAGCGAATGGCCTCCAGCTCGGCGCCCGCGCGGCCGAGTGGGGAATCGGGCCCGAGCGCCGGCAGCGTGATCTCGCGATCCTTGTGGCGCAGCCGGCCGAGCGGGGCGATGGTGGCGGCGGTGCCGACGCCGGCGCCGCCCTGCAGGCGGCCCGCGGCATGCGCCTCGAAGACCTCGTCAATCGAGATGCGACGCTCTTCCACCGGCAGCTTCAGGTCGCGCAGCAGCGTCAGCACGCTGTCGCGTGTGATGCCGGGCAGGATGGTGCCGCCGAGCGGCGGCGTGACCACGGTGCCGTCGATGACGAACATCACGTTCATCAGGCCCGCTTCCTCCACGTACTTGCGCTCGATGCCGTCGAGCCACAGCACGTTGTGAAAGCCCTTGGCCTGGGCCTCGCGCGCCGCCACGAGGCTGCCGGCGTAGTTGCCCGCGCACTTGGCCGCGCCGGTGCCGCCGGGGAAGGCCCGCACGTAAGTGTCTTCGGCGATGAGGTCCACCGAGCCCGAGAAGTACGGTCCCGACGGGCAGGTCTCGATGATGAACCGGTAGCGATCCGACGGCCGCACACCGAGGGGCTCGCCGGTGGCGAAGAGCACGGGGCGGATGTAGAGGGCGCTGCCCGCCTTGGCCGGAATCCAGTCGCGATCGACGCTGACGAGCGCCAGCGTGCCGTCGATGAACATCGATTTCGGCGCCTCGGGCATGGCCATCCGTTCGCACGACTTGCACATGCGCGCGTGGTTGGCGTCGGCGCGGAACACCACCGCGCCCCCATTGGGCCGCGGAAACGCCTTGAAGCCCTCGAAGATACCCTGCCCGTAGTGGGCCACGGCCGGCGCGGCCGCCATCATCTGTGGGCCGTAGGGGATGATCCGCGGCTCGCCCCACTTGCCGTCGGCGTAGTCGGCGACCAGCATGTGGTCGCTGAACACGGCGCCGAACGGCGCGTTGTCGCGGAGCTCCGCGGTGAGTCGGGAGGTGGTGGTCCGGGTGACGGGAATGGTGGCGAGCATCGGAAAATTCTATCACCGGGGCCACGAATGACGCATCCACGGCCACAGATGAACACAGACAACACACAGATGAGACACAGATGGGATCCACGGAGGACCGCTGCTACGGCTGGTCGCCGCCTCAGCCCGGTTGTCTGTGTTCCATCTGTGGCCCATCTGTGGCCCTGGGAAGCGCGCAACCGCCCTTCGCCCACTGAGCGCCGGCCTTATCGGGGGCCCGATTCCTGACCCGCAGGTAAACGTTTGCCCGCCGGCGGCAATAACACCATCATCAGCCGACGCGAACGCCGATCCAATCACGGGGTGGCCGGCAAAGGTCATCTCGCCGCGAAGTAGAATCCGGAGCACTCGTGTTCGACGCCCTCTTCCGGTTTTTCTTTGAGCTTTCGCCCGTGGTCTACGGCCAGGGGGACCTCCGCTTCGCGGCGTGGACGGGATCGTACGTGGCGGCGGCGGCCGTGGCGGCGGCCATCGCGTTCACGGTGCTGGGCTACCGCTCGGGGCGCGGCCGGGCGCGCGACCGCGCCGTTCTGGCGGGCATCCGCCTGGCGCTGCTCGCCGTCCTGCTCGTCTGCCTGTTCCGGCCCGTGCTCGTGGTCAAGGCTGCGGTCGCGCAGCAGAACTTCCTGGGCGTGCTGCTGGACGACTCGCGCAGCATGCAGATTGCGGATGACAACGGCCAGCCCCGATCGGCGCTGGTGCGCGAGGAGTTCGGGGCACCCGCCCGCGGCATGCTCAAGGCGCTGTCGGATCGATTTACCGTGCGCGTCTTCCGCTTCTCGAGCGCGCCCGCGCGCACCACGCAGGAGGGCGATCTCACGTTTGCCGGATCGCAGACGCGGATCGGCGCGGCGCTGTCGGGCGTGCGCCAGGAACTGGCCGGCCTGCCCGTGGCTGGCCTGGTGATGGTGAGCGACGGCGCCGACACCACCGACACGGCGCTCGACGAGACGCTGCTCGGGCTCAAGGCGGAGCAGTTGCCGGTGTTCACGGTGGGCGTGGGCCGCGAGACGCTGCCCAGGGACATCCAGGTGGGCCGCGTCATCACGCCCAAGACCGCGCTCAAGGGCACCACGCTGATGGTCGACGTGGTGGTGTCGCAATCGGGGTTTGACGGCGAGGCGGTCACGCTCGACGTGGAAGACGAGGGGCACCTGGTGAGCACCCAGGAGGTGACGCTGCCCGACGCCGGCACGCCCGCGTCGATTCCCGTCCGCGTGACGGTGGCCGAGGCCGGCCCGCGCGTGCTGCGCTTTCGCGTGTCGCCGCGCGAGGGCGAGCTCGTCACGCAGAACAACGCGCGCGAGGCGCTCGTCGACGTGCGCGACCGCAAGGAAAAGATCCTCTACTTCGAGGGCGAGCCCCGCTTCGAGATGAAGTTCATCCGCCGCGCCGTCACCGAGGACGCCAACCTGCAGGTGGTGGCGCTGCAGCGCACGGCCGACAACAAGTACCTGCGACTCGACGTGGACTCGCCCGACGAGCTGATGGCCGGCTTCCCGAAGACGCGCGAAGAGCTGTTCGCCTATCGGGCCATCATCCTCGGCAGCATCGAGGCCGGCGCCTTCACCGGCGATCAGCTGCGCATGATCGCCGAGTTCGTGGACCGCCGCGGCGGCGGCCTGCTGATGCTGGGCGGCCCCCGCGCGTTTGCCGAGGGCGGCTACGCCGGCACGGCGGTGGCCGACGCCCTGCCCGTGGTGCTCGATCGCGGGCACGTGCAGCCCAGGGACACGGTCACGCGCCTGTCGGTGAAACCGACGCGCGCCGGCGCCACGACGGCCGTCACGCAGCTGGCGCCCACCGAGGCGGCGTCGGCCGAGAGGTGGGCGTCGCTGCCGGGCGTCACGGTGGTGAACCGCGTGGACGCCGTGAAGCCCGGCGCCACGGTGCTGCTGATCGGCATCGACGAGTCGCGCCGCGAGCGGCCCATGCTGGCCTTCCAGCGCTATGGCCGCGGCAAGGCGTTTGCGTTCCTCCCGCAAGACTCGTGGATGTGGCAGATGCACGCCAGCATCCCCGTGGAGGACATGACCCACGAGAACTACTGGCGGCAGTTGCTGCGGTGGCTGGTGGACGGCGTGCCCGACCAGGTGGAGCCGCGGCTGATGACCGAGCGCGTGGAGCCCGGCGAGGCCGCCGAGATCATGGCCGACGTCGTGGACCCCGCGTTCCTGGAGTTGAACGACGCCGCGGTCACCGCGCGCATCACCGCGCCCGACGGCACCATCTCCGATGTGCCGTTGTCATGGGACGGCGAGGAAGCCGGCGAGTACCGAGCGCTCGTGCCCACGAAGGCCACGGGCTGGTACGAGGCGCGGCTCGAGGCCACGCGCGGCGGCCAGACGGTGGGCGCCACCATCACGCACTTCCGCGCCGCCACGAGCGACGCCGAGTTCTTCGACGCCACGCTCAAGGCGGCCACTTTGCAGCGCATCGCCGAGGACACCGGCGGCCGCTACTACGACTCCGGCAACATGGGCTCGCTGGCCGACGACCTGCGCTACACCGGGCGCGGCGTGACGTCGGTGGAGGAGCACGAGCTGTGGCACCTGCCGATCGTGCTCATGCTGATCGTGGGCCTGCTGTGCGCGGAATGGGGGTACCGGCGTGTCGTCGGCCTGGCGTAGCGCGGTCATCGTGGCGGCGCTCGTCGTCACGGTCGGCGGCTTGTCCGCCGTCGCCGTGGCGAGGGCGGAAGCCATGGCGGAGGCGGCACAGGAGTTCCGCCGTTTCCGACGAACGCCCGTGGTCGAGTCCGCCAAGGTGCCCTATGACGGTCGCTTCGCGTTTGTCCGCCTCCGCTACGGCGGGTCCCCGGCCGGCGGGTTCCGGCGCGAGCCCCCCTGGGCGCACGACTACCCGCGCGCCGACTGGCACTTCCAGCGCATCCTCGAGGAGATCACGTTCACGCGCACTTATCGCGACGAGAGCAATATCTTCACGCTGGACGACCCCGACCTGTTCCAGTTCCCGGTGGCGTACATGTCGGAGCCCGGCTTCTGGACCATGGGCGACGCCGAGGCCGAGGCGCTGCGGGCGTACGTCGGCAAGGGCGGGTTCCTGATCTTCGACGACTTCCGCGACGAGCATTGGATTAACCTCGAGGTGCAGATGCGCCGGGTGGTGCCCGATCTCCGGTGGCAGCGGCTCGACGCCACGCACCCGATCTTCCACTCGTTCTTCGACATCAACGCCCTGCCCGCCGAGGGCTACTACGGCGCGGCATCGTGGCTGGGACTGTTCGAGGATAACGACCCGGACAAGCGGCTGGTGGCCGTGGCGAACCATAACCACGACCTGGGCGAATTCTGGGAGTTCTCCGACGAGGGATTCATGCCCGTGGACCTGTCGAACGAGGCATACAAGTTTGGCGTGAACTACGTCATCTACGCGATGACGCATTAGGGAGGCTTCGTGGAAACCGTGGACATGAACTCGCCGGACGACCTGGCGCTGGCCGAGAAGATGAAGGTGGGGCGCGACCGGGTCATCGGCGAGCTCAAGAAGCTCATCGTCGGGCAGGACGACGTCATCAACCAGGTGCTGCTCACGCTGTTCGTGGGGGGCAACAGCCTCGTCATCGGCGTGCCCGGCCTGGCCAAGACGCTCCTGATCCACACGATGGCGCGCGTGCTCGACCTGAAGTTCTCGCGCATCCAGTTCACGCCCGACCTGATGCCCTCCGACATCACCGGCACCGACATCATCCAGGAGGACGCGGCCACGGGGCGGCGCCAGATGGTGTTTGCGCCGGGGCCGATCTTCGCCAACATCGTGCTGGCCGACGAGATCAACCGCACGCCGCCCAAGACGCAGTCGGCGCTGCTCGAGGCCATGCAGGAGCACCGCGTCACGATCCAGGGCCGCACCTACAAGCTCGAAGAGCCCTTCTACGTGTTTGCCACGCAGAACCCCATCGAGCTCGAGGGCACCTACCCGCTGCCCGAGGCCCAGCTCGACCGCTTCATGTTCCACATCGTCATCGACCATCCGCCCGAAGACGAGGAGTTCCTCGTGGTGAAAACCACCACGGCCATCCTCGAGCCCCAGTTCGAGCGCCCCGTGTCAGGCCCGGACCTGGTGGCGTTCCAGCGGCTGGTGCGCCGCGTCCCCGTGGCCGACCCGGTGATGCGCTACGCGCTGGCGCTCGTGCGGGCCAGCCGGCCCAAATCGCCGACGTGCCCCGACTCGGTGAAGCAGTGGGTGGCCTTCGGCGCCAGCGTGCGCGCGGCGCAGTTCCTGGTGCTCGGCGGCAAGGCGCGGGCGCTCACGAGCGGCCGCTACCACGTGAGCTTCGACGACATCCGGGCCCTCGCCCACTCGGTGCTTCGGCACCGGGTGCTCACCAACTTCCACGCGCAGTCGGAAGGGGTGACGAGCGACATCCTGATCGACCGGCTGATCGAGGCGGTGCCCGCGCCGAAATCGGGCATGTAGAGCCGGGGGGCCGGGACTTCAGCCTCGGCCACGCGGCCGAGGCTGAAGCCTCGGCCCCCCGGTCGAGGAGACTATGGCCATCACCAGTCCCATCCCGGGCGCGAGGTTCGTCGATCCGCACGTGCTGTCGCGGATTGGCAACCTCGAGTTCGTGGCCAAGTCGGTGGTCGACGGGCTGATCAACGGCATGCACCGGACGACGTTCTTCGGGTCGTCCACGGACTTTGCCGAGCACCGGGGCTACGTGGCGGGCGACGACATCCGCCGCGTCGACTGGCGCGTGTTCGCGCGCACCGACAAGTACTACATCAAGGAGTTCGAGGCCGACTCGAACGCGAACTTCTCGGTGCTGCTCGACGTGTCGAAGTCGATGGCGTTCGGCGAGAAGATCTCGAAGCTCGACTACGCGCGCACGCTGGCGGGTTGCCTCACCTACCTCGTGCACAAGCAGCGCGACCGGGTGGGCCTGGTCACCTTTGACGAGGGCATCGTGGACCACGTGCCGCCCTCGGCGAAGCACCTCGACGTGGTGCTGCACACCCTGGACCGCGCCACCGCCACGCGGCCCGGCCGGCTGGGGCCGTCCCTGAGGAAAATAGCCGAGCACTTCAGCCGCCGCGGCATCATCGTGATCATTTCCGATTTCTACGACGAGCCAGACGCCATCTTCGAGGCCGTGGCGCCGCTGCGCTTCCGGGGGCACGACGTGGTGCTGTTTCACGTGCTCGACCCGGCGGAAGTGGACTTCCCCTTTGCCGAGCCCTCCAGCTTCGAGGATCTCGAGAGCGGCGATCAGATCCCGGTGGTGCCCGACGCGCTGGCCGCGCAGTACCGCGCGCTCGTCGGCGCGCACATCGAGGCCCTGGCCACGCGCGCCTCGGCGCAGCAGCTCGACTACATGCTGCTGAACACGTCGATGCCGCTCGATTTCGCCCTGTTCCGCTTCCTGTCCGTTCGCGAGCGCCTCGCGCAGGTCCGGTAGCCGATGTCGTTGCTCGCGCCTCTCTTCTTCCTCGGCCTCGCGGCGCTCGCCGTGCCCGTGCTGATCCACCTCACGCAGCGCGAGCGCAAGACCGTGGTCGAGTTCCCGTCGTTGATGTTCCTGCGGAAGATCCCGTACGAGTCGGTGCAGAAGCGGCGCATCCGCGACTGGCTGCTGCTGGCGCTGCGGCTGGCGGCCCTCGGCATCATCGTGTTCGCGTTCACGCGGCCGTTCGTGCGGGGCGCGGAACTGGCGGCAGCGCCGGGCGGCGCGCGCGACATCGTGGTGCTGCTCGATCGCTCCTACAGCATGGGCTTTGGCGACACGTGGGCGCGGGCGCAGCAACTGGCGGCCGGGGCCCTCTCCGACGTCACCCCGGCCGACCGCGTGTCGCTGGTGCTGTTCGGCGACCACGCCGAGGTGGTGCTGCGCTCCACGCCCGACCGGTCGCGCGTGGTGGCCGAGATCAACGCGGCGGCGCCCGGCGCCGGGTCGACCAAGTACGGCCCGGCCATCAAGCTGGCCGGCAGCCTGCTGGCCGAGTCGCTGTTGCCGCGCAAGGTGGTGATGCTCGTCTCCGACTTCCAGCGCGCGGGATGGCAGCCCGACGACACGCTGCGCCTGCCCGGCGGCGCCGTGCTGCTGCCCGTGCCCGTGCCGGCCGGCGACGGCGTGAACCTGGCGGTGACGCCCGTGTCGCTGCAGCGCGCACCGTTCGAGGGGCAGGAGCGGGTGGTGGTGACCGCCGGCGTGCTCAACCGGAGCGCCACAGCCGTGCCCCGGGTGTCGCTGCAACTGGAGATCGACGGCCGCGTGGTGCAGACGGCCACGGTCGACGTGGGCGCCAGCCAGTCGGCGTCCACCACGTTCGCCCCGGTGGCGGTGCCGGCGCGGAACACGCGGGCGACGGTGCGGATCGCAGACAAACTTGAAGGGTTGCCCAACATCGATGCGCTCGCCCGCGACAACGTGTTTCACTTCGTGCTGTCGCCGGCGGCGCCGGTGCCCGTGATGGTGGTGGGGCAGGGCGGCCGCACCGAGGCCGGTTTGTATCTGGGCCGCGCCCTGGCGATTGGCGAGTCGCCGCGCTTCGAGGCCTCGCAGCACACCGTGGACGCGCTGGGCGCCGAGGCGCTTGCGCGCGCCCGCTTCGTGGTGCTCAACGACGTGGCGGTTCCCGATGCGGCGGCCGCGCAGCTGGCGGCCTTCGTGGAAGGCGGCGGCGGGCTGCTGCTGGCCGCCGGCCCGCGCGCGTCGTGGCCCTCGTCACGCATGGCGTGGCTGCCCGCCGCGCTGGAAGGCCCCGTGGATCGCACACGCGGCGTGGCGGCGAAGCTGAGCGCCATCGACTACGGCCACGTGGTGTTCGAGCCGTTCCGCGCGCCGCGCAGCGGCGACTTCGCCACGGCGCGCTTCTATGGTTACCGCGCGCTCACACCGGCCAAGGACGCCACGGTGCTGGCGCGCTTCGACACCGCCGAGCCCGCCGTGGTGGAGAAGGCGGCCGGCCGCGGCCGCGTGATCATGTTCGCCTCGACCCTCGACCTCAGCTGGAGCGACCTGGCGCTGAAGCCGGTGTTCCTCCCCTTCGTGCACCAGCTGGGCCGCCGGCTCTCGGGATATCGCGTGCAGCCCGCCTGGCTCAGCGTGGGCCAGGTGCTCGACATCGACGCCGCGGAAGCCGCGGCGGGCGCCACGTCGCCACGGTCAGGCGACCCTAAAGGGTCGCCTCCACGCACGATCCTGACGCCCTCTGGCCAGCGGCGCGATCTCGCCGGAGCGGCCCCCGGCCGCGAAGGCGGATCCGCGGCGGCCCTGGAGCTGCAAGAACAGGGCTTCTACGAGATCCGGGGCGGCTCATCCATCACCGTCGCCGCGTCCAACGTGAGCCTGGCCGAGTCGAACCTCGATCCGCTGGACCCCAGGGACCTGGTGCTGGCCGTCACCGGCTCAGGCGGCGGCAACCAGGCGGGTGGGGCGGACGTCCTATCGGACGAGGCCCAGGAACTGTCACAACGGGTCTGGTGGTACCTGCTGTTCGCGGGTATCCTGCTGCTGATTGCCGAGACCGTGCTGGCCGGGCGCCTGTCGCGCGCGGTCCGTTAAGGGAGAACCCGCTCATGGCCGACCAGTGTGGTGAGGTCAGTCCCCGCGCCCAGCTCCTCGACGTCGTGAGGCAGGTCCGCCGCCGCTGGCGGATCAAGCTGGCGCTCAAGGGCGCCGTCGGCTTCGTCGTGGCGGGACTGCTGGCCATCCTGGCCGTGGCCTACGCTCTCGAGACCCTCAAGTTCGCCCCTTCCGCCATCTTCTGGTTCCGCATCGCCACCGGGATTGCGCTGGTGGGCGCGGCGGCCTGGTTCTTTGCACGCCCGCTGACGCGCAAGGTCACCGACGAACAGGTGGCCCTCTACCTGGAAGAGCACGAGCCGTCGCTCGACTCGGCCATCGTCAGCGCCATGGAGGCGGCCGAGAAGCCGGGCGACTGGTCGCCGGAGTTGAGTCGTCGGCTCGTCGAGAAGGCCATCGAGCGCGTGCACGAGATTCACGAAGGCGAGCGCATCGAGCGCGACCCCATGCGCCGCTATGCGTGGATCGTCGGCGGCGTGGCCGTGGCGACCATCGCCCTCTTCACGTTCGGCCCGGGCTACCTGCGCCACACCCTCTCGGCCATCTTCGACATCTCTCGCGACGTGGAGGCCGCGGCCCCGTACCGCATCGACGTCACCCCGGGCAACGCCACGGTGCCCAAGGGGGCCGACCAGGCCGTCAACGCCGTGCTCACCGGCTTTGACGCCGCCGAGGCGGTGATCCTCACGCGCACGGGCCCCGACGCGGCGTTCGAGCGCGTGCCCATGATCAAGTCGGACACCGGCGGCGGGTACGAGGGCATCCTGTTCGACCTCTCCGGCTCGATGGACTACCTCGTCGAAGCTGCGGGCGTCCGCTCGCCCGTCTTCACGCTGAACGTCGTCGAGCTGCCGTACACGAAGAAGATCGACCTCGAATACCGGTACCCGGCCTACACCGGCCTGGAGCCCAGGACCATCGAGGACGGCGGCGACATCGCGGTGCTCAAGGGTACCGACGTGCGGCTCACCATCACGCCCACGATGGCCTCGAAGGGCGGGCGCATCGTGTTGAGCGAGACCGAACACGTGCCCGTCACGGCCAATGCCGACGGCACGCTGTCGGCGAAATTCACCGCCTTGCGCGACGGGTTCTACCGGGTGGAGCTCGAAGGGCCGGGCGGCGAGCGCGTCACGGCGTCGCCGCAGTACACCGTGGACCTGCTGTCGGACCAGGCGCCCACCGTCACGCTGTCGAAGCCGGGCCGCGACACCGATGCCACGCCCGTGCAGGAGTTCTTCGTCGAGGCGAAGGCCGACGACGACTACGCGGTGAAGAACCTGCAGCTGGTGTACTCGGTGAACGGCGGGCCCGAGACAGTGGTGCGCCTGTACGACGGCGCGCGGCCGGCGCCCGAGGTCACCGCCGGGCACACCTTCTTTTTGGAAGAGCTGGGCGTGAAGGCCGGCGACTCGGTGTCGTACTACGCCAGGGCCGCCGACAACGACGCGGTGGACGGCGCCAAGCAGGCCACGAGTGACATCTTCTTCCTGCGCATTCGCCCGTTCAGCAAGGACTTCAAGCCGGCCACGTCGATGGGTGGCGGGGGTGGGGGCGGTGGCGGCGGGGGCGGCGGCGACGTGGGCGCGCTCTCACAGCAGCAGCGCCAGATCATCGCGGGCACCTTCAACGTGCAGCGCGATCGCAAGACGCTGAAGGCCGATAAGTTCCGCGAGAGCATGGTCGTGCTCACGCTGGCGCAAAGCAAGCTGCGCGAGCAGGTCACCGGCCTGGTGGAGCGCATGAACAGCCGGCTGGTGTCGCCAGACCCGGCCTTCAGGAAGATCGGCGAGCTGCTGCCGAAGGCCGCCGAGCAGATGGCCCTGGCCGAGAAGAAGCTGCAGGGCCAGAGCCCCGATGGCGCGCTGCCACCCGAGAACCTGGCGCTGCAGTTGCTGCAGCAGGCCGAGGAGGAATTCGAGTTGCAGGTGCAGACCGGCCGCCAGGCCGGCGGCGGCGGCGGCGGCGGGGCGGGATCGATTGCCGAGGACCTGGCCGACTTGTTCAAGCTCGAGATGGACAAGATGGCCAACCAGTACGAGACGAACTCACAGGCGTCCACCGAGCAGCAGGACCAGAAGATCGACGAGCTGGCCGAGAAGCTGAAGGAGCTGGCGAGGCGCCAGGAGCAGGAGATGGAGCGCATGCGCCGTCAGGCGGCCGGCCAGTCGGCCGGCGGGTCGGGCGGCGACCTGCAGCGCGCGCTGGCCGAGCAGGCCGAAGAGGCGGCGCGCCAGCTCGAGAAGCTGTCGCGCGACCAGAACCGCCGGGACCTGGCCGACACCGCGCGCCAGTTGCGCAACGCCGCCGACGCCATGCGGCGCGCGGCGGCCAAGGGCGATCCGTCGGCGGCCGGGCAGGCCGCGGCGGCTGCCGACCGGCTCCGCGAGGCCCAGCGGCAGCTCGAACGCAACCAGGCGGCGCGCGGCGAGCGCGATCTGAGGGACGCGCAGCGGCAGGCCGACGAGATCGCGCGCGAGCAGGAGGGCATTGCCAGCGAGGCCAGGAGCCTGCCCAGGGCCGGGCCCGACCGGTTGGCCAGGTCGCAGTTGCTGGGCCAGCGCAAGGACGCGCTCGAGTCGAAGGTCGCCGGCCTCGAGAAGCAGCTCGATCGGATGGTGGGGGAAACCACCAAGGAATCGCGCGACACCGCCCGCAAGCTGCAGGAGGCGGCGTCCGGCATCCGCGACAACAAGGTGAAGGAGAAGATCCGCTACTCGAAGAGCCTGATGGGTTCGGGCGCGCCCGAAGAGTACGCGCGGAACTTCGAGGAGGAGATCGGCGCCAACATCGAGTCGCTCCGGGAGAAGCTGGGTGAGGCGGCGGCCAGCGTGGGGCAGGGCGGGCGCGACCGCACCGCCGAGGCGCTCGACAAGGCACGCGAGTTGGCGCGCGGCGTGGATTCACTGGGCCAGCGCATGGCGGAACGAGCCAGGCAACGGGCCCAAGATCAAGGTGCCGAGGGTGCGAAGGGTGCCGAGGGTGCCAAAGGGCAACAAGGTGCCCAGGGTGCTCAAGGTGCGCAAGGTGCTCAAGGTGCGCAAGGTGCGCAGGGTGCGCAAGGTGCGCAGGGTGCGCAAGGTGCGCAAGGCCAACAGGGGCAACAGGGGCGTGACGGCGGGGGCGGATGGGGCGATTGGCGTCCGGGCGACGGGTTCAGCCAGGACGACATCCGCCAGTTCCGTGGCGAGGCGCGGCAGTGGACCAACGAGGCTCAGGAACTCCGCAACATGATGCGCGAGCAGGACCTCGACGCCAAGGAGCTCGACGAGATCCTCAAGCGCTTGCGTGAGCTCGATTCCGAGCGCGTCTACAAGGACGTGGCCGAGCTCGAGCGCCTGCAGACCTTCGTGGCCGAGGGGCTGAAGCGCTTCGAGTACGGGCTGCGCCGCCAGACCGGCGACGAGGCCGACCGCGCGCTCGTCACCGGCGCCGACGACGTGCCGGCCGAGTTCCGGGCGTTGGTGGAGGAGTACTACCGCTCGCTGTCGAAGCCGAAGTCGCGCCAATGACACGGGTTCTCACGGCGTTGGTGCTGGCGCTGGCGCTGGCCGCCTCCATGGCCGAGGCCCAGCGCGGCTTCCGCGGCGGCGGCCGCCGCGGCTGGGGCGAGTACGGCGCGCCGCCGCGCTTTGCCACCACCGACGACGCCGACGGCAAGTTCCACTTCTGCCGGTTGATGTACCAGCAGGTGCGCTCGCAGCAGCGCGGCATGGGCTGGGGCACCGACTACCCGTACGCCGACATCAACTTCTCGATTCGCCTGTCGGAGCTCACCAAGACCACGGTGGCCTTCAGCGGGGGCGAGCCGTCCCACCTGGTGGTGCGGCCCACCGACGACGCGCTCTTCCAGTGCCCCTTCGTCGTGGCCTCCGACCCGGGCAGCGCGGGCTTCTCGCCGATCGACGCCGAGCGGCTGCGCGAGTACCTGCTCAAGGGCGGCTTCCTGTGGGTGGACGACTTCTGGGGGCCGTGGGCCATGGAGGCCTTCGCCGACGAGATCGCCAAAGCCTTGCCGCGCGCGACCTATCCCATCCAGGAGATCGAGCCCGGGCACCCCATCTACAGCACGCTGTTCCCGGTGGCTGCCATCCCGCAGGTGCCCTCCATCCAGTTCTGGCGGGGCAGCGGCGGCGACACGTCGGAGATGGGGGAGTACAGCGCCAGGGCGCACATGGCGGCCATCGCCGACGCGCACGGCCGCATCATGGTGCTGATGACGCACAACACCGACATCGCCGATTCGTGGGAGCGCGAGGGCGAAGACCCGGAGTTCTTCTACAGCTTCTCGCCCAACGGCTACGCGGTGGGGATCAACGCGGTGCTGTACGCGATGACCCACTGATCGGGATCACGTACGGGCCACAGAGACACAGAGACACAGAGGGAACTTCCAATACTTCAAAATGCCTGCACGCCGTCTAACCGGCACTGGCATTTAGAAGGACTTGGCCTTTCTCTGTGTCTCTGTGTCTCTGTGGCCCGTACGTGATCAGTGGACCAGTTTCGTCTTCTTGTCCATGTAGTCCATGAGGACGTACTGGCCCAGGGTGTACGGCGTGGTGAAGTACGCCTTGCCGCGGCACATGCGGGCCACGCGGCGGACGAAGGCCACCAGGTCGTAGTCGCGCGCCAGCATGAAGGTGTTGATCATGATGCCGGCCCTGGCGCACGCTGACACCTCGGCCAGCGTCTCGCCAATCACGAGGGGGTCGAGGCCGAAGGGGTTCTTGTAGATGCGGCCGTCTGGCTGGGTGAGCGCCGAGGGCTTGCCGTCGGTGATCATCACGATCTGGCGCATGTCCTTGCGCTGGCGCTCGAGGATGCGCCGCGCCAGGCGCAGGCCCTCGCGGGTGTTGGTGTAGTAAGGGCCCACGCGCACGCGCCCCAGCTCGCGCAGCGGGATCTCCTCGGCGCTGTCGTGGAAGAGCACGGCGTGCAGCGTGTCGCCGGGATACTGCGTGCGCAGCAGGTGCGACAGCGCCATGGCCACGCGCTTGGCCGGCGTGAAGCGGTCTTCGCCGTACAGGATCATGCTGTGGCTGCAGTCGAGCAGCAGCACCGTGGCGCACGAGCTCTGGTACTCGCCCTGCGCCACCATCAGGTCCGAGTAGTCGATGTCGATGCCCGGCCGGGACTGAAGTCCCGGCCCTCCTGGAACACCGAGCGCCGGGGCTTCAGCCCCGGCGGCACGCTGCACGGCATTCAGGATCGTGGCCGCGGCGTCGAGGTTGAGCGTGTCGCCAAACTCGTAGGGCTTGGGCGCGCCGCCAGCCTCGATGCCCGTGGCCAGATCGCGCGTGTCGTGGCGGCCCGTCTGGCTGTGGCCGGTCGACCCCAGCAGGTCACGCAGCGCCCGGTAGCCGAGGAAGTCGAGCGCCTTGTCGGTGACCTCGAACGTCACCTCGCCGGGCTCGCTCTCGCCGCCGCCGCCCGCCTGCGCCCGCCGCGCCTTCTCGGACTCGAGGTCCGGGGGCGTGGAGATGTAGCCCGACTCGGCAATCCGCTCGATGATCTGCGTGATGAGCTGCTCCAGCTGATCGCGCATCTGCCTGCCCTGAGCCTCGTCGAAGGGATCGTCAGACCCCTCGGCCTGTTCGCCGAACAGCTGCTCCAGCAGGTCGTCGGGCAGCACGCCGCCGCTGAACAGCGCCTCGAGGATGGCGTCGTGCAGCGCCTGCAGCGTGCGGTCCCCGGCGTCCCCGGGGTCGCGCGGGCTGCCGAAGCCGCTCGACAGCAGCAGGTCCGACAGCTTCGACATGAGCTCGTCCATGTCGAGGTCGTCGAGCAGGTGCGGGACGTATTTCGTGTATTTGTATTTCACGTCCTAAGCCCCAAGCCCCAAGCCCCAAGCCCCAAGCCCTAAGCCCCAAGCCGTCAATTGTAGTACCGCTTCTTCTTCCTGCCGCCAGGGCTCTCGTCCTCGTCGTCGTCCGGCGTCAGCACCGGCATGCGCGCGGCCGGCGCCTGCGGCCGGCGAACGGGCTCGGCCCCGTGGTAGCCGCGCTCGTCGCTACGGCTGATCTTCTTCCGCGCGTAGAGGCCCTCGAGCACGAAGTCCACGCCCGCGGCCAGCACGGGCACGGGGGCGTCGGGCGCGATGCCCAGGCGGTGCGCCAGATCCAGCAGGCCCTGCACGGTGCGCGCCTGGTCGACCAGCACCGCCGAGGAGGTGGTGTCGGAGAGCGTGATGGCCCCGCCGAGGTCGAACCACTCCACGACCTTCGTGAGGTCGGTGTCGGGGAAGTGCCCGGTGAAGATGTTGCCCACGGCGGCGCGCACGAGATCGCGCGCCACCTGGTCGGCGCCCTTGAGCTCGCCCTCGTACTCGAGCTCGAACTTGCCCGTCATCGAGGGCAGCGCGGCATAGATGTCGGTGATGCGCGGCACGGCCGGCGACTCGCCGGCGACCAGCGCCCGGCGCTCGGCGTTGGACACGGCCGTCTCGAGCACGCTGATGGGCATGCGCTGGCTCACGCCCGACCGCTTGTCGATCTTCTTCTCGTGGCGGGCCTGGAACGCGACGTCTTCCACCACCTCGCGGACGAACGCCGGCACCTCGATGGCCACGCCGCGGTCGGTCCAGGCCT
This sequence comes from uncultured Bifidobacteriaceae bacterium, assembly GCA_964372085.1. Classification (GTDB taxonomy): domain Bacteria; phylum Acidobacteriota; class Vicinamibacteria; order Vicinamibacterales; family UBA2999; genus 12-FULL-67-14b. Next base: position 84,247 of record CAYJPQ010000002.1, on the reverse strand, counting down.
CCTGGGCCGTGATGCGCATGGCCTCGGCTCGGCTCTCCATGTAGTGCGTGCGGATCTCGGCGCCGATGCGGTCCTTGAGCGGCGTGATGATCTTGCCGCGCGCCGTGTAGTCCTCGGGATTGGCCGTGAAGACGATCATCACGTCCAGGGCGAGGCGCACGGGGTAGCCCTTAATCTGGACGTCGCCCTCCTGCAGGATGTTGAAGAGGCCCACCTGGATCTTGCCGGCCAGGTCGGGCAGCTCGTTGATGGCGAAGATGCCGCGGTTCGACCGGGGCAGCAGCCCGAAGTGCATCGACAACTCGCTTCCCAGGTGCAGGCCGCCCTTGGCCGCCTTGATGGGGTCGATGTCGCCGATCAGGTCGGCGATGGTCACGTCGGGCGTGGCGAGCTTCTCGACGTAGCGGGCCTCCCGGGGCAGCCAGCCGAGGGGCATCTGGTCGCCCTCGGCGCGCACGCGCTCGGCGCCAAACGCCGACAGGGGCGCCAGCGGGTCGTCGTTGATCTCGCTGCCGGGAATCACCGGCAGCCACTCGTCGAGCAGCGTGGTCAGCGCCCGCAGGAGGCGCGTCTTGGCCTGGCCGCGCAGGCCCAGCAGGATGAAGTGGTGCCGCGCCAGCACGGCGTTCACCAACTGGGGGATAACCGTGTCGTCGTAGCCGATGATGCCGGGGAAGAGGGCGTCCTTGCGGCGCAGGCGATCCGACAGGTTCTCGCGCACCTCGTCGCGCACCGGGCGGTGCTTGATCTCGCCCGTGGCGACGGCGGCCTTCAGTTGACCGAGGGTTTCAATGCGGGGCCGTGGGGACATATCGCTATTATGACTCCGTGAGCGAGAATCCCGGTTCCCGCCCGGCCGTCTTCCAATCGCCCCGTCCGCTCGTGTTTGCCCACCGCGGCGGCGCGAAGCTGGCGCCCGAGAACACGATGCCCGCCTTCGACAACGGGATGGCATTCGGCGTGGACGGCCTCGAACTCGACGTGCACCTGGCCGCCGACCTCGTGCCCGTGGTGATTCACGACGCCACGCTCGACCGCACCACCGATCGCACGGGCCCGGTGGCCGTGCTCACCAGCGACGAGCTGGCGCGGGTGGACGCCGGGTACCGCTTCGCGCGGGACGGATCGCACCCCTTTCGCGGAACCGGGGCGGGGGTGCCCACCCTCGAGGCGGTGCTGCGCCGGTTTCCGGACACCCGGGTGATCATCGAGATGAAGGGCGCCTCTGCGGCCCTGGCGCGGGCGGTCGTGTCGGTCGTCCGCCGCGTCGGCGCCGTGGAGCGCGTGTGCCTCAGTTCCTTCGCGCAGGTGACCTCCGACACGGTTCGCGCCGAGGCGCCAGAGATCGCCACCAGCGCATCGCAGGAAGAGGCGCGATGGACGCTCCACCGGTCCTGGATTCGGTGGCCCTGGGCGGGCCACCGACCCTACGCGGCCTTCCAGGTGCCCGAGCGCGTGGGCCGGATGCGGGTGGTGTCACCGGCCTTCGTGCGCCAGGCGCACCGCGAAGGGCAGGTGGTGCAGGTGTGGGTCGTGGATACACCCGCCGATATCTCGCGCTTGCTTGGCTGGGGTGTGGACGGCCTCATCACCGATCGGCCAGACGTGGCCACCGATGCGGTCAGGCGATGGGTGGAACGTTAGGCCACAGATGAAACACAGATAACGGATGAAACACGGATAATGGCGGGCATGCGGCCACCAACCCTCAACGACATCTACGCGGCCCGCGAGCGCATCGCGCCGCACGTGCCTCGGACGCCGCTGATGCAGCACCCGCTGCTCGAGGCCGAGACGGGCCTCGACATCTGGGTGAAGCACGAGAACCACAACCCGACCGGCGCGTTCAAGGTGCGCGGCGGGCTCAACCTGGTGGGAGCGCTGTCGGCGGAGGAGCGCGAGCGGGGCGTGGTGACGGCCAGCACCGGCAACCACGGCCAGTCGATCGGGCTGGCGTGCCGGCTGCACGGCGTGGCGTGCACCGTGTTCGTGCCCGAGAGCAACAATCCCGAGAAGAACGCGGCCATGCGCGCCTACGGCGCCACGGTGGAGGAGGGCGGCCGCGACTTCGACGAGGCGCGGGAGCGGTGCGAGCGCCGCGCGGCCGGCACCGGGGCCCGCTATGTGCACTCGGCCAACGAGCCGGCGCTGCTGGCCGGCGTGGGCACCTACGGGCTCGAGATCTTCGAGGACCTGCCCCACGCCGACGTCATCCTCGTCCCGATCGGCGGTGGCAGCGGCGCCTGCGGGGTCATCACCGTGCGCGATGCGCTCGGATCGAAGGCCCGCGTGATTGGCGTCGGCGCCGTGAACGCCGATGCGGTGGCGCGGTCGTGGCGCGGGCCCCACCGCGTGGTGGGCGAGTCGGCCAACACCCTCGCCGAAGGCATGGCCACCCGCGTCACCTTCGACCTCACCTTCGACATCCTCAAGCGGTCGCTGGACGACTTCGTGCTGCTCACGGAAGACGAGCTGGCCGAGGGCGTGCGGCTGGCGCTCAGGGCCACGCACAACCTGGCCGAAGGCGCCGGCGCGGCCTCGCTGGCGGCGGCGGCGAAGCTCGCCGCGTCGCTGCAGGGCCAGCGGGTCGTGGCGGTGATGTCGGGCGGCAACCTCGATCGCGCCAAGCTGAGACGGATCATCAACTAGCCACGAAGATCACGAAGGGCACGAAGTAGCGGATTATCACCGTGTTGCGGCTGCTCCCGATTGGCGGGTTTTATGCACCCTCCTCTTTGGTAATCGTGTGCCTGCCGGGTTTCCGTCGGTGGCCGGCGCGCGAAGGAGGAGCGTTCCATGACATCGCGTAGCGTAGGTTTTGCCGCCGCCATCGCGGCCGGTGCGTGGCTGATGGCCACGCCGCTGATGGCTGAAGGGCCGGGGCCGATGCTTCAGCCCGCCGCAGCCCAGGAGTCGGGCGTGGATAGCTACGTCGCGTACTGTGGCCCGTGCCACGGCCGCAAGGGCCTTGGCGACGGCCCGGTCACGCCGTCGCTCAAGACCAAGCCCACCGACCTGACGCGGCTCGCCAAGAACAACGGCGGCCAGTATCCGCACGAGCGGGTGGCCATGGTGCTGCAATTCGGCGTCGTGGTGCCCGCGCACGGTTCCACCGACATGCCCACGTGGGGCACGCACTTCAGGGCGATGGGCGATGAAGCCTCGGCGCAACGCCGCGTGATCGCGCTGAGCAAGCACGTCGAGTCGCTGCAAGTGAAGTGACCGGGAAGGCTTTGAGGGACCGGGCGCCGGCGGCATAATGGCGCCGGTCCCGCTGTGTTGCGACTCACCGCCGTTGCCGCCGCCGTCGCCGCGCTCTACGTCGCCCGCCTCGATTCCACAGCGGGGCTGGTGGTGGACGACGCCTGGTACGTGCTGCTGGCGAAGGCGCTGGCACAGGGTGACGGGTACCGGTTGGTGAGTTCCGCCGTCGCGCCCATCCTGCCCGCCGTGCCCCCGGGCTTCCCCCTGCTGCTGGCGCCGGTGTTCTGGCTCGTCCCGCAGTACCCCGACAACCTCTGGCTGCTTAAGTCTGTGTCGATGGCCGCGATGCTGGCCACCGGCGCGCTCACCTTCCGCCATGCGCGGCGCGACCATGGCCTGCCCGACCCGGTGGCGGCCCTCGTGGCGGTGGCCACCGTGATCACGCCGGCGTTCGTGTTCCTGGCCACGTCCACCGTGATGGCCGAATGCGCCTTCACGCTGTTCCAGTTGGCTGCTGTCGTGTGCATCGAGCGCGGCGCCGCGCCCGGCGCGGCGCGCCCGCGTGCCGCCGTTGCCCTGGCCGCCGCCGCCACCGCCGCCGCCCTGCTGGTGCGGACCGCGGGCATCGCCGTGGCGTTGGCGTGCCTCCTGTTCCTCGCCTGGCACCGGCGATGGCGCCAGGCGGCGGCGTATGCCCTCATCGTGATGCTGGGCGTGCTGCCCTGGCTGGCCTATGCGCGCGCGAACGTGCCGTCCACCGAAGCGCGTCTCGCCCACGGGGGCAGCATTGCCTATTCCTATGCGGAACTGCTGCAGATGCGGCGCGGCGGCGTGGCGGCTTCGGGGCAGGCCGGCGTGGCCGACCTGCTGACCCGCGCGCCGCGCAACCTGGTGAACCTGCTGGGCCGCGACATGGGAGGGGTGTTCGCGCCGGCGCTCTATCGCGGCGCCTCCGAGAGCGGCATGGAGGTGGTGGCCATCGGCGGACCCTCCGCCCTCATGCCCGGCAGCATGGGCGGGGCGGCCGGCACGATGGCCGTCTCCCTGCTGTTCAGCGCCCTCGTCCTGGCGGGCCTGGTGTCGGCGACGCGCCGGCGCGTGGGCGCGGCCGACCTGTTGCTGCCGGTGACCCTGGCCATGGTGGCGTTTGTCCCGAACCGGTCGTTCCGCTACCTGCTGCCGCTGGCGCCGCTCCTGTTCATCTACCTCGGGAGAGGCGTGGACGCGCTATCCGGTCGCCATGCCGCGCGCGTGGCGCGCATCCTGCTGCTGGCCGTCATCGGGCTCAACGTGCTGGACCACGGGCAATACCTCGTGCAGGCACGGAGCGATCGGCCCCCCGAGTGGAGCGCCGATGCACGCGAGGTGGACGGGCTGCTGGCCTGGATGCGCGACAACCTCCACGAGGCGGGCGCCGTGGCCAGCACCAATCCCGGCATGGTCTACCTGCACACCGGCCGCCAGGCCGTGGCGAGCGACGACGCGAGCGGGAACTGGGAGCGATGGAAAGCCGCGGGCGTCAGATACGTGGTGGCGTTGCGCTTTGCGCCGATGCCGCCGGCGTCGCTGGGGTATCGCGTGCTCTACCGGACCGATCGGCAGAAGCTCTGGGTCATCGAGATATGAACGGCTTCAGCGCCCGCTGAAACACCGCGTCGTACATCGCCGGCGTCACCGTGCCGGTGTTCGTGTTCTGCCGAGACGGGTGGTAGCAGCCGATCAGGGTCAGGGTGCTCAAGGTGCTCGGGGTGCTCAGGGTGTCCGCCTTCGCGGCCGAAGGCCGCTTCGGCGGGACCCCGCCGTAGCTCGCGCGCGAACGCTCCTCGAGCGAAGGCGGGCTCAGTGTGCTGATGGCGCCGTGGCCGAATGCGGGTTTCGGTCTCGGGAGCGCCACCCCTTGCCTCGTGGCCAGCTTCAGCCACGCGTCCCAGGCGATCCTGCCCAGGGCCACCACGGCCTGCAGGCGAGGCAGGGCGGCCACCTCGGCCTCGAGGTGGTCGAGGCAGGTGTCGATCTCCCCGGGCGTGGGCTTATTGGCCGGCGGAGCGCAGCGCACGGCCGCGGCGATGTACACGTCCTTCAGCACCAGGCCGTCGTCGGCGCGCTGCGACGTGGCGATGTTGGCGAAGCCCGCTCGGTGGAGCGCGGCCATCAGGAAGTCGCCGGAACCGCCCGCGCCATCACCGGTGAAGACACGCCCCGTGCGATTGGCGCCGTGGGCCGCGGGTGCGAGGCCCAGCACGAGCACGCGGGCCTGGGGGTCGCCAAAGCCCGGAACGGGCCGCGCCCAGTAGGTGTCGGCCCGGTAGGCGGCCCGCTTCACGCGGCCCACCTCCTGACAGTAGCGCCGCAGCCGCGGGCAGCGGTTACAGCCGGCGATGTGCCGCTGCACCACCATGAGCGCGCGCGGGCGTGTCATCGGTGCCGCCACCGGATCAGAAAGACGTCGCGCAGCATGCCGACGACGTCGCCGAGGCGGTTCACGGAGCTGCCGCCGTGGTACACGCACACCACCGGCTGTTCGTCGATGCGGTACCCGAGCCGGCGGGCCAGGTACAGCACCTCCACGTCGAACCCGAACCGGTCGACCGTCTGCGCCGCGAAGATGCGACGGGCGGCCTCCGCGCGGAACCCCTTGAAGCCGCACTGCGTGTCGGCCAGGCCGGGCAGCGCCAACGCCTGCACCACGCGGTTGAAGATCCGGCCCATCACGCCGCGCAGCCGCGGCGGATCGCCGGCCACCTGCGCGCCCGGCACCTCGCGCGAGCCAATCACCACGTCGGCGCCCTGGTCAAACCGCGCCATCATCGGCTCGAGTCCCTCCACCGGCAGCGACAGGTCGGCATCGATGAACACCAGGCGCCCGCCGTGCGCCCCGGCAAAGCCGCGCCGCACCGAATAGCCCTTGCCGCGGTTCACGTCGTTCTCGAGCACGTGGACGTTGGCGCGCCCGCCCGCGGCCGCGCGGGCCTCGTCGGCCGGCCCGGCGCCGCCGCCGTCGATCACCACGATGACTTCCCACGTGTATGGCTGGCGGTCCAGGTAGGCGCACACGCGCGCCACCGTGCCGCCGATGCGGCCGCCTTCGTTGTAGGCGGGGATGACCAGGCTCAGCAGGGGAGGCCGTTCCATCAGGGCACCGGCGCGAAGGTGACGGTGCCGTCGCGCTGAATCTCCGCGGTGTATCCGCCGGATTCGTCGATGCGTCCGCCGAGGATGCGATAGAGATACTGCACGTCGGTGGTGGGATGCACCTCGAAGGCCACGCGCAAGTCTTGCAGCACGGGCGATCGCCGGAACGCCGTACGCGAGCCGTCGAGCAGGGGTCGGTACTCGGGATAACGGAAGAAGCCCTTCGACTGCTCGATGCGGGCCGGCTGCCAGGCCACGGCCAGCGCCAAGCACACCCAGCCGGCGCGGGTCACCCACTCGGCGCGGGGCAGGGCGGTCACGGCCAGGCCGGCGGTGACCACGATGGCTGGGGCGAGCGTCATGAACCAGTAACTGTCATACGGGCGCGTCCAGGTGGAGAAGAGCAGGGTGGCCGTGACCAGCGGCCCCACCGACACGGCCAGCATGGCCGGGTCGCGCCACCACCGCCACGCCGCCGCCGCCGCGGCGGCCGCCGTGACGATGCCGTACGGCCAGCTGTCGGGTCCGCGGGTGATGAGCCAGCCCGCAATCGACGAGATGCGGTTGAAGCTCTCCAGCGGGTTCACGGTGGCCGCGTGCGCCAGGCTGTCGATCACCACGGTGGGACCAATGTTCGACGCCGGGGCCAGGAACTGCGCCGCGACATAGGGCAACTGCAGCACCACGATCACCTCGGCCACCACGCGCGCCGCGTCCACGGCGCGGCGCCACTGGCGCGCCAGCAGGGGCTGCGCGACCAGCAGCGCCAGCACGGGAGCGGCCACGAACGCGGCCGACGAATGGGCCTGCACTCCCAGCCAGGCCACCGCCGCGGTGCCCGCCACCTTCCACAGCGACGGCGACTCGCCGAGGCCGAGCACCAGCGCCATGGTCATCTTCACCAGGGCCGTGGCGACCGGGGGGTTCCAGATCGCGGCCGACAGCCCCACGTCGAAGGGCTGCGAGGCCACCACCAGTGCGATGGCCAGCGCGAGGGGCAGCGACAATCGTGACGCTCGGAGGCCTGGGACTTCAGTCCCGGCCAGTCGCGACCCTCGGAGGGCCGGGACTTTAGTCCCGGCCAGTCGCCGCCACAGCGCGACGAAGAGCCAGGTGTCGGCGGATGCCTGCAGCAGCGACACGGTGATGCCGCCGGCGTGCGGCAGGTTGTCGGTGAAGGGGCCCACCAGGTGCCGGCCGAGCCACAGCACCCAGTAGTAGATGGGACCGAATCCGCGGCCGCCCGCCGTGCTGGGCGTGCCGGTGAGGGGCAGGTCGCGCCAGCCGCCCAGGGCCAGCGTCCAGTCGCGCGTCTGCTCGCCCAGCAGCAGGAACGTGCCGGCGATGTCGTGCGTGCGGACGAGCACGACGTAGGCAAAGAAGGCGACCGCGACGGTCAGCCGTGCGCGCGGCCCGGGCATTGGCGAGAAATGTTACTCCGGGTGTGGTCCCGGCCAACCGCCGAGGTGGGTCTCCCTGGAGGTCCCCGGTGGGGAACCTGTCTCATGTGTAGGTCCTGCAACAGGTTACAGGCCAAGGTGGCCCGGCCGTCGCTTTCATTCCCCCCCGCAACCCGCTAAAATGGTTCGATTGTCTGCAGTCGAAGAGGAAGGTCATAGCCGGTCATGAGAAATACTGCCCCACCCGATGCGGCCCAGCTCGAGGCCCTCGAAACGCGCGAATGGCTCGAGTCGCTGGATGACGTACTGAAGCACGGAGGGGCGGCGCGGGTCGGCCGGCTGCTCCGCGAGTTGGGGGTCCATGCCCAGCGGGCGGGGGCCAGGCTCCCGTTCACGGCGAACACGCCCTACATCAACACCATCAACGCCCACGAGCAGGTGCCGTACCCGGGCAGCCGCGAGATCGAGCGCCGCATCAAGAGCCTCGTGCGCTGGAACGCCATGGCCATGGTGGTGCGCGCCAACCGCGTCGAGGACGGCATCGGCGGCCACATCTCCACCTTCGCCTCGTCGGCCACGCTGTACGAGGTGGGCTTCAACCATTTCTTCCGCGGCCGCGACAACGGCAACGAAGGCGACCTCATCTACTTCCAGGGCCACGGGTCCCCCGGCATCTACTCGCGCGCCTATCTCGAGGGCCGCATCTCCACCGAGCAACTCGTGAACTTCCGCCGCGAGTTCGCCGAGGGCGGCGGCCTGTCGTCGTATCCGCACCCGTGGCTGATGCCCGACTTCTGGGAGTTCCCCACGGTGTCGATGGGCCTCGGGCCCATCATGGCCATCTACCAGGCGCGCTTCAACCGCTACCTGGAAGACCGCGGCCTCAAGCCGAAGACCGACGCCAAGGTGTGGGCGTTCCTGGGCGACGGCGAGACCGACGAGCCCGAGTCGCTGGGCGCCATCACGCTGGCGTCGCGCGAGAAGCTCGACAACCTGATCTTCGTGATCAACTGCAACCTCCAGCGGCTCGACGGCCCGGTGCGCGGCAACGGCCAGATCATCCAGGAGCTCGAGGCCATCTTCCGCGGCGCGGGCTGGAACGTCATCAAGGTGATCTGGGGCTCGGAGTGGGACGCGCTGCTCGAGCAGGACCACGAGGGCCTGCTCGTGAAGCGGATGGGCGAGACCGTCGACGGCGAGTACCAGAAGATGGCGGTGGAGTCGGGCGACTACATCCGCAAGCACTTCTGGGGCGCCGATCCACGGCTCCTCGACATGGTGAAGCACCTCTCCGACGAGCAACTGAAGCGGCTCACGCTGGGCGGCCACGACCCCGCCAAGGTGTTCAACGCCTACAAGGCCGCCGTCGAGACCAAGGGCGTGCCCACGCTCATCCTGGCCCGCACCATCAAGGGCTACGGCGTCGGCGAGTCGGGTGAGGGCAAGAACATCACCCACCAGCAGAAGAAGCTGAACGACGAGGAGGTCACGCAGTTCCGCACGCGGTTCGGCATCCCCATCTCGGACGACGAGGTGGCACAGGCGCCGTTCTACAAACCGCCCCCGGACAGCGCCGAGATGAAGTACGTGCAGGAGCGGCGCGCGGCCATGAACGGTCCCGTGCCGAAGCGCCAGGTGCGCTCGGAGCCCATCACCGCCGACCTGACCGAGGTGTTCGAGGAATTCCACAAGGGCACCGAGGCGCGCAAGGCCTCGACGACGATGGTGTTGGTGCGCATCCTGTCGAAGCTGCTGCGTGACGAGCAGATCGGCAAGCTCGTGGTGCCCATCGTTCCGGACGAGGCGCGCACCTTCGGCATGGAGGCGCTGTTTCGCCAGGTGGGCATCTACGCGCACAGCGGCCAGCTCTACGAGCCGGTGGACCGCGACACGCTGCTCTACTACAAGGAGGCCTCTGACGGGCAGATCCTCGAGGAGGGCATCAACGAGGCCGGGGCGATGTCGTCGTTCATCGCCGCGGGCACGGCCTACGCCACGCACGGCATCAACATGATGCCGTTCTTCGTCTTCTACTCGATGTTCGGCTTCCAGCGCGTGGGCGACCTCATCTGGGCCGGCGCCGACATGCAGATGAAGGGCTTCGTCGTGGGCGGCACCTCGGGCCGCACCACGCTCAACGGCGAGGGCCTGCAGCACGAGGACGGCCACAGCCACGTGCTGGCGCTGCCCGTGCCCACCTGCCAGGCGTACGACCCCGCGTTTGCCTACGAGCTGGCGGTGATCGTCGAGGACGGCATCAAGCGGATGTACAAGGACCGCGAGGACATCTTCTACTACCTCACGGTGATGAACGAGCAGTACGAGCACCCGGCGATGCCCGAGGGCTCGCGGGGCGGCATCCTTAAGGGGATGTACGTGTGCAAGCCGACCGGCCTCCCCACGGCCAAGCTGCGCGCGCAGTTGTTCGGCAGCGGCGCCATCGTCACCGAGGCGCTCAAGGCGCAGCAGATTCTCGAGGAGAAGTACAACGTGGGCGCCGACGTGTGGAGCGTCACGAGCTACGCGAGCCTGCACCGCGACGGCCACGCCTGCGAGCGCTGGAACCGGCTGCACCCCGCCGCGATGCCGCGCGTGCCCTACGTGACCGAGGCGACGAAGAACGCCCCGGGCGTGTTCGTGGCCGCGTCGGATTACCTCAAGGTGCTGCCCGACTCCATTGACAAGTGGCTGCCGAGGCCGCTGCAGTCGCTCGGCACCGATGGCTTCGGCCGCAGCGATACGCGCGCCGCGCTGCGCAACTTCTTCGAGGTCGACGCGCGCTTCATCGTGCTGGCCACGCTCCACGCGTTGCTGGAGGAGAAGCAGGTCGACGCGAAGGTGGTGGCGCAGGCCATCAAGGACCTCGGCATCGATGCCGACAAACCCAATCCGGCGGTGAGCTAACGTGGCCGAGTTCATTCTTCCCAACCTGGGCGACGGCATCGTCCAGGGCGACGTCCTCAAGGTGCTGGTCAAGGCGGGCGACACCATCGCCGTCGACCAGCCGGTGCTCGAGCTCGAAACCGACAAGGCCACCATCGAGGTGCCCTCGAACGTGGCCGGCCGCGTGAAGGAGATTCGCGTGAAGGCCGGCGACAAGGTGAAGCCCGGGCAGGCGGTGTTGGTGATGGAAAACGGGAAGGCGGGTGCA
>CAYJPQ010000002.1:71271-73260 GCA_964372085.1 uncultured Bifidobacteriaceae bacterium | reverse complement strand
CAAGGTGAAGCCCGGGCAGGCGGTGTTGGTGATGGAAAACGGGAAGGCGGGTGCAGCGGGTGCAGCGGGTGCAGCGGGTGCAGCAGGTGCAACGAGCGCCGCTGTCCCGGCCGCACCTGCGGCACCTGCGGCACCCACCCCTGTGGCACCTGCGGCACTCAAGGCACCTGAGGCACCTGCGGCGGCCGCCGATCGCCCCCGCGCCTCCGTCGTCGACATCGCGGCCGGCCGTCACGCGGCGCCGGCGCCTCCCGCCGCACCGTCGGCGCCGATCGTGTCGACCACCGCGGCGCCGGCCGCGCCCTCGGTGCGCCGGCTGGCGCGCGAGATTGGCGTGGACGTGGGCCAGGTGCCGGGCACCGGCCCGGGCGGCCGCATCACACAGGAAGACGTGAAGGAATTCGCCAAGCGCGTGATGCACAGCCTGGGCACCGGCGGCCAGGCCGCCGCGGCCGGGTCGACCGCGCGATCGGTGAGCGTGGGCCCCGCGCTGCCCGACTTCGCCAAGTGGGGCGAGGTCGAGCGGAAGCCGATGTCGGGCATCCGCCGCAAGACGGCGGAGCACCTGAGCCACGCGTGGAACACCATTCCCCACGTCACCCAGTTTGATAAGGCCGACATCACCGCGCTTGAGGCCATGCGCAAGCGGTATCGCGGCGAGGTGGAGAAGGCCGGCGGCAACCTCACGGTGACGGCCGTGGCCGCCAAGGTCGTGGCCACCGCGCTTCGCGTGTTCCCGCAGTTCAACGCCTCGGTGGACGCGGCCGGCGAGGCCATCGTCTACAAGAAGTACATCCATGTGGGCATCGCCGTGGACACCGAGAGCGGGCTGCTCGTGCCCGTGATTCGCCACGCCGACCAGAAGAACCTCACCGAGATCTCGGTGGAGATCAACGGGCTGGCCGAGAAGGCCAAGGCCCGCAAGCTGACGCTCGACGAGATGTCGGGCGGATCGATGTCGATCTCCAACCTGGGCGGCATCGGCGGCACCATGTTCACGCCCATCGTGAACTGGCCCGAAGTGGCCATCCTCGGCATCTCGCGCGGCGTGAACGAGCCGCACTGGAACGGCACGTCGTTCGAGCCGCGCCAGATGCTGCCGCTCTCGCTCAGCTACGACCACCGGCTGATCGACGGCGCCGACGCCATCCGCTTCCTGCGCTGGGTCGTCGAGGCACTGGAGAATCCCTTCACGCTCGCGCTGAGAGGTTAATCGTGGCTACTCGTGTTGCCGTTGTCGGGGCGGGCCCCGGAGGCTATGCGGCCGCCTTCTACGCGGCCGACCTGGGGATGCAGGTGACCCTCATCGACCCCGAGAAGCACCCGGGGGGCGTGTGCCTCTACCGCGGGTGCATCCCGTCGAAGGCCCTGTTGCACGTGGCCAAGGTGCTCGACGAATCGAGGCACGCCAAGGAGTGGGGCATCGACTTCGGCACGCCCAAGGTGGACGTGGACAAGCTCCGCGCCTACAAGAACCGCGTCGTCGAGAAGCTGACGAGCGGCACCGGGCAGGTGGCCAAGTTCCGCAAGGTGAACTACATCCAGGGGTGGGCGTCGATCGTCGACCCGGGTACGCTGAAGGTGGCCAGGGCGGGCGGCGGGGACGAGACCGTCAGCGCCGACTACGTCATCCTGGCGCTGGGCTCGCTGCCGACGCGCATCCCTTCGCTCTCCATCGATTCGCCGCGGGTGATCGATTCCACGGGCGCGCTCGACCTGCCCGAAGTGCCCAAGACCATGCTCGTGATTGGCGGCGGGTACATCGGGCTGGAACTGGGCTCGGTGTACGCGGCGCTCGGCACAAAGGTGTCGGTGGTGGAAATGACGCCGGGGCTGCTGCCCGGCGCCGACCGCGACCTGGTGAAGGTCCTCTCGCAGCGCGTGGAGGCGGCGTTCGACACGGTGATGGTCTCGACGAAGGTCACCTCCCTCACCGAAGTACGGAGCGGCCGGGGGGGCGCCCCCCGCCCCCGCCCAACCGGGCCCAAC
>CAYJPQ010000002.1:45083-71261 GCA_964372085.1 uncultured Bifidobacteriaceae bacterium | reverse complement strand
GGCTTCAGCCCCGGCGACAGGCATCACGGTCACCTTCGAGGGCGAGGGCGCCCCGAAGGACGCCACCTACGACTACGTGCTGGTGTCGATCGGCCGCCGGCCCAACGCGACGATCGACGGGCTCGACAAGACGCGCGTGATGGTGGATCCGAAGGGCTACATCGTCACCGACGGCCAGCGCCGCACGGGCGAGCTCAACGTGTTCGCCATTGGCGACGTGGCGGGGGAGCCCATGCTGGCGCACAAGGCCTCGCACGAGGCGCGCGTGGCCGTGGACGCCATCGCCGGACACCAGGCCGAGTTCGAGCCGGCGGCCATTCCAGCCGTGGTGTTCACCGACCCTGAAATCGCGTGGGCCGGGCTCACCGAAGCCGAGGCCGAGAAGCAGGGCATCAAGGTGGAGGTGGCCAGGTTCCCGTGGCCGGCTTCTGGCCGCGCGATTGCCATCGACCGCGTGGACGGCATGACGAAGCTGCTGATTGATCCCGCCACCGAGCGTATCCTGGGCATCGGCCTGGTGGGCTCAGGCGCCGGCGAGCTGATCGCCGAGGGGGTGCTGGCCATCGAGATGGGCGCGACGGCGTCGGACCTGAAGCTCACCATCCACCCGCACCCGACGCTGTCGGAGACGGTGATGGAGGCCGCCGAGGTGTTCTTCGGCCAGGCCACGCACGTCTACAAGCCGAAGAGGAAGTAGGTCACGCGGTGGGGCGGGACTTCAGTCCCGCCCGCGTGACGGCGTCGGCCTGCTCGTGGGCGTGGTAGGAGCTGCGGACGAGCGGGCCGGCTTCCACGTGCACGAAGCCCAGGTCGAGCGCGATGCGCTTCAGCTCCCGGAACTCGTCGGGGTGGTAGTAGCGCGTCATCACGGCGTGCGTGTCCGAGGGGCGCAGGTACTGGCCCAGCGTGAGGATCTGCACGCCCACCCTGCGCAGGTCCCTGAAGACCTCGACGACCTCGTCCTGCTCCTCGCCGAGGCCCATCATCAGGCCGGTCTTGGTGGGGATGTCTGGCGCGTAGGTCCGCGAGCGGTCGAGCAGTTCCAGCGTGCGCGCGTACTTGCCGCCCGAGCGCACGGCGCGGTAGAGGCGCGGCACGGTCTCGGTGTTGTGGTTCAGGATGTCGGGCCGCGCGTCGAGCACCGTGTGCAGGGGGCCGGCCTCGCCCTTGAAATCGGGAATCAGCACTTCCACGCGGCACGAGGGCAGCCGCCGCTTGATGTCGCGAATGGTCCCGGCAAAGATCCCGGCGCCGCCATCGGCTTGGTCGTCGCGGTTCACCGACGTGATCACCGCGTACTTGAGCGCCATCTGCTCCACGGCCTCGCCCACGCGCCGCGGCTCGTCGATGTCGAGCGCGGCCGGCTTGCCGTGCGCCACCGCGCAGTAGGTGCAGGCGCGCGTGCACACGTCGCCCAGGATCATGAAGGTGGCCGTCCCGTGGTGCCAGCACTCGCCGATGTTGGGGCAGTGGGCGTCCTCGCACACGGTGTTGAGCCCCAGGCCCCGCATGATCCCGCGCAGCCTGATGTAGCTCTCTGATCCCGGCGCACGCACCTTCAGCCACTCGGGCTTGGGTTCGCGCGGCCGTATGAACTGGAGCGGCGCTTCGATCATGCCTTTCCAGTCTAGCTGAAATGGCACCGAAAGGGCCGCCGCTGGGGGAACCACGAAGGCCACGAAGGCCACGAAGTCATTTGTTCAGAACAGCTTCGTGTTCTTCGCGCGCTTCGTGGTTAGAATCAGAGTGGAGAACTGGAAATGCAGACGATCGCAATTACATGGCTGGGCCACTCCGCCTTCCGCGTCCGTACCCCCGGAGGCCAGGAGCTGCTCTTCGACCCGTGGTACACGGGCAACCCGATGTTTCCGGAGGCGGCCCGCCCGAAGAAGGCGGACCTGATTCTCGTGTCGCACGGGCACAGCGACCACATCACCGACGCGGCCGCCATGGCCAAGGCCACCGGCGCCACCGTGGTGGGCATTTGGGAGGTCACCTCGTGGCTGGGGTCCAAGGGCGTGCAGCACCTGGAACCCATGAACAAGGGCGGCACGATCACCGCCAAGGGCCTCCGCATCACCATGACCGATGCGCGCCACAGCAGCAGCTTCGACGAGAGCGGCATCGTCTACCTGGGCGAGCCTGCCGGGTTCGTGGTGAAGCTCGAGAACGGCCAGACCCTCTACTACGCGGGCGACACCTCGCTCTTCGGCGACATGAAGCTGATTGGCGAGCTCTACAAGCCAGCCATCGCGTTCCTGCCCATCGGCGACCGCTTCACGATGGGGCCCGACACCGCGGCCATGGCGGCGCGGTGGCTGGGCGTGAAGCAGGTGGTGCCCATGCACTACGCCACGTTCCCGCTGCTCACGGGCACGCCCGAGCAACTGGAGGAGCACCTGGCGGGCAGCGGGATTGAGGTGCTGAAGCTGAAGCCGGGCGAGACGGCGGAATGAAGTGAGAAGTGAGAAGTGAGAAGTCAGAAGTCAGAAGTCAGAAGCAGGCTTCCCACTTCTCACTTCAAACTTCTCACTTCTTGAGCAGTCCGCCGACCAGGTAGTCGGCGAAGGCGTTGCCGATATGCTCCGACGTCGCCGGGCCGGCGGGGTCGAACCACTTCGGGATCCAGTTCACGGCGCCCATCATCGCGAACTCGATCATCTTGGGATCGCCGGGCATGAACACGCCCTGGTCCATGCCGTCCTGGATGATCTGGCGCATGCCCTTGTCGAGCTCGTCGCGCTTGGCAATCACGCGCTTCAGCAGCGGCGGCGACAGCGCCTCGAGGTCGAGCGTGAGCGCCGTGCCGTGCAGCTCGTCGAGGATGAGGTGCACGAACGCCAGCACCAGCCGACGCAGCTTCACGTCGGGCGTCGTGCCATCGGCCAGCACCTCCGCCGTCAGCGCCAGCAGCAGATCCAGCGAGTAGTCGTGGCAGGCGAAGAGAATCTCTTCCTTGTTCTTGAAGTAGTAGTAGAGGTTGCCCTTGGTCATTTCCAGCGCCGAGGCAATCTCGTCCACGCTGGCTCCGTGGTAGCCCCGCCGCCGGAAGGCGGCTGCGGCGCTCTTCAGGATCTCAATCCGGCGGTCGCCGGTGGTCGCCGCTTTCACCATGGTCGCTAATCGGGTGGGTTATATCATGATTTGAACAAGTGTTCAAACCCGTAGTAGACTGGCGCTCGTGGAACAGACCCTCGTCCCCTTGGTCTCGTTTGAGACGTCCCCTGCCCAATACAAGCACTGGAAGCTGACCTTCGATGGCCCGGTGGCCACCCTGGCCATGGATGTCCGTGAGGACGGCGGCCTGCGGCCCAACGACTACAAGCTGAAGCTCAATTCCTACGACCTCGGTGTGGATATCGAGCTGGCCGACGCGCTGCAGCGCCTGCGCTTCGAGCATCCCGAGGTGCACACGGTGGTGCTCGCCAGCCTCAAGCCGCGCATCTTCTGTGCCGGCGCCAACATCTTCATGCTGGGCAGCTCGACGCACGGCTTCAAGGTGAACTTCTGCAAGTTCACCAACGAGACGCGCCTCGGCATGGAGGACATGAGCGCCCATAGCGGCATCAAGTTCCTGGCCTCCATCAACGGCATCTGCGCGGGCGGCGGCTACGAACTCGCGCTGGCGTGCGACGAGATCTACCTGGTGGACGACGGCAACGCCTCGGTGGGCCTGCCGGAAACGCCGCTCCTGGGCGTGCTGCCCGGCACGGGCGGGCTCACCCGCGTGGTGGACAAGCGCAAGGTGCGCCGCGACCTCGCCGACGACTTCAGCACCCTCAGCGAGGGCGTGCGCGGGAAGCGCGCCGTGCAGGGCCGCTTCGTGGACGCGACGTTCCCCACCAGCGTGTTCAAGGACGCCGTGGCCAGGCGCGCGCAGGAACTGGCGGCGCTGTCCGACCGTCCGGCATCGGGCCCCGGCATCACGCTCGGCCCGCTCAACCCGGCTTTCTCGGGCGACACCATCGAGTACAAGTACGTGAAGGGCGTGATCGACCGAGCCAAGCGCCTGTGCGCGTTGACGATCAGCGCGCCGGTCGAGGCGGACGCCTCGGCCCTCCGGTCAACTGAGATTCCGACGACGCCCGACGAGTTCCTCAAGGCGGGCGACCAGTCGTGGGCCGTGCGCGCGTTCCGCGAGTTCGACGACGCGATCCTGCGCCTGCGGCTGAACGAGCCCGAGATTGGCACCGTGGTGCTGCGCGCCGCCGGCGACCCGGCCGCGGTGCTGGCGGTGGACGCCGCGCTGCACGCTCACCGCTCGCACTGGCTCGTCCGCGAAATCACGGGCCTGATTCGCCGCACGCTGAAGCGCCTGGACCTCACGTCGCGCAGCCTCTTTGCCATCATCGAGCCCGGCGGCGCGTTTGCCGGCACGCTGTTCGAGTTGGCCCTGGCCGCCGACCGCGCCTACATGCTCGACCATCCGGACGAGGACAACACCATCCAGTTGTCGGTGATGAACGGCGGCGCCTACCTGATGAGCAACGGGCTCACGCGCCTGCAGGTGCGCTTCCTTGGCGAGCCCGACACGGTGGGGAAGGTGCTCGCGCACGGCGGCCCGTACACGGCTGCCGAGGCGCTCGAGGCGGGGCTGGTGTTCTCGGCGCCCGACGACATCGATTGGGACGACGAGGTGCGCATGGCGCTGGAGGCGCGCGCGGCCTTCTCACCCGACGCCCTCACCGGCATGGAGGCCAACCTCCGCTTTGCCGGCCCCGAGACGATGGAGACCAAGATCTTCGGCCGGCTCACGGCCTGGCAGAACTGGATCTTCCAGCGGCCCAACGCCGTCGGCGAACGCGGCGCCCTCATGACGTATGGCCGCGAGGGGCGGCCCACCTTCGACTGGAAACGCACGTAGGGGGCCATCCATGATTTCGAGCGAACGCATCCCCAACAACGTCGACCTGGGCAGCAACAAGCGCCTGCAGCGGGCGCTGGAGCACTGGCAGCCGGCCTATCTGGATTGGTGGCGCGACATGGGGCCCGAGGGCTTCCAGGACCACCACCAGGTGTACCTGCGCACCGCGGTGAGCGTGGACGCGGCGGGCTGGGCGCACTTCGACTACGTGAAGCTGCCCGAGTACCGCTGGGGGATCTTCCTGGCCGAGCCCACCCACGACCGCCGCATCGGCTTCGGCGACTTCAAGGGGCAGCCGGTGTGGCAGGAGGTGCCGGGCGAGTTCCGCAACCAGTTGCGCCGCCTCATCGTGGTGCAGGGCGACACCGAGCCCGCCAGCGTGGAGCAGCAGCGCCAGCTCGGCGCCCACTGCCCGAGCCTGTACGACCTGCGCAACCTGTTCCAGGTGAACGTGGAGGAAGGCCGTCACCTGTGGGCGATGGTCTACCTGCTGCACTCGCACTTCGGCCGCGACGGCCGCGAAGAGGCCGAAGCGCTGCTCGAGCGGCGCAGCGGCAACGACGACACGCCGCGCATGCTCGAGGCGTTCAACGAGCCCATCGACACCTGGCTCGACTTCTTTGCCTTCACGATGTTCACCGACCGCGACGGCAAGTCGCAACTGCTCTCACTCTCGGAGAGCTCGCTCGATCCGCTGTCGCGCACCACGCGCTTCATGCTCACCGAGGAGGCCCATCACATGTTCGTGGGCGAGACGGGCATCGCCCGCATCCTCGAGCGCTCGTGCCAGTTGCTGAAGGAGGCGGGGTTCTCGGGCGACGTCCGCAAGATGGGCGGCATCGACATCCCGCTCGTGCAGCGGTTCGTCAACTTCTGGTTCAGCCAGAGCCTCGACCTGCACGGCAGCGAGGTGTCGAGCAATGCCGCCGCCTACTTCGCCAACGGCCTCAAGGGCCGTGCCGAGGAGGACAAGCACGGCGACGACCACGTGCTGGCCGAGCACCTGTACCTGCTCGACCTGCTCGACGACAGCGGCAAGCTCCAGCGCAAGGAGGTGCCCATGCGCAACGCCCTCAACGAGGTGCTGCGCGACTGGTACGTCGGCGACTGCCAGGCGGGCGTGGAGCGCTGGAACACCCGCGTGCTCGAGGCGCACGGCATGTCCGACCGCATCACCTTGCCGTCGCGCAAGTTCAACCGCAAGGTGGGGATTTACGCCGGCCGCCACTTCGACCCGCAGGGCAACCACCTCTCCGAGGAGGAATGGGCGCGCCGCAGATACGAGTGGATCCCCTCGCCCGAGGACAAGGCCTTCCTGCACAGCCTGCAGGTGACGCCCGTCTACAAGCCGGGGCAGTTCGCCAACTACATCGCCCCGCCCATCAAGGGCATCAACCGCCTGCCGCTCGACTTCGAGTACGTGCGGACGGAAGCCTAGCTACTGAATCGTGATGCGGCCCTTGAGCGAGTTGTTCGAGGGCTCGTTGTGATCGTGGAAGCCGCACGTGCGGGCGGTATTGAAGTTGCCGCTCGTGCGCGATTGGCCGGCTGAGAGGAACCCCACCTGGTTCATCTCCGCGCAGTCGGTGTGGTCCGGGTGCGGATCCGACGACATGTCGTGCGCCCGGTTGTGGTTGTTCACGAACGTGACCCGCCCGCCGAGGGCGATGGTCGTCGCCGATGGGGTGACGACGCCGTCAGATCCGATCGTGATCGTGGCGATCGTCGGCGAGACGCCTCCGGTGCTGGACGTCGGCGTCGCGGGCGCTGTCGTGCCGCCGCCGCACGAGGCCACCACCACGAACATCACCCACGCTGCCGCTCGCATCGAACGTCGCATCGCCAAAGCCCAAAGCCCAAAGCCTATTTTCGATTCAACCGCCGCTGCGCATCGCCGTACCGCGGCGAGTCGGATGGCACCTTGGCAAAGGCCTCGCGCGCCTTGATGGGGTCGTTCAATCGCCGCTCGTAGATTTCGCCCAGCCTGAACCACGCGTCCAACGGGTTGCCCTCGAAGTTGGCCGTCAGGGTCTCGAGCACCTTCGCCGCTTCGGCGTGCTGGTCCATGCTCTGCAGCTGCTGGGACAGCCGGTTGTAGGCCGTCATGGTCCGCGGGTCTTTGGGGAACTGGTCGATCATCGTGCGCAGCGTCACGATGGCGGCGGGGACCTGCACGCGGGTCGTCGGGTCGATGTCCCGCAGCTCGCGCCGGTCGGCCTCGATCTTCATCTTCAACTGCAGGGCCTGCCACGCCTGCGGCGACCTGGGGAAGTCGCGGACGATGTCGTTCGCCACCTCGCGGGCCTGCAACTGGATCTTGGCCTGGCGATTGCGCGCCATCAGGAGGGCTCGTCGCAGCCTGGCGTCGGCCGCGCGCCGGTCGTCGGGGAAGCGGCTCTCGAACTCCACGTTGGCCGCCAGCGCGTCGTCGACACGGCCCATCTTCTCCAGCAAGTCCGCGGACAGGAACGACGCCTCGACGGCCGCGCCTGAGCCCGGGAAGTCGAGCAGGACCTGCCGCAGGTCGACCAGCGCCTGGTCGTTGAGGTTGTTGGCTATCTTGGCGCGCGCCACGTCGAGCCGCTGCTGCGCCTCGGCATCGCGTGAGGCCGCAGCGTTGGCGGCGGCGGGTCTCGCGGCGGGCCCCTTCACCGGCGGCTTCGCCGTGGAGGCACGCTTGGCGGCGTCGGCGGTGACGGGCTTCGCCGGGGCATCGGCGCCCTGGGCGGGAGCGGGCGGCGGGACCGGTGACGCGGCGGGTTCGGCCGCGGCCTCAGGCCCTTGTGCCGGCAGGGCTGTCGCTGCTTGCTCGAGAGGCGTCGCCGGGGTGCGGCTGGCCATGTACGCGCCGATGCCGCCGGCGACGGCGGCGACGACGACGACCACGCCCACGCCGATGCTGACCATCGACGACGTGCGGAAGGCCACCGTCGCACCCGATGCCGAGGGTGCGGCAGAACCAGGCGGCGGCACAACGCCCGAGGGGGGCACGACGCCCGACGAGCCACCGGGCGACTGGTAGATGGTGGGTGCGGTGGCCTGGGCCGCCTGTGCGGTGGCGTACACCGACGTGTTCAGTCCGGCACCCGACGGCGCGGCGCCTGGCCCCAGCACCACGGTGGCCGCGTCGGTCGTGGCCAGCAGGCCCGGCGCCACCTGGATCTGCCGCGAGCTGGAATCGCGGTGTAGCCGCTTGAGATCGGCGCCCAGATCGGCGGCCGTCTGGTAGCGCATCGCTCGGTCTTTTTCCAGCGCCTTGGCGATGATGCGATCGAGTTCGGGGGGTACGGCCGCGTTCAGCGTGCTGGCGGGATCGGGATCGCGGTTGAGGATGCCATCAAACACCACGGCGGTGGTGTGACCCGGGAAACTCTGCTGGCCGGTGGCCATTTCGTACAGCACGACGCCAAACGAGAAGAGGTCGGTGCGCGGATCGACATCTTCGCCGCGCGCCTGCTCCGGTGACATGTAGGCGATGGTGCCCACCGTCGTGCCCGCCGTGCTCGTAAACAGTTCGGGCCCCGGCTCGCCGGTGCCGCCCGGCCGCCGCGGTCGGCGGAAGTCGGGCGAGAGCTTGGCGAGCCCGAAGTCGAGCACCTTCACCTGTCCCCGCCGCGTCAGGAAGATGTTGGCCGGCTTGACGTCGCGGTGCAGGATGCCGCCGACATGCGCGGCATCGAGCGCATCGGCCACCTGCCCGGCGATGTCGAGCACCAGCTTCATGTCGAGGGGACGGCCCGAGAGCCTGCGATCGAGCGGATCGCCGTCGAGCAGCTCCATCGCGAGAAAGAGCTGGCCCTCATGCTCGTCGAACCCGTAGATCGTGCAGATGTTCGGGTGGTTGAGCGACGAGGCGGTGCGCGCTTCGCGCTTGAAGCGCTCGACGGCCTCGTCGTTGGTGGCGCCCGCGGGCAGCACCTTGAGCGCCACCTGTCGGCCAAGCTTGGTGTCTTCCGCGCGGTACACGACGCCCATCCCGCCAGCGCCAAGCTGATCGAGGATGCGGTAGTGCCCGAGCGTCTGTCCGATGAGTGAGTTCGACACGACGCGAACCGCCATCGTACGCCGTAACGCCTTGACAAGGAAGGGGGCTAACGGTAGAGTCAGAAATTGAAACGCCTTTCCGCCTAATGGAATCAATAGCCGTCGGTCGGGCGAATCCGGCCAGCTCGCAGACCTCGATCGACAAGGCGCTGGAGGTGTGCGAGGTGCTGAGCGGCGTGCCGCGGGGCATGAGCCTCTCGGATCTGGCTCGCGCGTTGCGGCAGCCGGCGTCCACCGTGCACCGCTTGCTCGCCGTGCTCAAGCGCCGCGGCTACGTCCGCCAGGATGACGAGACACAGCGCTACGGCCTCACGTTGAAGATGCTCGACCTGAGCTTCCGATCGCTGGGACAGTCGGAGCTGCGGCTGCACGCCTATCCGATCATGCGGGAGTACGTGCTGCGCACGCCGTATCGGGGGTTCATCGCCATCCCCGCCAGCGGCGAGGTGACCTACGTGTGGAGCACGGGGCCCGACGAAGTGGCCATGCGCACGGCGTACGGCAAGGAGATGCCGGGCCACTGCGCGCTGTATTTCTCGCCGCGCCAGGCGACCAGGCGCCTCAGTTGCCTGCGCCTGGCGGCGCCGGGCGAGCTGTCCAGCCCCGAGGCGACCGTGTCCCGGCTGGGGCCGCTGCCCATGGGGCCCGATGCCCTGCAGCGGCTGTTCTGCACCTGCGCGCCCGTGCGCGACTACACGGGGCAGGAGGTGGCGCGCGTCGGCGTGTTCGGGCACGGCGAGGACGACCGGCCCATCCTGACCGAGCACCACCGCGGCGCCTGGGACCTGGCGCGGCGCATCTCGATGCGCCTGGGCCACCTGCCGGCCGCCGCGCTCGAGAGCACTGCTTGAGAAGTGAAAAGTGAAAAGTGAAAAGTGAAAAGTAAACCCTAGACCGGAGACCTGCCTTGGCCTACATCATCACGGAACCCTGCATCGGTACGAAGGACTCGGCCTGCGTCGACGTGTGCCCGGTCGACTGCATCCACCCGCGGAAGGACGAGCCCGACTTCGAGGCTGAGACCCAGCTCTACATCCACCCCGACGAGTGCATCGACTGCGGCGCCTGCGTGCCCGCCTGCCCGGTGGAGGCCATCTTCGCCCTCGACGAGGTGCCGGAGAAGTGGAAGAACTACATCGACATCAACGCCAAGCACTTCCAGGGATAACGGGAGGCGCGCGGCCGCCCGTTTTCGTCTAGAATCGGCCCTGATCCCCGGGACCTCGGTTTGCGCCACCCGGGTCCACGCGCCGTGAAAGCAGGGTGGGATGCCGACTCGACTTCGCCTTTCCGTGGCCGCCGCAGCAGTGGTGGCGGCCTTTGTCACGGGTGTCCACGGGCGCGCGCCTGTCAACGACGCCGAGCTCCAGTTCCAGATCGCCACGTTGCTGTTCGAGGAGACGCGGTACCGCGAGGCGCTCGACGCCTATCGGCGGGCCACCAACACCGAGGACAAGGCGCTCTCGGTCTCGGCGCGCATCGGGTTCGTGAAGAGCGCCCTCCGGCTGGGCGAGTTCGCCGAGGCGCAGCGCGAGGCCACCGTCCTCAGGCAACAGGCGCCTGACAACGCCGAGGCCCGCACCGCGCACGCCGACGCGCTGTGGTCCGCGGGCCTCTTCGACGAGGCCGACCAGGAGTTCCGCGACGCGTTGAAGGAGGTGCCCGGCCTGTCGCGCGGGCATCACGGACTGGCCAGGGCCCTCGCCTCGCAGTACAGGCTCGAGGAGGCGATGGAACAGGCGCAGACCGCCCTCAAGCTCGCGCCCCGCGACGAGGAGATCCACCACACGGTGGGCTCGATCTTCGAGCGCATGCACCGCTTCGAGCAGGCGGCCGCCGCCTACGGCAACTACGTCAACCTCCTGCCCAACAAGGACCGCAGCGACAAGGCGGCGTGGTCACGCTCGCAGATTCGCTTCCTGCGGTCGTTCGGCGAGCGCCAGCCCCTGTCGATGGACGAGGAGGCCGCGGCAAGCCTCCACACGGTGGACTTCCGCCTCGTGAACGACAAGGTGATCGTCAAGGTGAAGGTGAACGGCGGGCGCCTGCGGGACTTCGTGCTCGACACGGGCTCGGAGATGACCACCATCTCGCGCCAGGCGGCTTCGTCCGCCAGCGTGCGGCCCATCACCTACACGCTGAGCGCCGGCGTGGGCGAGATGGGGCTACGCGGCCTGCAGTTGGGCCGCCTCGACACGCTCGAGATCGGCACCCTCAAGCTGAGCAACGTGCCCACCCTCATCAAGGCCCCGCCCCTGCGCGGCGTGCCCAAGCGCGAGACCGAGAGCTTCTCGCCGCTGTCGATGGGGCTGTCGATGACCGTCGACTACGCCACGAAGAAGCTGTCGATCGGCAAGTCGCTCCCCGAGGAGCGCGCCGAGTTCACGCTGCCCATGCGCCACCACCGCCTGTCGATGGTGCGCGGCCTCATCAACCAGACGCGGCCCACCTACTTCGTGGTGGACACCGGCGGCGAGGTGATCTCCATCAGCACGGCGACGGCCGAGGACCTGGAGCAGGCCGTCCAGCGCAAGATCGCGCTCCGCGTCTACGGCACGTCGGGCTGGGACCGCGACGCCTTCCTGATGCCGGGCGTGAACCTGAGCTTCCAGGACATCGCCTTCAACAACTTCTCGGTGGTGGTGCTCAACCTGCAGGCGCCGAGCGTGCTGCTCGGCTTCCAGGTGGGGGGCATCGTCGGCCACAAATTCCTGAGCCCCTACCGCGTGTCGCTGGATCTCACGCGGAGCGAGCTGCGGCTGGCGCGGACGCCGAGCTGACGCGATCCCGTCAGTCCGCCTATCCGTGTTTCATCCGTGGCCCGTGCCGTCGCCTCATCCGTGGCCCTTGCGGGCCAGGCGGTCGGCGCGCCGCGTGTGCGCCTGCCGGCAGCGTGCCTCGTCCTCGGGCGTCTCCATCAGCAGCGGCCGCACGGGCTGCGCGCGCCCCTCGCGGTCGATCGACACGAACGTGAGGTAGGCGCGGCTGGTGAGCCGCCGGTGGCCCGTGACGATTTCCTCCGAGAACACCTCCACCTCCACCTCGAGCGACGTCCGGAACGTGCAGGTCACCCTCGACTTGAGGATGATCATGTCGCCCACCTTGATGGGGTGCAGGAACTCAAGGCCGTCGACGCCGGCGGTGAGCGCCAGCGTGTTGGTGTGGCGGTGGCACGCGATGGCCCCGGTGATGTCGATCAGGTGCATGACGGTGCCGCCGAGAATGAACCCCAATGGGTTGGAGTCATTCGGCAGCACCACCTGCACGGTTTCGGTCGCCGAATCCTGCCAGCGCCTGGGCGTCATGGGAAATTCACTCAAGCCCTAAGCCCTAAGCCCTGAGCCCCAAGCCTCAAGCCCCAAGCCGTTAGAAATCGTACCCAATCCACATCGTGAACTTCGGCCGGCGGAACTCGCGGCTGCCGCCAGTCTGGGCAAAGACGACGTCTTCCCACTCCTCGCTGCCCAGGGTGCGCCACGACCAGTCGAAGTGGAGCGGGAAGCCCAGCGCGAAGGTCGACAGGCTCACGCCGTAGGAGGCGCGGCCGTCCACGAACCGGCCGCCCGTGACGAGCACCGGGTCGCCGTAGACGGGCTGCAGGTCCGGCCCGTACTCCGCCACGGGACGCACCACCGACTCGTTGGTCGTCCAGAACGTGAAGGGCTGGCCGTCCCAGCTGGCGCCGCCCACGCCCGCAAACAGCGTCGCGCGCACGCCGCCCAGGATGCCGATGGGCGTGGCCATGGCCTCGATGAGCGGGAAGCGCAGCTCGACGTTGCCGAAGAACGCGTTCTGGCCCACGAACTGCAGGTACTCGTACCCGCGCAGCTCGGAGTTGCCGCCGAAGTAGAGATAGCCGGGGTTGTCGCCCCAGCTCTTGTAGCCGCGCGCCCGCAGGGCCAGCAGGCCCGTGGAGCCCAGGCGGAAGTACTTGCGCACGTCGCCGTCGAGCGTCTGCCTCGACAGGGTGTTCCCGATCTTGGGCGCCACGTCGTACGCCAGCCGCATGGTGCTGCCCGAGAGCGGCCCGAACTCGCGGAAGATCGTGGTCTCCTGGATGAAGGCCACGCCGAACGGGACCATGTTGCCGTTGTTGAAGAGTGTGCGCCCGAACTGCTCCTGCTGGTACTCCTCCGAGTAGTCCTCGAGCGTCGGGTCGTTGAAGCTCTCCTGATAGTTGGTGAACCCGCCGGAGAACTCGATGCGGCGATACCGGTTGAACGGATAGATCACGAACCCCGTGGCGCCCTGGTAGGTGCGCGTCGCCGTGGCCAGGTCGCGGTCGATGAACCCGCTGAACGCCGGGTCGTAGAACACGCCACTCAACTGGCCATAGTAAAACTCCGACATCGAGTAGCCCTGCAGCGCCCACTGCAGCCGCTTCTCTTGGTTCACCCACGTGCCCGAAATGCTGCGATATTGCGACACCGACGACACGAACAGGTTGAACTGCTCGTCGCCCAGCACGTCGGTGAACGTCACCTGCGTGCCGCCGAACACGTCGCCGCCGCTTGTGACGCCCAGCGCCACCGGGGGCCGGCCCTCGAGGAACAGCTTCTCGAACCGGCCCTTCTTCTTCTTGTTGTCGGGCACCACCTGGTGGCCGAGCGGCGCCTGGAAGTCGACGATGGGGCCCGGCGCGCCGAAGTCGGCGGAGGCCACCCGGGTGATCTCGTCCTGGCGCTCCAGCACGTGCAGGCCGTAGTCGCCCTTGAAGTAGGTGACAAACGCGATGCGGCTGGCTGGGCCGTCGCGCAGGATGACGGGGGACAGGTTGCCGGCCAGCGCGTCGGTGTACTGCCGCAGCTCGCCCGTCTTGAGGGTGAGCGTCCAGAGGTTGTAGATCTGGCCGTTCTTCGCCACCTCGGGGTCGATGGGCTCGGCCGGGTTCACGGCCGTCGACGAGAACACCAGCGTGTCGGCGTCGAGGAACTGCGCGCCGCTGTCGTCGTGGGTGCCGAAGGTGAGCTGCGTCTTGCCCGAGCCGTCGGCCTGCATCCGGAAGATCTTCTCGTTGCCGCTCACGCGGGTGAGATACACCAGCGACTGGCCGTCGGGCGCCCACGTGGGCGCGTAGTTGGCGAAGCCGTCCCGGGTGAGGTTCACGATCTCCCGGGTCTCGAGGTGCACGGTGAAGATCTCGGCCTCGCTGCCGCGCATGGCCGAGAAGGCCACCAGCCGGCCGTCGGGCGAGAGGTCGGGCGACTCGGGCGCGTCCACCGTGGTCAGCGGGATGCGGACCTCGATCTTCCGCGAGATCACGTTCTGCACGATGAGCGAGCGGTCCTTCTCGGTGCGCACGAAGTAGGCGAGCCGGTCGCCCTGGGGCGACCACGACATCCACGGCACCGCGTTCCAGCGGCCGCCCGGGGTGGCCAGGTACTCGAAGCCGCTCGACTGGTCGAAGCCCTTCGTGAGGTTGCGGATCACCGAGCCGTCCTTGGCCGACACCAGCACGATGTCGAGCTCGCGGTCCTTGCCGTTGCCCGTCATCACCGCGAGGAGGTCGCCCGAGGGCGAGGGCTCAATCGACAGGGCGTTGGCGAAGCTGCTCTTGCGCGGGTCGGGCGACAGGTCGCGCCCGTAGTCGGCCGGCCGCTCCTTGTCGCGGAAGGCCTTGAAGCGGTCCTTCAGGTACTTGTCGAACTGCTGGTCCCACTCGTCGGCCTCCATCTGGAAGGCCTCCTGGTACGCATCGTCGGTGCCGCCGATGACGCTGCGGCGCAGGGCGAAGACGTAGGCGCGCACGCCCTCCTTGCCCCAGCGCGATTCCATGAACTCGAAGGCGGCGTGGCCCAGGTTGTAGATGAGGCGCGGGTTGCTGAAGCCGCCGTAGTCCTGCATCTCGCTCATCTTCGGGACGATGTCCGAGACGGCGGCGTCGCGCACGGTCATGAGGTCGAGCGGGCGCCAGGACCCCGTGAGGTAGTCCGACATGCCCTCCATCGTCCAGAGCGGCATGTTCCGGCGGATGAGGCCGGTCGGGATGATGTCGAACTGGAAGATGTGGGCGAGCTCGTGGACGATCAGGCGGTAGAGGAGGTCCGAGGGCTCGTCGATGGGCATCACCATCCGCGAGCGGCTCGGCTCGGCAAAGGCGCCCACGCCCTCCTGCGCCGCGCCCGGCGCCACGTTCTGCTGGTAGAACTCGCTGCTGGTCGAGAAGAGGATCAGCGGCACCTTGAAGGAGAGGTCGTGCTTGAGCTCGGCGCTCACGTGCTGGTAGGCGCTTTCGGCGTAGCCGGCGATGCGCTCCAGGTGCGGCTCGATCTCGGAGTAGTAGTAAATCTCGAAGTGGTCGGTCTGGTAGGTGTGCCAGTCGAACTGGTCGTAGCGGATGTTGTTCTTCCCGAAATACGGGATGTACGACGTCTGCGCCACGGCCAGGGGGGCGCCGGCGGCCAGCGCCAACGCGATGAGGGTGGCCAAGACGACGGGCCGCGGGGACTTCGGCTCGGTGCGGGTGAGCATGGACCTGACTCCTTCGTGCATCTTACTGGCCTCCGATAAGGGCCGCAAACCACCGTACCCGGGAGGCGACATTCCGGGGCCGCCGCCGGGAGCAGAGCAAAATTCGATCCCGCCCGGTTCGTCCTATACTGGTGACGCAGTTGGGGTTACCTGCGCCCCCCATCCCCCGGGAATATTTGGGCCGCTCCCGGGGTTCCTACCAGAAAGGCCCCAGAATCTTCCGCGATGTTCGGACGAAGAGGGCCGTCGGGCGCGGAATCGGGCGGGGCAGACGAGTTTGCCGTTGCCGCGCTCGAGCATTTGGACGCCTTGTACGGGGCGGCGTTGCGGCTCACGCGGCAGGCCGACCAGGCGCAGGACCTGGTGCAGGACACCTATTTGAAGGCCATTCGAGCCCGCTCCCGCTTCGAGCGCGGCACGAGCCTGAAGGCATGGCTGTACACCATCCTCAACAACACGTGGCGGAACCGGCGCCGCGACGGCTCCCGTGACCGGATCGACTACGACTCGGCGGCGGTGGAGGAGGCTGCCGAAGGCGGGGCGGGGAGCTGGAGCCAGGCGGTGGACAGCCCCGAGGCGTTGCTGATGCGCGAGAGCCTAAAGCCGAGAGCCCAAAGCCCAGAGCCGAGAGCGAAGACCTACATGCTGGTGAGTCGGACGGTTGGACGGGAGCGCCTCGCGAACGTGGCGGCGCACCTGCGGAATGAGGCAGAATAGACCCATGGAACAGTCCGCCTCCCACAACATGCGCTGGATTGCCGTGGCCCTGACGGCCGTGGCGCTGCTCGCCATCAGCATCCCCTTCGTGTGGCAGGACGGCCTCGATGCCGAGTCTGCGGCCACTGCGGCGGCCGCGACTGAGGTCGTGAAGGACGACGTGGCGCCCGTGGCATCGCACGAGAGCGGCGAGGACGCGGCGTGCGAGGCGGGCGCCAAGCCCGCCAACCTCGACTTCACCATGAAGGACATGGACGGCAAGTCCGTGTCGCTCGCGTCGTACAAGGGCAAGGTGGTGCTGCTCAACTTCTGGGCCACGTGGTGCGGCCCGTGCAAGGCCGAGATTCCCGGCTTCGTCGAGTTGCAGGCGAAGTACGGCGACACGCTCGCGATCGTCGGCTACTCGGTGGACGACACCGCCGACAAGGCGAAGGCGTTCGCCGCCGAGTACAAGATCAACTACCCGATCCTGCTCGGCGAGGGACGCGAGGACGTGCAGGACGCGTACGGGCCCATCTGGGGGATTCCCGCGTCGTTCCTGATCAGCAAGGACGGCAAGGTCTGCAAGAAGCACCTGGGCATCGCGCCGAGGAACGTGTTCGACAAGGAGATCGCCGCGCTCATGTAGTATGATCCTTTCAGTCATGCTGAAGGGGTTCACGCACGCGCTCCTGGCCTGCGGCTGTCGCCTGAGTTTCCGCGACGGATCGTCGGGCAGTCCCGTGCTCGTCGTGCTCGACACCAAGGCGCCCGGGTGCGTCAACCCGCGCCACGTGTCGAGCCTTCCCCTCTACGACTACCGCGAGGCGCTGCGTCCCTCCACGAGACTCGGCCCTCCGGAAGAAGAAGAGTTCGAAGAAGAAAACTAGCCGGCGCGCCTGGCCTTCGGCGGCCACGGCGGCGCGCCCTGGCGCTCCAGCCATAGGTGCCTGATGGCGAGCAGGGGATGCCGCCAGAGCATCCGCGGCCCGGCATAGCGCATCACCACCCGCATGGCCTCCCGTTCGCCCGCCCGGTAGCAGTGCACCGGGCACTCGCGGCACGCTGTCTTCTCTTCCCCGAACGGACACTTCGCCAGGCGCATCTCGGCATAGCGGGTGAGCTCGGCGCAGGCCGGGCAGACACCGCCCGACGCGTCGGCGTGATGGGAGCGGCAGTAGATGCGCACCATCGCGGACACGGTGGAGAGGTCGAGCTGGAGGTTGCGGGGCAGGGCGGTCACGCGAACACGACAATTCTGCCACGAAGAGCACGAAGAGCACGAGGACGTGGCTTCATAACAGGCCTTCGTGCCCTCGGTATTCTTCGTGGCTATAGCTCGCGCAGCGCAGACGGGATCGGCAGGCGCGCGGCGCGGATGGCGGGGAAGAGGCCGCCCACCAGGCCCATCAGCAGCGCGTAGACGAGGCCCAGCACCAGCAGCTGCGGCGTCACCCGGAAGGCGAACGCCACCTGGCTGAACGTCTGGAAGTTCATGGTGGAGGTCTGGTAGCCGTTGAAGGCCAGGTAGGCCGCCACGCCCCCGATGGCGCCCCCGATGGTCCCGAGCGCCAGCGATTCCACCAGCACCGAAATTACGACCGACGTGGTGTTGAAGCCGAGCGCGCGCAGCGTGGCGATTTCGCGTGAGCGCGTGGACACGGCCGTGTACATGGTGAGGATGGCGCCGAACACGGCGCCAATGCCCATGAGCACGGCGATGCCGACGCCCACGCCCTGGATGAGGCCAGAGAGCGCGCGCGACTGCTGCGCGTAATACTCGGTCTCGCGCCGCACCTGCACGTTGAGCTGCGGGTTCGACGTGAGCCAGTCTCGGAACGTGTCGAAGGTGTCGGTGGCGTCGAGGCGTACGAGCATCGTCTGGTAGCTGTTGCCGCGGCGGAAGGCGCCCTGCAGCACGCGCGAGTCGCACCAGATCTCGGTCTCGGCAATGCCGCCGCCGGCGGCGAACACGCCCACCACCTTCCAGCGGTTCTCGCCCGACACCACCTCGTTGCCCACGGTGAGGCCCTGGAACTGCACGTTGGCGCCGCGCCCCACGATCACCTCGTTGGTGCCGAACTCGAACAGGCGGCCCTCCACGAGCCGCACCTCGTCGCGCACCTGCAACGAGGTGGGCTGCACGCCGCGCATGGGCACGTTGGCCGGCGTGTTGGTGGAGATCTTCGGCAGGTCGACGATCACGTAGAGCTCGGCCGAGGCCAGCGGGGTCTGGCCGTCGCGGCGGATGCCCGGCGCCTGCTTGATGATGTCGATCTCGGGCCCGCCCAGGCCGCTGGTCATCTCGCTGTCGGCGCCGCTGCGCATCACGATGGCGCGCGTGGGCTTGCCCGAGTCGCGCATGGCGGCGGTGAAGCCCGACGCGATGGAGAGCACCGACACCAGCACCACCACCACGCCCGCGATGCCCACGATGGCCACCGCCGATGAGCCGAGCCGCTGCGGGATGGGCCGCTGGGTGAGCAAGGTCACGGCCAGGGTCTGCTAAAACCAGTTCAACACGACGTGCTGCCCGGCCGGGACTGAAGTCCCGGCCCTCCGTGTGATGGCCGAAGTCCCGGCCCTCCGTATTACGAGCGCCGCAGCGCGTCGGTGATCCTCAGGTTCATGGCGTTCAGCGCCGGGAGCAACCCGGCGGCCAGGCCCAGTACCACCACCATGGCGGCGCCGAGCACCACGTCGCGCGTGGGCAGCACGAAGATGGGGAGCATGCCGCCCGTGGGGTCGCCCCGCTGCACGATGAGCCACGACACCAGCAGGCCCAGCCCGCCACCGATGCCGGCGATCAACACCGATTCGCCGAGCACCAGCGCCAGAATCGAGCCGTTCGAGAACCCCAGCGTCTTGAGCACGCCCACTTCGCTGGTGCGCTCGCGCACCGACTGCGCCATGGTGTTGGCCGCCACCAGCATCATGGTGAAGAGCACGGCCACCAGGATGGCAATCATGATGGCGCCGATGTCGCCCACCTGCTTGGCGAAGCCCTCAACGAAGCCCTTCTCGGTGGTGGTCTTCGTCTCGGCCGACGAGTTGGCGAACATCGCGTCGAACCTGGCGCCCATCTGCTGCGCCTGCGACGCGTCGGCGATCTTCACCACGTACCAGCCCACCAGGCCTTCGCCGCCGGCGCGGTTCTCGTCCAGGTAGTCATAGCGGAAGAAGAACTGCGTCTTGTCGATGCCCGGCTCGCCGTCGTAGATGCCCGCGATGTCGAACTCCCACACCTGGCCCTCTTTGGGCTGCCAGATCGTGCCCACGATAGGCACGCGGTCGCCCACCTTCCAGTTGAAGCGCCTGGCCAGGTCGGCGCCCACGACGGCGCCGCGGCGGTTGTCGAGCCAGGCCTTGAGGTGCTCGGGCGGCAGCCGGTACTCCGGGTAGATCTTCAGGAACGGCTCGGGGTCCACCACGATCTGCGCGAAGAAGTTCGACGGGTCCTGGTAGACGCCGCCGAACCACGTGTTGTGGGTCGCCACCTCGACGCCCTCGGTGGCCTGCAGCCGGCCGAGGTACGACACGGGCAGCGGCATGATGAGGCTCACCTTGTGGATGAGCACCAGCCGGTCGACGCCCGCAAGCTCCACGCCGAAGCTGAACGCCGTGCGGATGGTCATCAGCAGGCCGAAGAGCACGAACGCGACGAAGATCGACAGCAGCGTGAAGATGGTGCGGGTCTTCTTGCGCCACAGGCTGCTCCAGAGCAGGGGCAGGAACTTCATGCCTCCGCCTCCATCAGCTGGCCCTTCTCGAGGTGCAGCGTCCGCGTGGCGCGCTCGGCCGCCCGCGGGTCGTGCGTCACCATCACGATGGTCTTGCCGTGATCGCGGTTGAGCGCGTGCAGCAGGTCGAGAATCTCGTCGCCCGACTTGCGGTCGAGATCGCCCGTGGGCTCGTCGCACAGCAGCAGCGTGGGGTCGGTGACGATGGCGCGGGCGATGCCCACCCGCTGCTCCTGGCCGCCCGACAGCTGGCGCGGGTAGTGCTTGGCGCGCTCCGACAGGCCCACCACCTTGAGCGCGATGCCCGCGCGCGTGCGGCGCTCGGCCTTCGACAGCTTCGTCAGCAGCAGCGGCAGCTCCACGTTGCGCTCGGCCGTGAGCACCGGCAGCAGGTTGTAGAGCTGGAACACGAAGCCGATGTTGCTGGCCCGCCACCGCGAGAGCTGGCCGCCCGAGAGGGTGGCGATGTTGGTGCCGCCAATCTCCACCGCGCCGCTCGACGGCTGGTCGAGCCCGCCCATCAGGTTGAGCAGCGTGGTCTTGCCCGAGCCCGAGGGGCCCATCAGCGCGAGGAAGTCGCCCTGCGGCACGTCGAGGTTCACGCCCTGCAGCACGTCGATGCGCTCGCTGCCGCGGGTGAAGTACTTGTGGACGCCGTGGATGCGGACCAGTGGGTTCATGAGCGGGGACTCCCTACTTGACGACAATCGGCAGGCCTTCGGCCAGCGTGTCGGGCGGCGACACCACCACCCGTTCACCGGCCGACAGCCCGGAGGTGACCTCGAGGCGGTCGCCGTCGACGCCGCCGGTTTGCACGGCGCGGCGCTCCACGGTCTGCTGGCGCACCACGAAGACGTAGCTGGCGCCGCCGCTGCCGCGCACCGCGCTCCTGGGCACCAGCGCCACGCCGCGCGCGGCCGGCGCGGCGGCCTGGTCGACCTCGCGCAGGAACGTCACCTTCACGCCCATGTCGGGCAACAGCCGCGGGTCGAGCGCGTCGAAGCCGATGCGCACGAGCACGGTGGCCTTCTGCCGGTCGGCCGCGGGAATCGTGGTGATCACCCGCGCCGGAATCGGCCAGTCGGGATAGGCGTCGAGCACAGCCGTCACCGCCTGGCCCGGCGTGACGCGGTTGATGTAGCTCTCGTTGACGTCCACCTCGATCTCGAGCGACCGCATGTCGACGATGGTGCAGATGCCCGTGCGGGTGAAGCCGCCGCCGGCCGACACCGGCGACACCATCTCGCCGGGCTGCGCGTCCTTGGAGATGGCCACGCCGCTGAACGGCGCGCGGATGATCATGTCGTCGAGCGCCGTCTCGGTGACCACGATCTGGCTCTCGGCCACCTTGACCTGCTCCTGCGAGGCCGCCAGGCGCGCCGCGAGCGAATTGACCTCCGCCAGGGCGTTGTCGATGTCGTTGGGCGTGTTGAGGCCGTCGCGCCGCAGCCGCTCCTGCCGCGCGAGCTGGACGCGCGCCTGATCGAGGCGCACCTCGATTTCGGGCACCGCACGCCGCGCCGCCTCGAGCTGCGCGCGGGCGAGGCCCAGTGACGCGCGGATGGTGGAGTCGTCCAGGCGCGCCAGCACCTGGCCCTCGCGCACCGCCATGCCCTCGTCCACGTTCACCTCGATCACCTTGCCGGTGACCTTCGACGACACCGTGGCCCGGCGGCGCGCCGTCACGTAGCCCGAGGCGTTCAGCACCGACGCCTGCGTGCCGGCGGCGCGCTCGGTGACCGCCACGACCTCCACTTCAATGGGGCGCTCGCGCGTGAACCACATCCACCCGCCGGCGCCGGCGCCGCCCAGCGCGACGAGCAGCACGATCCACGGGCCCCATCGGCGGCCTTCGGGCCGGAAGGGCTCGCGCTCGATGTGAAGGGCGGACAAATCGTCGGTCGGCTGGCTCACGGTGGGTGTCCTCGGAGCGAACTAGGGTATGCGAACAAAAGGCGAACGTCAAATCATCCGCGGTTGTTCGTTTGGACGCAGGTGGGGGGTAGGAGTTCAGGCCCGGGGGCCGGACGGCGGGTTTTCGGGATTGAGCGGCGGGCCTGCCGTGTCGCGCCCCGCCTGCTGGAGCGCCCGGCGCAGGAGGAACTCGATCTGCCCGTTCAGGCTGCGCAGATCGTCGTTCGCCCAGCGCTGGAGCGAGTCCAGCAGGGCAGGGTCGACACGGAGAAGAAACGGCTTGCGGATCACGGGTTCAACGGGTTCTACGGGTTCTACAGGTTCTACGGGTTCTACAGGTTCTACGGGTTCTACGGGTTCTACGGGTTCTACAGGTTCTACAGGTTCTACTGATAGATCGTCCCCGTGTTGATCACCGGCTGGGCGTTGCGGTCGCCGCACAGCACCACCAGCAGGTTGCTCACCATGGCGGCCTTGCGCTCTTCATCCAGCGTGATGATGGCCTTCTTCGACAGCAGGTCGAGCGCCATTTCCACCATGCCTACGGCGCCCTCGACGATGCGCTGGCGAGCGGCGATGATGGCGCCGGCCTGCTGCCGCTGCAGCATCGCGGCCGCGATCTCCGGCGCGTACGCCAGGTGGCTGATGCGCGCTTCGAGCACGTCGACGCCCGCCTTGGTGAGCCGCTCCTGGATCTCGCGCTTCAGGTGATCGGCCACCGCGCCGGTGTGACCCCGCAGCGAGGGCAGCTTGTCGTCGTGCGCGTCGTAGGCGTAGCTCGTGGCCAGGTTGCGCAGCGCCGACTCACTCTGCACCTTCACGTAGTGCTCGTAGTCGTCCACCTCGAACACGGCCTCGGCCGTCTCCACCACCTTCCACACCACCACCGCGGCAATCTCGATGGGGTTGCCCTCGATGTCGTTCACCTTGAGGTGCCCGCTCTCGAAGTTGCGCACGCGCAGCGACACCTTGTGCTTGGTGTAGAACGGGTTCGCCCAGCGCAGGCCCTGCTCCTTGGCCGTGCCGGCGTAGGCGCCGAACAACTGGAGCACCTTGGCCTCGTTGGGGTTCACCATGAAGAGCCCGGCCATCAGGAACGTCAAAAACGCGATGGCCAGTGCGTTCCCGACGATCGACCCCGGCGCCTCGGCCCGGATCGCCCCAATCAACATCCACACGAGGAAGGCTTCGAGAGCCAACAGCAGCAGCAGAACCGGCAGTCCGGGCAGTCCGTGGTTTTGACGTTCGTGAATCATGGAAATCCTGCCTCCTTTGAGACGATTTCAATTTGATATCATTTAGATATCAAATGTCAAGATTCTTCGACCGGTGGGAACTCAACTGCCTTGCGGGACCGGCTTGAAGCCGATGCGCAGGTCGGCCACGAGCGGCAGGTGGTCCGACGCCATCAGCGCCATGCGGTCGCGCGGCAGCGACACCCGCACCACGTCCACGGCGCCCTCGAAGTAAATGTGGTCGAGGTGCAGGATGGGGAAGAAGCCGGGGTAGGTGCGCCGCCGGCTCAGGTGCTTGCTGATGTCCACACTTTGCAGGCGCTCTCCGATCACGTCGGCCGCCAGGCCCCGCGCCCACTCGTTGAAGTCGCCCAGCACGATCTTGGGGGACGGGATGCGCCGGTCGTGCACCAGCGTGGCCAGCTTCGCGGCCTGGTAGCGCCGCTCCATCAGCGACGTGCCCAGGTGCACGTTGTAGAGGTGCAGTGTGAACTCGTCGACGGCGATGTCCACACGCTGGCAGTTGCGCGGCTCGCAGGTCTTCCACGTGAGGTCGTACTGCTGGTGGTGCCTCACGGGGAAGCGGCTCAGCACCACGTTGCCGAACAGGGCCGTGCGCAGCGTCTTGGTGGGGGCCATCACCCATCCCATGCCCAGGGCCGCGCCCAGCTCCGCCGCCTGCCCCGGCTTGAGCGGGCTGGCGCCCACCACCTCCTGCAGGGCCACGACGTCGGCGTCGATGGTGGCCAGCACCGCGGCGATGCGTTCGAGCCGGGTGCGGCCGTCGAGGCCGCGTCCGCGGTGGATGTTGTAGGTGGCCACGCGCAGCATGCGCGCCTGGCGCCCCTCGTCATGAGGCATCGTTCTAATCTATCCTGTTCGCATGCCAAAACTGGAGAGCGAGCGTGAGATGGCGTGCCCGTGTTGCGGCGCCATCCTGACCATCGACCTCAACCTCGGTCGCATCGTCTCCCACCAGGACCCGCCGAATCCCGACCGGCCCGAGTTGGACGATGCGCACCGGATTCTCGCGGAGCAGGCGCGCAAGCGCGACGCGATTTTCGAGCAGTCGTTCCAGGCGGAGAAGAACAAGGGCGACGCGCTGGCCAAGCGGTTCGAGGAGGCGCTGAAGGAAGCCCACAAGGAGCCGAACAAGAAGCCGTTGCGGGGATTTGATTTGGACTAGACAGGATGCGCACGGCTCGCCGCCCCGGGAGAGGCCACCCTTCAGGGTCGCCTGGCGCGCGGGCCACTCCCGTCAGCGTCCTCTCCCCCCGGCAAGTCCGCTCGTCAGGCCGGTCAAATGGTCCTGCGGCCTTCTCAAGCATCTGGGCGAACTCGCCATGATACCTGGGCTCAAACAACGCCGAGTGGCAGCCTGCGGACCATTTGTCGGATACGGCACGGCCCGCCGAGAGGACTTGCCGGTGTGAGAGGCCACTGCCGGGAGTGGCCGTGTGGGCTCGAATGTGCTGGAGGCCGAGGATCTGCCTTATTGCTGGGCGAAACGGGTTGGGCGTGCCGACCCCTAGGGAAATTCTTTCGGCAGCGGCGTCCACTTCTCCCTGCCGCGATAGTCGATGGGCTTGCGGTCGTTGTGGGCCTTCCGGTACTCGCGGTACCACCGCTTCAGGCGGCGATACCGCGCGTTCGAGCTCTTCAGCTTCGTGTGCGGCAGGTCGATCAGCATCTGCTCGACCGCCCACACGTTCTTCGTGGTGAGCCTCCAGTCGTACGAGCCCATCGCCGTGGCGAGATTGGCCACGCCGAAGCCGCGGACGCGGCCCGTGTAGTCCACGTACGGGTCCATGTAGCTGCGCGCCAGCGCGCGATGGGAAGGGAACACGGGCTTGCGGCCGTGCAGGCCCGGGTCGCGCGACCGGGCCACCGATCCCCACCTGCCGTTGTGCCGGTACACGAAGATCACGTGGTCGAGGTTGTCCTGCGACTCGAGGCTCATCACCAGCGGGGGATAGCCGTGCTGTTCGAGGACGACGGCCGCGAAGAGGGCGGCTTCCATGCAGTGGGCCATGCGCAGGCGGGCCACCGATCGGAAGGAGCGTTGCGTGCCGCCGGTCTTCTCGGTGTTGTAGGGCAGCGCGTTGAGCCACGCCTGCACCTTGGCGGGCGTGCTGAGGCGGGCGATCAGGCGCTGCTCGACGGCCGTGAACGTCACGGCAGACTCTTCAGCCACAGATGAAACACAGATAAATCATGGGAGGCCCTAGTTCCGTCCGCCCAACGCCCGGCGAAGGTCGCCCGCCAGCTGCTCAGCGGCCCACTCGTTGCTGTCGTGGATGGCGGCCACCTTGCCTGCCGGGTCGATCACGGCTGTCCGCAGGTTGTGCGTGATGGTGCCGTCGGCCTCGCGGATCACGTTCACGCCAAACTGCGCGGCGAAGCGGTCCACGGTCTCCTCGGGCGCCACGGCAAAGCTCCACACCGCCGGGTCGGCCTTCAGCTTGGCAGCGTGGGCGCGCAGCGTGGCTGTCGTGTCCACGGCCGGGTCGAAGCTCACCGACAGCAGGCGCACGCGGCCCATAAGTGCAGGGTCCGCCGCGGCTAGCGCCTGCACCTCGGCAAAGCGGCGGTCCAGCAGGGGGCAGTACTGCGGCAACGGGCAGCGCGTGTAGATGAAGGTGACCGCCACCGCGGATCCGCGCCACGTGGCCAGCGACAGCGGCTGATCGTCGTGGCCAGTGAGTGTCGTGATGGGCGCCTCGTCGCCAGGCTGCAGCACGTGCACGCCGGCCGCGGCGGGAATCTTCGCGGGAGCGTCCGACGGCAACGGCGCGGATCCGGTCTTGGTAATGGCCGAGAGCCACGCGAGTTCTGGCGACACCTCGAGCGTCGCCGTGATGAGGTCGCCGGGCGCCGTGCCCTCGAGCAGCGCCACGTCCTTCACCGCGTACGGCATGGTCATGGCCGGCATGAAATTGGGGATATCCCCGTGCTTCACCAGGATCTCGCGCGTGGCCGGCCGCACGGCCAGCACCTGCCCGGTGAGCTGGTAGGTCTGCGCCTTGGGCTCGCGACTGCAGGCGACGGCGGTGGCGATCAGCAGAATCGACGCGATGGCTCGCATGCCACCATCTTACCGGGTACCCACAAGGGCTGGTTCATCCACAGATGTCGCAGATGACGCAGATTTCCAATGCCCGTAGACCGGCGGGCCGGGGGCACGGGCCCCCCCCCCCCGGGGGGGGGGGCCCCC
>CAYJPQ010000002.1:13145-45073 GCA_964372085.1 uncultured Bifidobacteriaceae bacterium | reverse complement strand
CCACGCCCCCCCCCCGCCCCCCCGCCCCCCCCCCCCCCGCCCACGAGGGGAGGAGCGCCCCCAGTCAAGCGAGCCGCCAGAATTCCAGGCCTCGTTTGCCCGGGGGCTCTCCTCCCCTCGTGAGCGGCTTCGCCGCCCGCCGGTCTTCAGTTGGTGCGTCGCGCGTGTGGGTTTGATAATCTGCGAAATCTGCGACATCTGTGGATGACCATCCCATGATCTTGATTGGCACGAGCGGCTACAACTATCCCGAGTGGAAGGGCAGTTTCTATCCCGCCGACCTGCCCACGGTGAAGATGCTGCCGTACGACGCCGATCGGTTCGCCACCGTCGAGATCAACTACACCTTCTATCGCATGCCCACGCCGAAGGTGGTGGCGGGCTGGGCGGTGCAGGTGCCGTCCGAGTTCCGCTTCACGCTCAAGGCGCCGCGCCGCATCACGCACGACAAGCGGCTGCGGGTCGCCACGCGGTGCACCGACGTGTTCGTGTACTTCAAGCACGAAGACGAAGGGAAGGGCGCGCTCTTCGGCCAGCGCATGGCCCAGATTCTGAAGGACGGTTAAGACATGAAGGGACTCGCTTCGCTCGTCGGACTCGCTTCGCTTGTGGGACTCGCGTCGCTCGTGGGATGCGCGCCGCCGCCCCCGCCCGCGGCGCCGGCGCTGGACGTGGTTGAGTTGAGCGCGGCGGACGCGCGCGACCGCATGGCCTCGGGCGCGCTCACCTCACGCGCGCTCACCCAGGCCTACCTCGGTCGCATCGCGGCGCTCGACGATGCGGGGCCGATGCTTGGGGCGGTGATCGAGCTCAATCCCAGGGCCGTCGACGAGGCGGCGGCCCTCGATGCCGAGCGCGCGGCCGGCACGGTGCGCGGGCCGCTGCACGGCATCCCCGTGCTCATCAAGGACAACGTCGATGTGGCCGGCATGGCGAACTCCGCCGGGTCGCTGGCGCTTGCCGACAACCGCCCGGTTCAGGACGCCTTTATCGCCGCCAGGCTCCGCGCCGCCGGCGCCGTGATCCTGGGCAAGACCAACCTCAGCGAGTGGGCCAACTTCCGCTCCACGCGGTCCACCTCGGGCTGGAGTTCGCGCGGTGGCCAGACCAGGAATCCGTACGTGCTCGACCGCAATCCCTGCGGATCGAGTTCGGGCACCGGCGCCGCCATCGCGGCCAGCCTCGGCGCCATCGGCGTGGGCACCGAAACCGACGGCAGCATCATCTGCCCGGCGTCGGTGAGCGGCCTCGTGGGCCTCAAGCCCACGGTGGGCGTCGTCAGCCGCACGGGCATCATCCCCATCTCCATCTCGCAGGACACCGCCGGCCCCATGGGGCGCACCGTCACCGACGTGGCGCTCTTGATGAACGGGCTGGCGGGCGTGGATCCCAACGACCCCGCGGGCCCGGCGGCCGAGGGCCGGATTGCCGCCGACTACACGGCGGGCCTCAAGGCCGACGCCCTCAAGGGCAGACGGATCGGCGTGGCGCGTCAGGCCATGGGCGTCCATCCCGACGCGGACTCGTCGATGGAGAAAGTCATCGCGGCGCTGAAGACGGCCGGCGCCGAGGTGGTGGACGTGAAGATCCCCACCTACAACATGTGGAACAGTCCCGAGTTCGAGGTGCTGCTCTACGAGTTCAAGGACGGCCTCAACCAGTACCTGGCGCGCATCGGCTCGGCGCACAAGTCGCTGGAGGGGCTCATCGCCTGGAACACGGCCAACGTCGGCAGGACGATGCCGTTTTTTGGTCAGGAAATCTTCCTGCTGGCGCAGGCCAAGGGGCCCATCACCGACGCGGCCTATCTGAAGGCCAGGGCCGAGGCCCGGCGGCTGGCCGGGAAGGATGGCCTGCTGGCCGCGCTCGACCGCGGGAAGCTGGACGCGCTCATCGCGCCGTCCGTGTCGCCGGCGTGGCTCACCGACCACGTGCTCGGCGACCACTTCGTGGGCGCCGGCTACGGCATGCCGGCCGTCGCGGGCACGCCCAGCCTCACGGTGCCGGCCGGCGAGAGC
Organism: uncultured Bifidobacteriaceae bacterium; assembly: GCA_964372085.1. Lineage (GTDB taxonomy): Bacteria > Acidobacteriota > Vicinamibacteria > Vicinamibacterales > UBA2999 > 12-FULL-67-14b. Next base: position 43,055 of record CAYJPQ010000002.1, on the reverse strand, counting down.
CACGGCCTGCCGCTTGGCGTCACCTTCATGGGCCGCGCCTACAGCGAGGCCGACCTGCTGGCCATGGGCTTCGCCTTCGAGCAGGCCACGAAGCTGCGAACGCCACCGGCCTTCAAGCCCACCCTGGGCTCGTAGCCTCGCCAGCTCGGGCCCGTGCTCTCCGCGGCTCACCTGGCCGACGTGAGCGGCGTGGGCTCCGGCTGGCCGGCCGTGAGCCCTAGGCCCGCAAGTGTCGGCTCAAGAACTCCACCACCGTCCGCTCCGCAAAATACCCATCGTCGGTTCCCGGCTCTTCGACGAACGCGTTGTGCCCGCCGTGCGGCGTGACGATGGTGCGGATGTGGGGGTTGGCGGCGAGGGGTTCCGCGCGGAAGATGTGGGCCGGTACGAAGGGGTCGTCGGCCGCGCTCAGGACGAGGGCGGGCCGGGCCACCTGGTCGATCACGCGCATGGCGCTGGCGCGGTAGTAGTAGTCCTCGGCGCCGTGGAAGCCGCTCAAGGGCGCGGTGTACCGGTCGTCGAAGGCCCGGATCGACCAGATTTTCCACAGGCCGGCCAGGTCGAACACCCCTGGGAATACGCGCGCCTTGCGGCGCATGCGGGCCTGCAGGTTGCGGCAGAAGTTCCACTCGTAGATCCGGTTCTCGCGCCGCTCGATCGCCTGGATGCAGTCTTCGAGCTCGATCACCGGGCTGACGGCCGCCACGGCCTTGATCTCTGGGAGGCCGCCGGATCCCAGCTCGCCGGCCAGCTTCATGGTGACGTTGCCGCCCAGCGAGAAGCCCGCCACGCCGAAGCGCGTGAGCCCGTCGTGGTCGCGCAGTTCCTCGATGACGTGTCGCGGGTCGGCAGTGAGGCCCGAGTGATAGAGGCCCCTTGACAGGTGGTCGGTGCCGCCGCAGTTGCGCTGGTTGAGCCGCACCACGTTGAAGCCGGCCCTCCACGCCTTCTCGGCCAGGCCGCGCATGTAGTGCGAGTCGCTGGATCCCTCCAGGCCGTGCAACAGCACCACCGTGGCCGCGGCCGTGCGGCCGGGCTGCCAGTTGCAGTGGGCCAGCACGCGGGCATCTGGCGCCACGTCGAAGTTGCGCGACTCCGGCGGGGGCAAGCCTGGCAGGTGGCGTGGACGCGCCCAGGCGTACAGGGTCATCCGGTGGCTGCCGGTCCAGCGCGGCAGCGGCGCGTAGGTGAGCGGAGTGAAGGCGAGTTCAGACACAGTGTCGGTGACCGCGCGAGTCTGGGGGCCGTAAGCCCCAAGCCCCAAGCCCCAGGCCCCAAGCCCCAAGCCCAGAGCCCAGAGCCGTAATACAATCTACCACCCCGGGGAGGATTCAATGATTCGTGCACGGATGGCAGTGATCGCAGGTGTGTGGTTGGCGCTCGCCGCCGGCCCGGCATTCGCCCAGGGCGATGCCAGGCTGGCCGCCTACAAGGCCGACGCCGCCAAGGGCGTTGACGAAATGGCCAAGCTGGCCCAGGAGATGGTCGATTCGGTGTTCAGCTTCGGCGAGCTCGGCTTCCAGGAAGTGGAGACGTCCAAGTACCTCACCGGCATGCTCGAGAAGTACGGCTTCAAGGTACAGCGAGGGGTGTCGGGCATCCCCACGGCGTGGGTGGCCACGTGGGGCAGCGGCAAGCCCGTGATTGCCCTGGGCTCCGACATCGACGGCATCCCGCAGGCCTCGCAGAAGCCGGGCGTGGCGTACCCCGATCCCATCATCGCCGGCGCGCCGGGCCACGGCGAAGGGCACAACACCGGCATGCCCCTGAACATCGTCGCCGCCCTGGCCGTGAAGCGGATCATGGAACGCGACAAGCTGCCCGGCACGCTGATGCTGTGGCCGGGCGTGGCCGAGGAGCAGCTGGCGTCGAAGGCCTGGTACGTCCGCGACGGCGTGTTCAAGGACGTGGACGTGACGATCTTCACCCACGTGGGCAACAACCTGGGCGTGTCGTGGGGCGACGGCGGCGGCAACGGCATGGTGTCGGTGGAGTACACCTTCGAGGGCGAGACGGCGCACAGCGCCGGCGCGCCATGGCGCGGCCGGTCGGCGCTCGATGCCGTGGAGCTGATGAACGTCGCCTGGAACTACCGGCGCGAGCACCTGCGGCTGTCACAGCGGTCGCACTACGTGGTGACCAACGGCGGCGACCAGCCCAACGTGGTGCCCCGCAACGCCAGCGTCTGGTATTACTTCCGCGAGAACGACCGCGACCACATCCAGGAGATGTGGGACATCGGCAACAAGATTGCGGAGGGGGCGGCGCTGATGACCGGGACGAAAGTGACCTCCCGCATCCTGGGGGCGGCCTATCCGCAGCACATGAACAAGGTGGTGGCCGAGACGGTGTACGAGAACATCAAGGCCGTGGGCCTGCCGCAGTGGAGCGAGGCCGACCAGACGCTGGCCAAGGCCCTGCAGAAAGAACTGGGGAACGCCCGCGTGGAGGGCATGCCCACCAAGCTCGGCGAGCTCGGCGGCCCGGTGCGCAACGAGGACAATTACGGCGGAGGGTCCGACGACATCGGCGACGTCTCGTGGACCGTGCCCACCGTGACGCTGCGCTACCCGGCCAACATCCCGGGCCTGCCCGGCCACAACTGGTCGAGCGCCATCGCCAGCGCCACGCCCATCGCCCACAAGGGCGTGGTGGCCGGCGCCAAGGTGCAGGCGATGACGGTGCTCGACCTGCTCACGCGTCCCGAGCTGGTGAAGGGCGCGTGGGACTACTTCCGCGACGTCCAGACCAAGGACCGGAAGTACGTCCCGTTCATCACCAAGGACGACCCGCCGGCGATTCACCTCAACGCCGACATCCTCGGCAAGTACCGCGAGGAAATGAAGAAGTACTACTACGACCCGTCGAAGTTCCCGACGTATCTCGACCAGCTCGGGATCAAGTACCCGATGGTGCGGCCCACGCCGCAACAGTAAGAACAAAGCAACCACGAAGGCACGAAGAACACGAAGGAGGTCACGTAGGCATTTGATCAGGATGCTTCGTGTTCCTTCGTGGCCTCCGTGTCTTCGTGGTTCAGATTCCGGTCTTCAGATACCGCGCCACGGCGCTCACCAGCCGGTCGGCTTCCTCGGGGGTGTTGTAGAAGTGCGGGGAGGCGCGCAGGCCGCCGCGATCGCCCATGCCGCGGCCGGCGAGGCCAATCTTGTCCTTCTCGTACAACACTTGGCCGAGCCTCTGTGGGTTGAGCGTGCCGGGCAGGAACGACACGACGGCGGCATTGAGTGCCGGGTTGGGCGAGGTCCACACCTTCACGCCGGGCAGCTTCGACAACCCGGCGATGACCTGGTGCGCCAGCGCGCGCGAGCGCTGCTCGATGGCCGCGCGGCCCACCGCGGTCTGGAACTGCAGCGCCTCGCGGAAGGCGATCATCGTGGCCTCGTCTCGCTGCCCGAAGCTCTCGAACGTCTTCGAGATGCCCACCGCCCCCGGGTAGGCGCTGTAAATCGACGGCCAGATCTTGTCGTGCGAGCGCTGGTTGATGAAGAGCACGCCGCACTCGCGCGCACCGCAGGGCCACTTGTGGGCGCTGCCCGTGTAGAAGTCGGGTGAGATGTCGGCCAGGTCCACGTCGAGCAGCCCGAACGACTGCGCGCCGTCCACCAGGCTCAGGATGCCGCGCTCGCGCGCGATACGGCAGATCTCCTTCACCGGGAACAGGTCGCCCACCGTGCTCGACAGGTGCGTGACCGTCACCACCTTCGTCCGCGGCGTGATGGCCTTCGTGTAGGCCTCGACGTAATACTCCATCCCCGGGTGCGGGTTCTTCTGCTCGATGGTGACCACCGAGAAGCCGAAGCGCTTGGCCTTCTGCTGCCACGCCGTGAGGTTGCTCGGGTGGTTGTCGGAGTGCACGATCACCTCGTCGCCGGCCTTCAGCGTGAGCCCGCTCGAGACCATGTTGTTGGCCTCGCTCGTGTTGCGCGTGATTACGATCTCTTCGGGCGTGACACGGAGGAACGCGGCCAGGGCCTTGCGGGTGTTTTCCTTTTCGCCCGACAGCCGCGCGCGGTTCTGGCCCGACGGGTCGCGGTCCACGCTGTTGGTCTCGCGCATCAGGGCCTCGAGCACGGGCCTCGACGCGGGGCAGAGGTTGGCGGCGTTCAGCACGCCCAGGTCGGGCGGCATCACGAACTGCGCGCGCACCGCCGTCCAGAACGACTCGCCGGTGCCCGCCGCCGCGGGGTTGAACGCCTGCGGCGCAGGTGCGTTCCGCGCCCAGGCCGTGTCGGCAAAGAGTGCCGCGGAGCCACCGACGGCGAACAGGCGGGCGAAGTCGCGACGGGATACTGAGCCGATCATGAGGAAGCCTCCGGTCGGGATTGTATGTCAGGGCGGGACTGAAGTCCCGCCCCTCCGAGGAACAGCCCTACATGCGCTCATCGCCGGACGGGCCGTAGAGGGAAGGGACCGGCACGCCCAGCATGCGCAGGTACACCGTCATCTGGCCTCGGTGGTGCACCAGGTGGTTGAGCACGAACGCGCGCATCACCCCGGCCTTGGGCATGGTGAACACCTCCTTGCCGCCGGCCAGCAGCGTCCACGGCGCCTGCAGCTCGGCGGCGGTCTTGCCCACCAGGGCCGCGCGGCCCGATGCGGCGCCGGCATCGAACATGGCGAGCGCTGCGGCGGTGGTGGCGGGCGACTCGTAGCCCTCGGGCCGGCCCGCGGCCATGTCGATGGAGGCCTGGTTGAGGGTGACGGCCGTCCAGTGGGCCAGCTCCGCGAGGTGCTCGGCCAGCCGGCCGAGGGTCATGCTGGTGGGGTGGGGTTGCCAGGCGAACTGCCCGTCGGGCACTCGTTCGAGCACCCGGCGGGTCAGTCCCATTTCACGATCGAACTCGGGAAGGAGCGCATCGACGATGGGCATGCGCCCATTCTAGCGGCTAGCCCTGCGGCTCCCATGCCGGTGGCCTGGACCTCGGGGCGGGTGCAGGGGGTGCAAGAGGTGCAGGAGGTGCAGGAGGTGCAGGGGCGACGCCCGGCGTGCGGCCACCCTCGCGGCGGCGGCGCCGTTCGTCTTCCTTGCTGGTCACGGTCTTGCGCGCCAGGACGATGTCGCCGTTGAACGACTGCAGCTCGATGCGGGCGCTGCCGCCGCCCAGCGTGAAGTTGAAGCGCTTGCTGCCCTCGCGCATCGACTGCCCCTCGGGCAGCTGGATGGGAAAGTCGGCGGCGAAGTCGCCCTGGAACGTGCGCACGAACACCGTGGCGCTGGCCGCGCCGCCCAGGCCCACGCGGATGTCGCCGCCGTGGGTGGTGAGACGATACACGCCGTTGTCCCGAATCGTGCCGTTGAAGGTGACGTCGCCGTTCACCGTGGACGCCTCGAGGTTGGACGACTGGGCGTTCTCGATGACGATGTCGCCGTTGGTGGTGTCGGCGGTGATCTCGCCGGTCACGTTGGTGATGCGGATGCCCTCGTTGACCGTGGTGGCCTGCACGCGGCCGCTGGCCTTGTCCACCGTGATGATGCCTTCAACCGAGCGCACCGACACGGCGCCCGACCCGCCTGTGACGCGGGCGTTGCCGTGCACGGTTTCCACGGTCACTTCGGCGGTGGTGCCTTCGATGGACGCCTCCAGGTAGGTGCCCGACAGGTTGACGGGCATCCACTTGGGCACGGTCACGCGGTAATCCACGAGGCCCGCGGGGCCGCGCTGCGACCGCGCGCGGATGCGCAGCGTCATGTCGGTGGTCTGCACGTCCACGCTTTCACGCGCGCCGTGCGTGGCTTCCACCCGCACCTGGTCGCGATCCCACGTGCGCACCACCACCTCGCCGGCGTTGTTGCTGAGCACCAGGCGCGTGCCCTTGGCCGCATCGACGGTCTGGTCGGTCTTGGGCGCGGTTTCGGGGCCGCCCGGCCGGGCCTGGATGGGGGGCTGCTGGGCGTCGTTGGCCTGGGCCATCGCGCCCGCGGGCATGGCCGCGAGGGCCACGAGGACGCCAAAAAAGGTTAGTCGAATCATCGGTCAGTTTCCTTCGGTCGAAGCCAGCTCGGTGGCGCGCCGGAGCAGGTCGAGCTTGCGGCGCCGCGCGTCAGCGAGATGGGAGTTGAGGTACGGGTTGGCGGGGTCGTTGTCGAGCGCCCGGCGGGCCTCGGCAATGGCGGCGTCAATGGTCTGCAGGTTGCGCTCGATCACCATCACGGTGCGCGGGTCGAGGCGGTCGCGATCGCTGCGCAGGATCTGCTCGAGGTCGGTCACCGCCGCGTTGAACTGGTCGTCGGCGAAGTTGGCCAACTGCGCCTGGCCCACCGTGGTGCCCGTGACCTCGCTTTCGGCCAGCACCACCGGCTCGTTCGCCGACGGCGCCGCGGGCGGCCGGGCCGCGAGCCAGGTGAGCCCGGACGACACGGCGATGAGCAGAGATGCCGCCGCGGCCAGCTGCGTCCACGTGAACGAGGGCCGGCTCGCCGCGCCCCGGCGGTCGATTCTCGAGGCCACGCCCGGCCACAGGTCCCGCGCCGGCTCGTGTCCGGGCAGGCGGCCGAGGGCCTCTGCCAGGATGTCGTCTGGCGCCAGCGGCTCGTGGTCGGTTTCGCCGAAGCGTCTCTCGGTCATAATTCGCCTTGGGCGGGACTAAAGTCCCGCCCCTCCACCTTCCTGTTCAGCGACGCGCGCAGCATCTGCCGCGCGCGGTGCAACTGCGACTTCGAGGTCCCCGGCGCGATGCCGAGCATCTCGCCAACCTCCTCGTGCCGGTAGCCTTCCACGTCGTGGAGCACGAACACCGTTCGTGCGCCCTCGGGCAGCCGGTCGATGGCCACCTGCAGGTCCATCCCCAGGTCGTAGTGCTTCGTGCTGACGGCCGGCGCCGTCTCCAGCACCGCCTCGCCGTCGGCCAGGAAGCGGCCTCGTGCCGTGCCCAGCGTGCGGAAGCGCTCGATGATCACGTTCACCGCCAGCCGGTGCAGCCACGTGGCGAAGGATGACTCGCCCCGAAACAGGGCGAGCTTCTGCCACGCGCGGACAAAGACGTCCTGCGTCAGCTCGTCGGCTGCGTCGGGTCCTGCCATCCGCCGGGCCAGGCTGAACACCCGGGGCAGATGCGCGCGGTAGACCCGTTCGAAAGCCGCCGTATCCCCTTGAGTGGCAAGGACGACGTCATCCACCGGCATCTGATTGGATGCGGCCGGGGCCGCCAGGGTTGGAAAAAGGGGACTGTCCCCTTTTTCCTAGGAGGGCGGGCGGGAAAAATCCACCTTCGGCGCCACCTTGGCGGCCTCGGGGACCTGGAACAGCTGGTATTCCTTGAACCGGAAGATGCCCGCCGTGATGTTGCTGGGGAACTGCCGGCGGTTGGTGTTGTAGGCCTGGACGGCCTCGTTGTAACGCATACGCTCCACGGCGATGCGGTTTTCGGTACCGGCCAGTTCGTCCATCAGCCGGGCAAAGGTGGCGTCCGACTTGAGGAGGGGATAGGCCTCCACCACCACCAGCAGCCGGGCGAGGGCCGACGACTGCTCGTTGGCGGCCGCCATCTTGGCTTCAGGAGTGGCCGCGCCGGCCAGCTTGGCGCGCGAGTCCGCAATGGATTGGAAGACGTCGCGCTCCTGCTGGGCGAAGCCCTTGGTGGACTCCACGAGGTTGGGAATGAGGTCGTTCCTGCGCTGCAGCTGGTTTTCCACCTGCGCCCACTGCGTCCTGATGCCCTCCTCCTGGCTTACGAAGGTGTTGTACGAGCAGCCGGACGTGGCGATCGCTGCTCCGACCAACGCCACAACCACCAACAGACGAGTGACAGTCTTCATAGTCTCCCTTTCTACCACGATCCACCGCCGCCGCCGCCGCCGGAGCGGCCGCCCCCGAACCCGCCGAAGCCGCCGCCAAAGCCTCCGCCGCCGAACCCACCAGACCCCCAGCCGCCGCCACGGTGCGACCACGCCGATCCGGCGCCGAAGGCGCCCACGCCGCTGGCCCACGCTCCGCGCCGCCGGCGCGACCGCCCTCCGCCCAGGAGGTTCAGGAGGATGACGGCCAGGACGATCCAGAACCCAAACGGGATGCCGGTGTTCTTTCGCCGCTCCGCCGGGCGCACCGGCGCCAGCGCCAGGTCGATGCCGCGGCCCTCGGCGATGCGGCCCGCCACCCGGGTGACGCCGGCCAGCAACCCCTGGCCGTACTCGCCGCGCCGGAAGAAGGGGACCATCGTGTCGCGGCTCACCTCGCCGGCAAAGCCGTCAGTGACGAAGCCCTCGAGGCCGTAGCCCACTTCTATCCACACCTCGCGGTCGTCCACCGCCAGCACCACCAGCGCGCCGTTGTCGCCCTTGGCGCCGATGCCCTTGCCGCTGTTCTCGAACATCTTGACGGCGTACGACTTGACGTCGGCCCACGGCTGGAACGTGCGCACCGTGGCCACCACGATCACGTCGCCGCTGGCGGCCTGCAGCCGCCGGATGAGATCGTCAAGTTGCCGCGCCGACTCCCCATCGATGACCCCGGCAAAGTCGTTCACCGGGGCGGTGAGCTGCGGCGGCGCGGGCTGCGCCCATGCGGCAGCCACGGCCAGGTGCAGACCGACGGCGGCGATCAGCGCGAGGCGTCTCATGCGGCCTTCCAGGCGTCCACGAACTGCGAGAGCCGCTCAACGGCGGCGAGGTACTCGGGAAACAGGCGCGCCGCATCCACCGCGCCGGTGTCGGCGTCCGCGGCGAGCGCCAGCACGTCACCCACCACGCGCGGGTCGAGGCCGCACCGCGAGGCGGCATATCCGCCGAGCTCCGCGGGCGTGCCGGCCGCCACACCATCAAGCCGGGCCAGCCGGCGCAGCAGCGCCGCCAGCGCCGGGGCCGAATCGGCCACGAGCGCCCGTACGTCGGCGGGCCGGCCGCCGCACTCCACGAAGTTCTCGCGCAGGTGGAGCAGGTGGCTCTTCGCCTGCACCTCGCAGGCGCGGCGCAGGTCGTCGGCCCTGATGGCGAGCCCGGCGAACGGGTCGTCGCCGACCAGCACGGTGTGCGCGTCGATGATGTCGCCGTACTCGACGGGGAAAGCGTCGAGCGACCGGGCAAACTCGGCCCGCGAGAGCAGCAGCGGGGTGCCCGCGCCGGCCCTGTGCCAGGCCTGGGCGCGCGCGGCGCACGCCACCAGGTCGTCGGCGGTGAGCGACTCCACCAGCGCCAGGCTGGCGGCCGGCCCCGGCGCGTGCCGGTCGTAGGCCACCACGGCGGCAAGCCGTTCGTCGAAAATCTGCTTCAGGTCGTGGAGGACACCAGCGAGAGATCCGTCGTGCGCGGTGTGCATAACTTAGAATACGTCCGTGCGGCTTCGCGAGATCAACCTGGGATGTTTCGGCGGCGGCACCGGCCTGCCCAGCCTGCTGGGCGGCCTCAAGCGCAATCCCTGGCTCCGACTGCACGCCGTGGTGACGATGTTCGATTCGGGGGGCAGCTCGGGCCAGTTGCGCGACGAGCTGGGCGTGCTGCCGCCGGGCGACGTGCTGCGCTGTGCGCTCGCGCTCTCGCGCAACGAAGGCGAGGCCCGCCGCGTACTGCTGGCGCGCCTCCCCACGCTCGAGCACGCGCGGCTCGGCGGCCACACCGGCGGCAACCTCCTGCTGTCGATGATGGAGCAGTACAGCGGCGACTTCCTGGCCGCGGTTGACGGCTTGCGGGCGCTGCTCGGCTGCCACGGCCGCGTGTGGCCCGTGAGCGTGGAACGCGCCACGTTGTGCGCGGAGTACGCCGACGGCGCCGTCACCCGCGGCGAGGTGGAGGTGGACGAGGGTCACGCCCGCGGCCACCATGTGAGGCGCGTGTGGCTGGAACCGCCCGCCCAGATTCATCCGGCCGTCGAGCGCGCCATTGCGGGCTTCGACGCGGTGATCATCGGCCCCGGGAGCTTCTTCACCAGCCTCACGCCGACGCTCCTGGTCAACGGCGTGGCCGACGCCCTGGCCGGCGTGCGCGGCCCCATCGTGCTGGTGGCCAACCTGCTCACCGAGGGCCGCGGGATGCAGGGCTTCACCGCCGCGGACGAAGTGGCGTGGGTGAGCCGCACCATCGGGCGCAAGGTCGACGTGGTGATCGCCAACGACCGTCCGCCCTCAGACGATGTCCTGGCGCGGTATGGCGCCGAGCACAAGCACCCGCTGGCCATGGGGACACTGCCCGACGGCTGCGAGCTGGTCACCGGGAATTTCTGGCAATCCGACATCGCACGCCACGATCGGCGCCGGTTGTCGTACGCGGTGTGGTCGGTCTTGAGCAGGAGACTCTTGTCATGACACTACAGGTGCCAGGGTGCGAAGGTGCGAGGGTGCAGGGGTGCAGGGGTGCAAGGGTGCAGGGGTGCAGGGGTGCAAGGGTGCAGGGGTGCGTCGGTCTGGCGGTCGTGGCGACGTTGGCGCTTGCGGCCACGCAGATCGGCCGGGCGCAAACGATGGATCGCAATGCCGTGCTCGCGTCCATCGACGCGAAGGCGGGCGCCTATGGCGATGTGGCCATGCAGATCTGGTCGTTCGCCGAAGTGGGCTACCAGGAGGCCAAGAGCAGCGCGCTGCTGCAGGAGCAGTTGAAGGGCGCCGGCTTCATCGTCACGGTGGGGGTGGCCGAGATTCCCACGGCCTTCACCGCCACCTGGGGCTCTGGCAAGCCGGTGATCGGCATTGTCGGTGAGTTCGACGCGCTGCCGGGGCTGTCGCAGGCCGCCTTGCCTGACCGCAATCCGCTGGTCGCCGAGGGCCCGGGCCACGGGTGCGGCCATCACCTGTTCGGCACGGCCTCCACGGCGGCGGCCATCGCGGTGAAGGACTGGCTGTCGGCCAACAAGCGCGGCGGCACCATCCGCTTCTACGGCACGCCCGCGGAAGAGGGCGGCGCGGGCAAGGTCTACATGTTGCGCGCGGGCCTCTTCGACGACGTTGACGCGGTGGTGACGATGCATCCGGGCGATCGCAACGCATCGAGCGCGTCGAGCAGCCTCGCCAACGTGACGGGCAAGTTCAAGTTCCGCGGTGTGTCGGCGCATGCCTCGGCGGCGCCCCACCGGGGCCGGTCGGCGCTCGACGGCGTGGAAGCCATGAACGCCATGGTGAACCTGATGCGCGAGCACGTGCCCTCCGATGCCCGCATCCATTACGTGATCACCAACGGCGGCAAGGCGCCCAACGTGGTGCCCGACTTCGCCGAGGTCTACTACTACGCGCGCCACAACGACATGCGGGTGCTCGACGGCATCTGGGAGCGCATCAACAACGCCGCCAAGGGCGCGGCACTCGGCACCGACACCACGGTGGAACTCGACACGACGGGCGCCGTGTGGAACGTGCTGCCCAACAGCTACCTGGTGAGCCTGATGCAGAAGAACCTGCAGCTCGTGGGCGGCTACGAGTACACGCCCGCGGAGCGCCAGTTCGCCGAGGCACTCCGCAAGACCCTCGACGGCGAGCTGCCGCCCATCGACAGCGCCAACACCGTGTTCACGCCGGAGCCCGGCGTGGGCGGCGCGTCCACCGACCTGGGCGACGTGAGCTGGCGCATTCCCACGGTGCAGGTGACCTCGGCGACGTGGGTGCCGGGCACGCCCGCCCACAGCTGGCAGGCCGTGGCCGCTGGCGGCACGTCCATCGGCGTGAAGGGGATGGTGGTGGCGGCCAAGAGCATGACGCTGACCGCCATCGACCTGTTCACCGACCCGGCCCACATCGTGAAGGCCCGGGAGGAATTCGACACGCGCCGCGGGCCGAACTTCAAGTACTCGACGCGGCTGGGCGACCGGAAGCCCGCCCTGGACTATCGGAAGTAGGCCACGACCCTGATCGGGGAACGGCTGGGACCGTATCAGGTCGTGGCCTGCCCCCGTCCAACAGCCTGTTGATCACGCTGCGGGCTGTTCTCCGGGCGTGCGAGCGCCCAGTCGCCGATCTGGCCGCGCTTGCACATCCCTCCCGGCTGGGGGAGACTGGCGGCGCGATGACATACGCACGCCTGGTGGTTGCCGGCGCCCTGGCGCTGGCCACGACGATCTCCGCGGCACAGCGCCCCGAGGCGCCTTACGCCTTCCGCTACCACTCGTACGCCGAGTCCACGGCCCTGCTCCAGGGGCTGGCGGCACGCTACCCGCGTCTCGCCCGCCTCTCCTCGCTCGGCCGCGGCGCCGCCGGCGACCGCGAAATGTGGGTGCTGGAGATCGGCAACCAGGACACCGGCCCGGCGGCCGAGAAGCCGGCCGTCTACTTCGACGGCAACCAGCACGCCACCGAGGTGATGGGAGGCGAGGTCACGTTGCACCTGGCCCACTACCTGCTCTCGCGCTACGGCACCGATGCGGAGATCACCCGGCTCATCGACACGCGCGTCATCTACATCGTCCAGCGCGCGAACCCGGACGGCGCCGAAGCCTACATGACCGGGCGCGTCGACTGGGATCCGGCGCGGGCGCCCGGGCAGCGCGACGCGGATGGCGACGGCCGCAAGGGCGAGGACGGCCCCGAGGACGTGGACGGCGACGGCCAGATCCTGCAGATGCGCGTGCCAGACCCCGGCGGCGACTGGACGCCCTACGGGCGCGATGCGCGCGTCCTGATGCGGCGCAGGCCGGCCGACACCGCCGGGCCGTTCTACCGCGTGCTGGAGGAGGGCCTCGACAACGACGGCGACGGGCGCCTCAACGAGGATCCCCCGCACACCCAGTTCATCTCGAACCGCAACTACCCGGCCTTCTGGGCCTCGGACGACGGCCGGTTCCGCGGGGAGGGCGATTATCCGCTCCAGGAGCCGAACAGCCGCCGCCTCGTGGAGTTCATCCTGGGCCGGCCCCACATCTCGATGGTCGAGTCGTTCCACACGACGAGCGGCGTGCACCTGCGGCCGTACGCCGCCCGGCCGGACACCGGCTTCCCGGTCCAGGACCTGCACGACTACCAGGCGGTGCTGGCGAAGGGCGCCGCCATCACCGGCTACCCGGCCGCCTCGGTCTACAACGACTTCACCGACATCCAGCCCGGGCTGCCGCCCGACGAGCAGCCGGGCGTTCGCCATGGAGTCTTCATCGACTGGGCGTACGTCCATGCCGGCCTCTTCGCCGCGACGACCGAGCTCTGGACCATGGAGCCGTTCCTGAACGAGGCGGGATGGGACGACGTCCCGCGCGACAAGCCGCTCTTCGCCATCCCCGGACGCTACAACCGGCCCGACGTGCAGGCGGCGGTGCTCCGGTGGCTCGACGCGCGCAAGGGGCACCCTGACCTGGGCGGCGAGGGTTTCGTGAACTGGCGCACCTTCGGTCACCCGACGCTCGGCCGCGTCGAGCTTGGCGGATTCACGCGCTACTTCCCGCGCAATCCGCCGCCGGGTCCGTACTTCGAGCGGGTGGCGGTCGACCAGGCGCGCTTCGCGGTTGTACGGGCGCTGCTGACGCCGCAGGTGAAGATTCGCGACGTGCAGGTGGCGCCGGCGGATGGCGGCGCGTGGCGCGTGACGGCCACGATCGTGAACGATGGCTATCTCGACACGTCGACCGAGCAGGCCCGTTTGGCGCAGCTGGCCGCGCCGGTGATCTCGTCGCTCGAGCTGGCCGGCGGTGCCGGGACCGCTGCGCCGCGCGCCGTGCAGTTCCCGTTCCTCCGAGGCAATCGCGGCGGCCCGCACGAGAGTCTCTACCGCGCGGAGTGGCGCGTGACGGCCCCACCCGGGACGAAGGCCACCGTGGTGCTGCGCTCGGAGAAGGGCGGCGTCGATCGGCGGCCGGTCGTGCTGGCCGAGGTCCGGTAGAATCGCACGATGACATCCAGGATCGTGTCGGCGCTGGCGGTGGCGGGTCTGCTGTCGGCTCAACCCGCAACGGCACAGCGGCCGCTGGACCGGGCGCTGGCGGATTCGGCGGTGGCCTCCGCGCTGGCGGAGGTGGACGCGCGGCGAGACGCGACCGCTACATGGCTCGCCGAGATCGGCGCTATCGTCTCGCCGTCTGGCCAGGAGCACGACCGCGCCCGCGCGGTGGCGGATGAGATGCGGCGCATCGGCCTCGCCGATGTGACCGTCGACGCCGCCCCCAATGTCGTCGGCCGAATCCGCGGGCGTTCCGGCAAGGCACTGGTGTTCGTGTCGACGCTCGACGACCTGGCCACGGTGGCCGAGCACCAGAAGGCCGCGGCGCGTAAGCCGGCCATCGCGGGCGACCGGGTGGTGGGGCCCGGCACCAACACCTCGACCACCACCGCGGCGCTGGTGGCGGCCGCCGACGCCCTCATCCGCAGCGGGCTGACGCCCGAGCACGATCTCGTGTTCGCGGCCGTCGCACAGGAAGAAACGGGCCTCAAGGGCATGCAGGCGCTCTTTGCCGAGTGGAAGGACCGCGCGCTGGCCTTCGTGGACGTGCTGGGCGACGGGCACAGCATCACCTACGGGGCCATCACGATTCACTGGTGGAAGATCGTGGCGTCCGGACCGCCCGGCCATTCGCTGAATGGCGGCGTGCCGAACGTCAACCAGGGGATCGGGCGCGCCGTCGACCGCATCCTGCAACTGCCTCATCCCGGGCGCTTCAAGGACGACCGGGTGGTCGTCAACGTGGCGATGCTGCAGAGCGGGGCGGTGTTCAATCACAAGCCCGCGACGGGGTGGTTCTCACTGGACGTCCGCTCGCTGGCGGGTGCGCGCGTCGAGGATGTGGAGGCCGAGGTCCGCCGCATCCTGGCGGACGTCACGCGCGAGACGACCATCGCCTTTGCCATGGAACCGTTCCAGTTGACGCCGGGCGGCCAGATTCCGGGCTTCCGCGACTCGGCGCTCGTGACCACGGCCGAGGCCGTCTCGAGACACCTTGGCTACGAGCCGCGGCTCGGCAACGCGGGCTCGGCCAACCTCAACGTGCCGCTCGGCCGGGGCGCCCCCGCCATCGGCATCGGCGGCGAGCGAGGCGGCCAGCGCGGATTTGCCGACGAGTGGGCCGACATCCCGCAGATGATGCGCACCGCGAGGTTCGTCGTGCTGCTCGCGGCGACGATGGGCATGTGAGAGAAGCCGGCCTCGTGAGTGCGTGCGACCCCGGCGGCCGCACTGTGCTATCGTCTCGCCGGCGGCGCTGGCGACGTTCCTGACGTGGCGCCGGTGGAGGACGCATGGTGAGACGACTCCGGCCAATCGGCGCGGTTGCCCTGCTGGTGCTGCTGTCGACGGCGCCGGGCCTGACGCAGGCGCCCGCCGCGAAGGACCCTGCCGCCGACCCCGGCGTGCTCGGTGCTGAGCGGCTGTTTACCGCGTGGGTGGAAGGACAGCTGCGCTTCCACGAATATCCGGGCATGGCCGTCGGCGTGGTCGCCGGGGAGCGGCTCGTGTGGGCACGGGGCTTCGGCCTTGCCAACATCGCCTCCAGGGAACCGATGACGCCGCAGACCCGGTTCCGCATGGCGTCGCACAGCAAGCTGTTCACGGCGACCGCCATCATGCAACTGCGCGAGCAGGGCAGGCTCCACCTCGACGATCCGGTGGCGAGGCACCTGTCGTGGTTCACGGTACAGCCGGCCGGCCCAGACGACCCGCCGATCACCATCGAGGAACTGCTCACGCACAGCTCCGGCCTGCCGCGCGAGGCGGGCGATCACTGGACCAGCTTCAACTTCCCGACGCGCGACGAGCTCAAGGCGCTCGTGCCGAAGCGCCAGGCGGCGTTCTCGCCCGAGACCCGCTGGAAGTACTCGAACCTGGCCTACACGCTGGCGGGACTCGTGGTGGAGCAGGTGAGCGGCCTCGCCTGGGACGACTACGTCACGCGCCACATCTTTCAGCCGCTGGGGATGGCGAACTCGAGCGTGGACCAGAACGTGCCTGGCCTGGCCGCCGGCTACAGCCGCCGCCTGCCAGACGGAACGCGGTCGGTCTTCCCCTTCGTCGACGCACGCGGCATGGCGGCCGCTACCGGCATCACGTCGACCGTCGACGACATGGCGAGGTTCGTCTCAGCGCAGTTCGCTGGCGGGTCCGCCGGCGGCGATCGCATCCTCGGCACCGCCAGCCTGCGCGAGATGCACCGCGTGCGCGTGATGGAGAACAACTGGACGCGGGGCAACGCCGTCGGCTTTGCCGTCACCAGGAACCGCGACCGGATCTACGTGGGCCACGGTGGCGGCTACCCGGGCTACATCACGCATACGCTCGTCGACCTCAGCGCCAAGGTCGGCGTGATCGTGCTCACCAACGCCCAGGATGCCAACGCCAGCGGCATCGCCACCCAGTTGATGAACACCGTGGGCGACGCCGTGGCCAAGGCCACCGCCATGGCGCCGGAGAAGGTGAAATGGGACCCGGCCTGGTCGCGCTTCGCGGGCCTCTATCGGGGCCGCGGCAGCGACTCGCACGTCGTCGAGCTGCACGAGAAGCTGGTCATCATCAACCCCGAGGCCGCGACGCTTGACAACCCGATCGATCTCGAGCCGTTGGGCGACGGCAGGTTCCGCTACACGGCCCCGGTCGGCGGCGGCGTCGTGGGCGAGATCGTGCGCTTCGTCGAGGAAAACGGCCAGGTGGTGCGGATGATCACCGGCGACAGCTACGTGGAACGAGTCCGCGACACGGTCGGGCGGGACTGAAGTCCCTCCCCTCCGGGGGTAGGGACGACGCTTCTGGCGTGGTCATCGACACGGCCACAAAGAACCACTTCGCGGCCGCAAACCCCCGGCGCGACTGTTACGCGATCGCGTGCTAATCTCCCGGGCCACAGATAAGACACAGATAAAACAGGCCACAGATAAAACACAGACAAAATTCCCATATCAGTGTTTCATCTGTGGCCTAGGCCTTGGGCTTTGGCCTCTTGGACTTTAGCGTCGTGCTCTTCGTGTCCTTCGCGCCCTTCGTGGTTGCCTTTGAGGCCTTCATTTCCAGCGCCCTTGCGATGATGGCCTGGAACATCTTGCCCGTGTCGCCCGTCTTCGCCGGCGGGTTGCATGTCCAGAGATCGGGCGTGCCCTCCGACAGGATCTCGGCGAAGTCGGCGCCGGCCTTCTTCCGGGCCGGGGCCGTGCCCTGGGGCTCGGGAGACCTGGTGAAGTCCCGTGTCTTCCGGTAGTCGTCCAGCGCCATGCCACTCGGAGGATACAATACGGGTCGCCTATGGCCACGACCTCAGCAGCCACCGATCGCGCCTTCTTCGGCCATCCCCGCGGCCTCTCCACGCTCTTCTTCACCGAGATGTGGGAGCGGTTCAGCTACTACGGGATGCGCGCGCTCCTGTTGCTGTACATGACCGCACCGGTGGCGGCCGGCGGCCTCGGGTTTGACGCCGCGCAGGGCGGGGCCATCTACGGCCTCTATACCTCGATGGTGTACATGGCGTGCCTGCCGGGCGGGTGGGTGGCCGACCGCTTCATCGGGCCGCGTCGGGCCGTGCTCTACGGCGGCATCCTCATTGCCCTGGGGCATTTCAGCATGGCGGTGCCCATGCTGGCTACGTTCTACCTGGGCCTGTTCCTGATCGTGATCGGCACAGGGCTGCTCAAGGGCAACGTGAGCGTGATCGTGGGACAGCTCTACACCGCCGAAGACACGCGGCGCGACGCGGGCTTCTCCATCTTCTACATGGGCATCAACCTGGGCGCGTTCATCGCGCCGCTGGTGTGCGGATACCTGGGACAGCAGATCTACTGGCACCTGGGTTTCGGCGCCGCGGGCGTGGGCATGGCGCTGGGAGTCGTGCAGTACGTGCTCGGCAGCCGGCACCTCGGCGACGCGGGCCTCAATCCCGCACCGGCCGCTTCGCCCGAGGCCGCCGCGGCCCTGCGGAGGCAGGCGCAACTGTGGGGCGGCTCGCTGGCCCTGCTCGTGCTGGTGGTGGGCATCGGTGGCTTCACGGGGCTCCTCCCGATCACCGCGGGACAGGTGGCCGACGCGGGCGGCGTGTTCCTGCTCGTGGTCACCGCCGGGTTCTTCGGGTGGCTGTTCCTGAGCGGCGGCTGGACGGCCGATGAGCGCAAGCGCCTCTACGTGATCGCGGTGCTGTTCCTGGCCGCAGCCCTTTTCTGGTCGGTCTTCGAGCAGGCGGGGTCGACGCTCAACCTGTTTGCCGACCGCAGCACCAGCAACCAGGTGATGGGCCTGCCGTTCCCGAGCAGCTGGTTCCAGTCGCTCAACTCGCTGTTCCTGATCGCGCTGGCGCCGGTGTTCGCGTGGATCTGGGTGAAGCTGGCCGCGCGCGGCAAGGAGCCCTCGAGCCCCGCGAAGTTTGCGTTTGGCCTTGTCTTTGTTGGCCTCGGCTTCGCCATCCTGATTGGGCCCGCACGGGCGGCCGAGCAGGGCGCCCTGGTCAGCCCGATGTGGCTCACCATGACTTACCTCTTGCACACGGTGGGCGAGCTGGCCCTCAGCCCGGTGGGCCTCAGCGCCATGACGATGCTGGCGCCGCCGCGGATTGCCGGCCTCGTGATGGGCGTGTGGTTCCTGGCCACCTCGGTGGGCAACTTCCTCGGCGGCCGCGTCGCCGGCTTCTACGAATCGATGGCGCTGCCGACGCTCTTCATGGCCATTGCCTTGTTCGCCATCGTCGCCGGCCTGCTGCTGGCCACGATGGTGCCGTCGATGAGGAAGCTCACCAAGGCCTCTCGGGCTTGAGGGCTTGAGGTCTTGAGGTCTTGAGGTCTTGAATTGGTACTTCTGATCTCGACCTACGACCTGGGGCGGCAGCCGTTTGGGCTGGCGTCGCCGGCGGCGTGGCTGCGGCGGGCGGGGGTGGAGGTCACGGCCGTGGATCTGTCGCGTGGCCCGCTGGACCCGGCGTTGGCCGCGCGCGCTTCGATGGTGGCGTTCTACCTGCCCATGCACACCGCCACGCGGCTGGCCCTGCCCGTGATGGATCGCCTGCGCGCGCTCAACCCCGCCATCCCACTGTGCGCGTACGGCCTGTACGCGCCGCTCAACGAGGAACTGCTGCGCGCCCACGGCGTCACGCACGTGCTGGGGCCCGAGGCGGAGGCGGAGCTGGTCAATCTGGCGGGTTCTACAGGTTCTACAGGTTCAATGCCACGACTGACCTTCGTTCAGCCCGATCGCAGCGGTCTGCCGCCGCTGTCGAAGTATGCGTCGCTGCAGATGCCCGATGGCACGCGGCGGGTGGCGGGGGCCACCGAGGCGACACGCGGGTGCAAGCACCGGTGCCGGCACTGCCCAATCGTCCCGGTGTACGACGGGCAGTTTCGCGTGGTGCCGGTCGACGTGGTGCTGGCCGACATCCGTGCGCAAGTGGAACAGGGCGCTCAACACATCACCTTCAGCGACCCGGATTTCCTGAACGGCCCCGCCCACGCACGCCGCATCGTGGAGGGCCTGCACGCCGAGTGGCCGTCGCTCTCGTATGACGTCACCATCAAGGTAGAGCACCTGCTGGACCATCGCGCCATCATCCCGGTGCTGGCGCGCACCGGCTGCCTGTTCGTGACGAGCGCGGTGGAATCGGTGGACGACCGCGTGCTGGAGAAGCTGGAGAAAGGGCACACGCGCGCCGGCTTCGTGGAGGCCGCCGCCCTGTGCCGCGAGGCGGGACTCGCGCTGGCGCCCACCTTCGTGGCGTTCACGCCGTGGACCACGCTCGACGGCTACCGCGACCTCCTCGACGTGGTGGAAGACGTGGGCCTCGCCGAGCATGTGGCGCCCGTGCAGTGGGGCATCCGCCTGCTCGTGACGTGGCGCTCGCGGCTGCTCGAACTGCCCGACGTGCGCGCCCTGGTGGGCGGGTTCGACCAGAAGACGCTGACCTACCCCTGGAGCCATCCCGACGCGCGCGTGGACGCGCTGCAGGCCGAGGTGATGGCCCTGGTCGGCGCCCGCCTTACGCGCCCCAGGCGGGAAGTGTTCGACGCGATTTGCACCCTTGTCACCCCAGGCACCGTGCGCACCCAAGGCACCATGCCGACGGTGCCGCGAACATCGATCCCCTACTTGAATGAACCCTGGTACTGTTGAGCGGAGCCCAACGCCGAGCAGGTTGCTCTGGTATAGACGGCTTAGGGCTTAGGGCTTGGGGCCTGGGGCTTGGGGTACGAGCGATGACGCGCGTTCTACTGTTCGCGACGACGACTGGATACCAGACGCGGGTGTTTGGTGATGCGGCGGAGCGGCTGGGTGTGGACCTGGTGTTTGCCACCGATCGCTGCGAGCACCTGGACGACCCGTGGCGCGATGGGGCGGTGGCCGTGCGCTTCCACGAGGAAGACCGGTCGGTGGCCGAGGTGATGACGGCGGTGGCGCGGGCGCCGGTGCACGGCGTGCTGGCGGTGGGCGATCGGCCCACGGTGATGGCGGCGCGCGTGGCCCGCGCGCTGGGGCTGCCGTGGCACTCGCCCGAGGCGGCCGCCGCCGCCCGCGACAAGCGGCTCCTCAAGCAGCGGCTGGGCGCGGCGCACCTGCTGGTGCCGTGGTCGATGTCAGTGCCCGTGACGTCAGACGCGGCCGGCGTGTGGCCGCAGCTGGCGTGGCCCGTGGTGATCAAGCCCACGGTGCTGTCGGGCAGCCGCGGCGTGATGCGCGCCGACGACCCGATGACCTTCGTGACCTCATTCGAACGGCTGCAGCGGCTGCTGGCCTCGGACGAGGTGCGGGGTCTGCACGAGCCCGAGGCCGGCCTGGTCCAGATCGAGGCCTACATTCCCGGCCGCGAGTTTGCGGTCGAGGGGCTGATGAGCCACGGCGCCCTGCAGACGCTGGCCATCTTCGACAAGCCCGATCCGCTCGAGGGCCCCTTCTTCGAAGAGACCATCTACGTGACACCGTCGCGCGCCGGCCACGATGTGCAGCAGGCCGTCGAGGGCGCCGTGTCGGCCGCGGCACAGGCCATCGGGCTGTCACACGGTCCGATCCATGCCGAGTGCCGCGTGAACGCCACCGGCGTGTACGTGCTGGAAGTGGCGGCCCGGCCCATCGGGGGACTCTGCGCCAAGGCGCTGCGGTTTGATCGTAGCGGCGACCCGCCAGGCACCTGCAGCCTCGAAGAGCTGCTGCTGCGTCACGCCGTGGGCGAGCCCGTGCGCGACTGGGCGCTCGATCTGCGGGCGTCGGCGGTGATGATGATTCCCATCCCGAAGGCCGGGGTGTATCGCGGAGTGGAGGGGGTGGACGCGGCCACGGCCGTGCCTGCCGTTGACGACGTGGTGATCACAGCCAAGCTCGATCAGCGGCTGGTTCCCATTCCCGAGGGCGCCAGCTACCTGGGCTTCATCTTCGCCCGCGCCGGCACGCCGGCCGAGGCCGAGGCTGCGGTGCGCCTGGCCCACGCGCGGCTGCGCTTCGCCATCGATCCGTGGATACCGGTGGTGGGATCCGGCGCCTAGCCCGGACTCTTGTGCGCCGTGAATAGTCCGCCCTTCGGGCTTCGACTCAGGCCCGATGCCCGGGCCTTCGCTCAGGGCTAGCCGGTGGCGCTACTTGCTCTGCTGCGGCACGAAGTCGGGAGGCAGCGCCGATCCTTCGCCGAAGAAGAAGTCTTCCATGTGCTTGCGGATCAGCTCCTGGCCTTCCTTCTGCCAGGGCATCAGGCGGTACTCGTTGAGGATCATCTTCTGCCGATCCTCCCAGAGCTTCCACGCCCGCGCCGAGACGCTGGCGAAAATCTTCTGGCCAATCTCGCCCGGCCACGGCGGGGCGTCGAGGCCCGGCAGCTCTTTCTGGAACTTCACGCAGAAGACGACCCGGCCGGTGGTGTTGGTGACAGGGTTTTCGGGTCCGGTAGGACCGCCGCACATGCTCATAGGGTGATTCTATCCCGCCTTCGCCACGGCTACGGCGGGGCAGGCTCGCGGCTCCCGGCTCCCGGTTCCCGACTATGATCCCCCCGTGGAACCCGAACAGCGGCATCGCCTGTGCTGGTATGCCCGGCGCACCGCCGATATTCCCGACGACGTGGGTTTTCACACCATCGTGGATGGCGAGTTGCTGTACTGCGCCCACCCGATGTACTGGCCCGTGGTTCGCTACGAATTCGACGTCAGGAACTGCGACGGCTGCGACGTGTTTCGGCCCATCAGGTCTGACCGCACCACGTATTAATTTCCTCCTGTCTCCAGCCCGTCTGTAGCGATTTCATGCACGGCTGGATGATCTGTCACCGATGCAATTTTGTAAGTCGTTGTTAATCCGGCACTTATGGCAATAGCAAATCCGGCCGAGCTGGCACGGCCTTCGCTATATTTTCCTGGAGAGGAAAGGGAGGACCGATGCTCGAAGCACGCAAAGCACGGCGAGGGTTTGCCTCGATGTCCCCGGAGAAGCAGCGCGAGATCGCCAGCAAGGGTGGCCGCGCGGCCCACGCCAAGGGCACCGCGCACGAATGGTCGGCCGATGAGGCCCGTTCGGCAGGCCGCAAGGGCGGTCAGATGAGCCGGGGGGGACGCGGGAAGCTACAAACCGCGTAGGTTCGAAAGTTCACAGTTCCACAGGTCACAGTGCAGAGTTGAAGTGGTCAGTGCCAGTTTCAGTTTGAAGTTCCAGTTGGAACTGGCACTGACGCTGTCAACTTCAACTCTGCACTGTGCACTGTGGAACTGTTAACTTTCAAGCCGCTCCACCTGCACCCTGGCGTCATTGAAGCACGCGCCCCCGCCCAGGTCGGCGAGGGCATCGGGCACCAGTGCGGTGGCCGTGTAGAGGTTGGCGGTGTGCCGGCGCCACACGCCCTTGGGCATCGACACCGTGCCCGCGCGCACCAGGTGCGTCAGGTGCGCATCCACCTTCACTTCTCCCAGGTCGTTGAACACCCGCACGGCATCGCCGTCTTCGATGCCCCGCGCCTCCGCGTCATCGGGGTGCATCTCCAGCTTCACGTCGGGTCGTGACCGTTCGCCCAGCGTCGAGCTGATGGTCCGATCGCTGCCGGGAGAGATCAGCGCCAGGGGAAACGCCGCGGTGGCCGGGTCGGCCTGGAACGCGTACAGGCCCTGTGGCGCCTGGGCGTTGAGCGCCTCCGGGAACAGGTCCACCTTCTGATCCGGCGTCTTCGGGAACACGTCCACGAACTGCACGGGCCGTCCGCCGTGGGGCGGGTCGGCCTTCCAGGTGTCGCGCAGGCGGTTGCCCACCGCCTCGGGCAGGCCGCCGAGCACGCTCAGCATCGCCTCGAGGTCGTCCTCGGGGTCGCCGTCCACGGCGAGGTCGAGCCGCCGCACCAGGTCCATGAAGACGTCGGCATTCGAGCGCGACTCGCCGACGGCGTCGATGACCGGCTTGCCCAGTTGCAGCGTGAGTGGCCCGTAGGCGCGGGCGAAGTCGTAGTGCTCCAGGAAGGTGGTGGCGGGCAGCACCACGTCGGCGTAGAGCGCCGTGTCGGTGAGCACCTGGTCGAACACCACGGTGAAGAGGTCCTCGCGCTCGAGGCCGCGGATGACACGGTGCTGGTCGGGCAGCGTCACCACCGGGTTGGAGTTATAGACGAACAGCACGTTGACCGGCGCGCCCTCGGGCTCGGTGAGGATGCGGCCGACCTTGTTCATGTTCACCGTGCGCGTCGCCGGTTCGGCGTCGCCCAGCCAGCGGCGCTCGATGTCCCACGAGGCGGAGTTGCTCATGGAGTAGCCGCCCCCGCGCACGCCGAACTTGCCGGCCACGGCGGGCAGGGCCAGCACGGCCGCCGCGGCGCTGCCGCCGTTGCGGTTGCGCTCGAGGCCCCAGCCGCACTTGACGAGGGCGGGCGACGAGGCCACGTACAGGTCCGCCAGCCGTCGCAGGTCGGCCTCGCGCACGCCGCTCACCTCGGCGGCCTTCGCGAAGGTCCACGGCTTCGCCCGCTCGCGCAGCTGCTCGGCCCCGCGCGTGTGCGCCGCGAGGAACGCCGCGTCGGCGTGCCCCTCTTCGAACAGGTGGCGATGGATGGCCAGCGCCACCACCACGTCGGTGCCGGGCCGCACGGCCAGGTGCAGGTCGGCCTGCCGCGCCACGCTCGTGGCGCGCGGGTCGATCACCACCACCGTGGCGCCGTTGTCGCGGGCCTCCTTCAGGAAGGGCATCAGGTGGATGCCCGACACGCCGGGATTGACGCCCCACACCAGCACCAGCTTGGCCGCGGGGTAGTCTTCGTAGCTGGTCGAGGCCATCTTGCCGTAGAGGCCCATGTTGGCGGCGCCGGTCGGGGCCGCGCAGACGGCCCTCAGCAGGCGCGACGCGCCGAGGCGGCGGAACAGGATGGCGTCGGCGTAGTCCTGCGTGAGGAGGCCGTTCGAGCCGCCGTAACAGAGCGGCAGGATGGTCTCGGGCGCCGCGCGGCGGGCCGTCTGCATCTTCTCGACGATGGCGTCGAGCGCCTCATCCCACGAGACCCGGCGGAACTGGCCCGAGCCCTTCGGGCCCCGGCGCATCGCCGGGTGCAGCAGGCGATCGTCACCGTAGACGCGCTGATGGAACTGGCGCACCTTCGCGCAGATGTAGCCGCGCGTGATGTGGTTGTCGGTGGAGCCGTCGATCTTCGTGATGCGCCCCGCGCGCAGCGTGACGTCGAGCGTGCAGGCGTCGGGGCAATCGAGGGGACAGGCCGTGGTGACTCGTGATTCGGTGGGGGCAACGGCGGGCTTCGCCATGCCCCATAGCTTATCGTGTTGCCGCGTCGCGCGCCCGCACGCGCCTGCCGGTCTGGATCTCGCGGAGCGCCTGGAACGGCCCCGACACGATTTCGGCGCCCTCGGGCACGCCCTCCACCTCGATGGAGAGGCCGCCGATGATGCCGGTCTTCACCGGCGTGAAGGTGGCCACGCCGTCGCGCACCACGAAGACGCCGGTCACGTCGGGCGCGGCGCGCCCCGCCTCGGCCGGGGCCGCGGCATCGGGCCGCTCCACCACCGCCTGCAAGGGCACGGCGATGGCGTTCTGGCGCTCGGCCACCAGGATCTCCGCGTCGCACGTGAGGCCTGGCCTGAGCGCGGAGAGGTCGCCGTCGACGCGAATCTTCACCTTGAACTCGCGGGCCGCCGCCTGGGTGCCCACCTGGGGCAGCGCGCTTGCGCCGATTTCCACGACGCGGCCGGCCAGGCGCTGGCCTGGCACCGCCTCCAGGGTCACCGCCGCGCTGTTGCCCAGCGTGATCCGCATGACATCGGCCTCGGCCACCTTCACCTCGGCGTTGATGGCGCTCAGGTCCGAGATGGTCATCAGGATGGTGCCCGGCTGGTTCTGCACGCCGATCACCACCATCTCGCCCTTCTCCACCTCGAGGCGCGTGATGACGCCGTCGATGGGCGCGGTAATCTCGGTCTTCGACAGCGTGTCGCGCGCGCGGGCGCCCTCGGCGCGGCCCTGGGCCACGCGGCGCAGTGCCGAATCGCGCGCCTGCTCGGCGCGCTGCAGCGAGGCCTCGGCCGAGGCCACCTGCGCGGCGGCCGAATCCGCGGTGGCCTGCGACGCGTCGAAGTCGGACTGGGGCGTGAGCCCGGCCTGGCGCAGCTCGCGTGCGCGCACCAGCGACTTCGACGCCTCCGTCGCGCGCGCCCTGGCGGCCTCGAGCTCCGCCTGCGCGGCGCGCATCTGGTTGGCCGCCCCGCGCGCGTCGGCCTCGAGCGCCTGGATGGAGGCCGCCGCCGCGTCGGCGGAGCTGGCCGCCTGCACCGGATCGATGCGGGCCAGAAGCTGGCCGGCCTTCACGCGATCGCCTTCCTTCACCGCCAGCGAAATGAGGCGCCCCATCGACGCCGAGCCAATGTCCGCGTAGCGCGTGGCCACGATTTCGCCGGAGGCGGTGACAAACGACTGCAGCACCGGCGTGCGGGCCACCGTGGCCAGCTCCACCTCGGTCTGGTCAGACCCGCCCCGGCGCGCGACGCTGACGGCAGCAACTATGATGAGGAGGACAACGAGCGCGGAGAAAGAACGTCGGGTCATTTGATCTCGGTCGTCACTTAATCTCGGTAGGGCGGACCTTCAGGTCTGCCAGGGGTAAGACGCGTCGTGGGGTCTTCAGGTCCCCACCCGGCGTCTAATGGTATCGAATGTTGCGTGAAGCCGTGCGGCAGGGGGCCGCGGCCCTCGTGGGCAACCCCCTTCGGGCGGGCCTCGGGGCCCTTGCGATCGCGGTGGCCGTCGCCACCATCGTCTTTGTCGTCACCGCCCTCGAGGGTGTGGCCCTGTACGCCCGGGCCACGACCGCCAAAACGTTTGGTTCCGACACGTTCCTGATCGCCCAGGTGGCCTCACCTGGCCGGATCTCGCGCCGCGCGCTGCAGGAGCAACTGCAGCGCAATCCCGTCATCCGCCGCTCGGATCTCAAGTTTCTCGACCGCTGGGCCGAGGGCAAGGTGGCCTACGCTCCCCACGCCCAGGCCCGGGCGGATGTCGTGTCGGGCGGGCGCAAGCTCGAAGCCGTGTCGGTGACCGGCACCACCTCCACGCTGGCCGACCTGCGCGACCTGAGCATCGCTGAGGGCCGCTTCCTTCGTCCCGACGAGGACCTGAGCGGCGCCCAGGTGGCCGTGATTGGGGCCGACGTGGTGGATGCGCTCTTTCCCCACGGCTCCCCCGTGGGCCAGTCGATTCGCGTGGCCGGCCGCCGCTTCGAGGTGATTGGGGTGCAGGAGCGGGTGGGCAGTTCCGGCGCCGGCTCGCTCGACAAGAACGTGTGGATGCCGCTGCTGGCCCACGAGCGCGCGTTCGGGGCGCCGCGCAGCCTGCAGATTTTCGCGAAGGCCGAGGAGGGGTACACGCCGCAGGCCGGCGAAGACCACGCGCGCACCTCGCTGCGGGCGCGCCGGGCCCTGGGCCCGGGCGTGCCAGACAACTTCGACGTGCTCACGCCCGACGCGGCGCGCAGCTTCGTGGCCACCCTATCGGCGCGCATCGGCGCGGCGGCGGGCCCCATCTCGCTCATGGCGTTGCTGGCCGCCATCGTCGTGGTGACCAACACGGTGCTGGTGTCGGTGACGCAGCGCACACGGGAGATTGGCGTGCGGCGCGCGCTGGGCGCCGCGCGGACGCAGATCATGCGGGAGGTGCTGGCCGAGTCGGCCCTCATGTCCATCGCGGGGGGCGCGGCCGGGACCATGGCGGCGATGGGCCTGGTGTCGGTGCTGGCGCGCATCCTCGAGGTGCCGCTCACCGTGTCGCCCGCCACGGTGGCGTGGAGCGTGGCCGCGTCGGCGGCCAGCGGCCTGGCGGCGGGATGGTATCCCGCGCGGCGGGCGACGCGGATTGATGTGATTGCGGCGATCCGGACCGATTGATTCCGCTCAAGTGGTTGATCCACAGATGACACAGATTACGCAGATTCACGGACGGCTGACGGGCTCGGGCCCGCGGCGGCCAATGGCCGCCGCCAAGGGAGCGGGACAGCCCGGGGCGCCGCGGCGGGAGGGTGTGGTGGGGGGGGGGGCGGCCCGGGCGGTCCCGTTCCGGGGGCGGGGGGGGGTGGCTAGCCACGCGCCGGCGGGCCCTCACAGGCGGGTGGAATCTGTGAAATCTGTGAAATCTGTGGATCCACAACCGGGGATTCGCCGGCAGGAATCAGTCACGAGCGCGCTCGGCGAGGCGGCGACGCTCGCCCTCGAGTCGTTGCGCGCGCAGCCGGCCCGCTCGGCCCTCGCCATCATCGGCGTCGTGATTGGCATCGTCACCGTGGTGCTGGTGGCGTCGACGCTGGTGGGGCTGCGCAACAGCGTGGCGTTGCTCTTCCGCGAGCTGGGCACCGAGAACCTGTTCGCTTACCACCTGGCCGGCGAGCCGTACTCGGCGCCCACCGAGGCCGATGCGCAGCGGCCGCAGATGAAGGCCGAGTACGCGCCGGTGATCGAGCGGCTGGGTCCCTCCATTCGTGACGTGGGCCTCGAGCTCATCGTGCCGACGGTCACCAGCACCCGTGCCATCACGGCCCGGGCCGGCGCCAACGAGTCCGACTCGCTGCTGGTCGAGGGCGTGTCGCCCAACTTCTACGACGTGGTGGGCGCCGAGTTCGCCCACGGCCGCCCGTTCACCGACACCGAGCAGCGCGTGCGGGCGCAGGTGGCGGTGCTGGGCGCCAGCGTGGCACGCGCCCTGTTCGGCGAGCGGAATGCGGTGGGGCAGTCGTTCCTGCTCGGCGGCGACCGCTACTTCGTCGTGGGGCAACTGGCGCCGCGCAAGGGCACCTTCTTCGGGGAGAACCGCAACGACAGGGTGGTGGCGCTGCCCGTGACGACCGCGCGCCTGAAGTTCCCCGACGCGCGCAACATGGTGCTCTACATCCGCGCCAAGCCCGGGCTGCGCGAGCAGGCCCGGAGAGAGGCTGAGATCATCCTGCGGCTGTTGCGCAACGTGCCTCGTGGCGCCGAGAGCAATTTCTCCATGAGCTCGGCCGACCAGATCATCGCGCAGTTCGACCGCATCGGCGCCCAGATCTTCATCGCGACGATTGCCCTGTCGGCCGTGAGCCTGGTGATTGGCGGCATCGGCATCGCCAACGTGATGATCATCAGCGTCACCGAGCGGACGCGGGAGATTGGCGTGCGCCTGGCCATTGGTGCGCGGCGCCAGGAGGTGCTGCGCCAGTTCCTGTTCGAGGCCGGCCTGCTGGCCGGCGCCGGGGGCCTGGCGGGAGTGGCCCTGGCCACGCTCATCGGGGCGCTGGTGGCGCTGGTGGCGCCCACCTTCCCGGCGGCGCCGCCGCTGTGGGCCGTGGCGTCGGGCCTCGTCGTGTCGGTGGCAGTGGGGGTGCTGGCCGGGTATTGGCCGGCCCGGCGCGCCGCCGCACTTGATCCGGTCGAGGCGCTTCGGTACGAATAGGGAATCGTGCCCGACAGTCCCCACGTGGTTGTCATCGGCGGCGGTTTTGGCGGCCTCGCCGCCGCCCGCGGCCTGGCCAAGGCCCGCTGCCGCGTCACGCTCATCGATCGCCACAACCACCACGTCTTCCAGCCGCTGTTGTACCAGGTGGCCACCGCCGGGCTGTCGCCGGGCGACATCGCCTCGCCCATCCGGTGGATCCTGCGCCGCCAGGAACGCCTGCGCGTACTGCTGGGCACGGTGGAGCGGATCGATTCGGCCGCGCGCACGGTCTCGCTCGACGGCGGCGAGGTGATGGCGTACGACTACCTGATCGTGGCGGCCGGGGCCACGCACTCGTACTTCGGCCACGACCAGTGGAGCGGCGCCGCGCCCGGCCTCAAGACGCTCGATGACGCGCTGCTCATCCGCCGGCGATTGCTGCTGGCCTTCGAGGAAGCCGAGCGCGAGCACGACGCGGAGCGGCAACGCTTCCTGCTCACGTTTGTCATCATCGGCGGCGGTCCCACGGGCGTGGAGCTGGCCGGCGCGCTGGCCGAGATTGCGAAGCAGGCCCTCCGATCGGAGTTCGATGCGATCGACCCCGCGTCGGCCCGCATCCTGTTACTCGAGGGCGGCCCGTCCATCCTCCCGGCGTTTCCGGAAGGCCTGCGCCGGTCGGCCCGCCGCGCACTGGAGCACCTGGGCGTGGTGGTCCGCGAAGGGCAGGCGGTGACGGCGATCGAAGCCGGGGCGGTCACGGTGGGCGGCGAGCGCCTCCCCGCCCACACCATCCTGTGGGCTGCCGGCGTGGCGGCCGCCCCCATCGGCCGCGACCTTGGGCCCGGCGTCGATCGCGCCGGCCGGGTGGTGGTGGAGCCCGATCTCACGGTGGCGGGACATCCCGGGGTGTTCGTCATCGGAGACCTGGCCAGCTTCAGCCATCAAACCGGCACGCCGCTGCCCGGCGTGGCGCAGGTGGCCAAGCAGATGGGCGCGCACGCCGCGTCGAACGTGGCTCGGCTGATGCGTGGCGAGCCCACCACGCCGTTCCGGTACTTCGATCCCGGCAACATGGCCACCGTCGGCCGGGCCGCGGCCATTGCGGACTTCGGGTTCCTGCGGCTCTCGGGGTTTCTCGGGTGGCTGATGTGGCTCTTCGTCCACATCCTGTTCCTCATCGGGTTCAAGAACCGGCTCTCGGTGATGCTGCAGTGGGCGGCCGCGTACCTCACCTACCAGCGGAGCGT
>CAYJPQ010000002.1:0-13045 GCA_964372085.1 uncultured Bifidobacteriaceae bacterium | reverse complement strand
TTCGCTAGCGCCGCTCGGGCGCGAGCACGCGCCCGGGCAACGCCGCCTGGAACTCGCCGTTGCGCCGCACCAGTTCGCCGTTGACCAGGATGTCGCTCATGCCCTCGGCGATCTGGTGCGGCTCCTGGTAGGTAGCCGGTTCGTGCACCTTCGCCAGGTCAAACACCAGGACGTCGGCAAACGCGCCGGGCCGCAACTGGCCGCGGTCCTTCAGCCCGAACACCGTCGCGGGCAGCGACGTCATCGAGCGGATGGCCGCGGCGATGTCGACGGTGCCGCGCTCGCGCACGTAGCGCTCGAGCTTGCGCGTGAAGGCGCCATAGGCGCGCGGGTGCGGCTTGCCCTGGCCGAGCGGCACCAGGTCGCCGTCGGTGCACGTCATCGTCCACGGCTGGCGCATGATGCGCTCGATGTCGTCCTCGCTCATGTTGAACGACACCAGGCCGGCGTCGCCGCGCTCGAGCATCTTCAGGGCGAACTCCTCGGGCGCGACGCCGGCCCTGGCCGCGAGCGCCGAGAGCCGCTGGCCTTCGAACGACGGATCGGCCGTATAGCGGCTGATAAGCAGCGTGTCGGCGCCGCCGCGGCGTGCGATGTTCACCTTCACCTCGGCGCGAATCTCGTCGCGGAGCTCGCCGGTGATGCGCTTCATCATGGCGTCGCGGCCGCCCACCTGCGCCGAGCGGGGGATGAGGGCGCCCACGATGCCGGTGCCGCTGGCCTCGTAGGGATACTGATCGGCGAACACCTGCACGCCGCGGGCGCGTGCCGAGTCGATGCGCGCCACCAGCGTCTTGGTGAGACCCCAGCTGCCGTGCCCGAGCGCCTTCATGTGCGACACCACCCCCGTGACGCCGCCTTGCTCGGCAATCGTAATCACCTCTTCAACCGACGCCACCACGCCGATGGTGTAGTCGGACTCGTCGCGGATGTGGCTGGAATAGATGCCGCCAAAGGGCGCGGTGGCCCGGGCCATGGCCACCACTTCCGCGGTCTTCGAGTAACTGCCGGGCGCGTAGTACAGGCCGCTGGACAAGCCGAGGCCGCCGGCCTGCATGCCGCGGCGCGTGAGCTCCACCATGCGGGCCAGCTGCTCGGGGGTTGGATCGCGGTCGGACATCTCCATCACGGCCCGGCGGATGGAGCCATGCGGCACGAAGAGGCCCACGTTGGTGCCGATGCGCCCTTTCTCGTAGGTGGCGCGCTGCGCGGCCAGGTCCACCGGCCCGCCGCCGTCGGGGTTGACGAAGACGGTGGTGAGTCCCTGCGCCAGCAGCGGCTGCCCGTGCCGCAGGCCCTCGGTGGCCAGCCCAGGGCCCGCGTGCGAGTGCACGTCGATGAACCCCGGCGTGACGTAGCGATCGGCGGCGTCGAGCACCGTCTTGGCGGTGGCGCCTGGCAGCGCGCCCATGGCGACGATGCGATCGCCCACGATGCCGATGTCGGCGCGATACCAGGGGTTGCCGGTGCCGTCCAGGACGCGGCCGTTCTTGATCAGGACATCAAACGATGCGGGGGCATCTTGAGCAACCGGGGCTGCCGAGGCGAACAGGGCAGCGGCCGCGACGACCAGGACCGCGCGAACGGAGGTGCGCATGCGGGGATTATGGCAGACTAGGCTGAATCTTGGTCCCCCGAGGATTCTCCGCATGACGCGTTTCGCCCTCTTGCCCTGGCTGCTGCTGGCGTTTTCGGTGGCCCCCTCGTCCGCCGCCGATGCCCCCGGCCAACAACCGGCTTGGCGCGACCTGGCCGACATCATCCAGCAGATTCCGCCGCCCCCGCAGACCGTGTCCGAGGCGCAGCGCTACAAGCGCGAGGTCGCCCAGCGGCTCCGGGCCCTGGAGCGGCAGCTCGACGCCTACGAACGGCGGCTCGAGCAGGCCGATTCCGAGATCGAGAAGATGCAGGAGGCCGATGTGCGGCAGGCGCTGCAGGCGGCGCGGGACCAGGGCCGCGCGGCCCAGCGACGCCTCGACGCGCAGCAGGAGAACCCGGCCCCCCCGCGGGACGCGCAGCGCGACCGGGCGGAGACCGAGGCCATGCGGGCCACCCTGCCGAACGCCTTCCCCGACTTCGCCTCGCAGGATGCCAACGCCGCAGTCATGAGCTACGCGATGCAGTCGGCCAGTCGCGGCATCCGCGAAGAGCAGGAGGGTGAGCGCCTCGAACGCCGCTGGCAAACGGAAGACGAGCGCTGCGACGACAGCGAGTCGTGCGTGAAGGCCGCCGAGCTGAGCCACCTGCAACGGCTCATCGCGTTTAAGGACGACACCTACAAGAGCGTCACGCGGGACTGGGGAGATCTCCGTGACGAGGTGATCGAGCGGGCCGAGCCCTTCAAGCGGGGCCTCGGGCAGCTCGTCGATAAGGGCGAATGGCTGCTCGACAAGCAGGTCGAGGGACACCAGATGGTCCTCACCAAGCTGGCGCAGTCGATGCCCGTGCGCTGGCTGGTGGGCGTGTTCGGCATGCTGCTGGGCGAATCGCAGACGCGCTGGGAAGAGGCCGACAACCTCAGGGAGCAGGTTGAGCAGGCGCAGGAATTGGGAGTCGTCTGCGGGCGCTGACGGACTTCCGGCACTGTCCTCGGGCGCCGTGCGGCGCCGGCCGATTGCCGGTCACTTTCTCCGGGGAAATCGTGGCCCATGTCTTGCACCGGACCAGGTGGGGGTTTGCATGGTCACCATCCAGCGCATCCTGTGTCCGGTCGACCTGTCCGATATTTCCCGCCGCGCGCTCGATTACGCGGCGCTCGTGGCCCGCTGGTACCGCGCGGACATTCGCGCGCTGCTGGTGGAGCCCGTCGTGCTGTCGCCCGTGGACTTCCCGCCGATGCCGGCCGTGACCGGCCTCACGCCGAAGGCCAAGGCCGAGCTCGCCGATCGGCTGGCCACGTTCGTGAACGGCGTGAAGGCGCCGGGGGTGGCCATCGAACCCGTGCTCAAGGAAGGCTTCGTCGTGGACGAGATTCTCGGCAACGCCAGGGACATGCCCGCCGACCTCGTGGTGATGGGCACGCACGGACGCGGCGGCTTCGAGCGCCTCGTGCTCGGGTCGGTCACCGAAAAGGTGCTGCGCAAGCTCGCCTGCCCCGTGCTGACCGTGCCGCCGCACGCCGGCAAGACCCCCACGGTGCCGGGCCCCTTCACCTCCATCCTCTGCGCCACCGACTTCTCGAACGCGTCGTTGCACGCGCTGGAATACGCCATGTCGCTGGCCCAGGAGGCCGGCAGCACGCTGACGGTGGTGTTCTCGCTACAGTGGGAACTGGAGGACGAGGCCGAGTTGCAGGCGCCGGTCGTGTCGGAGTACCGGTTGATGCGGGAAGCCGACTCGCAGAAGCGCCTCGACGCGCTCATCCCGAAGTCGGTCCGCGATGTGTGCAAGGTGGAAACGGTGATGGCCACGGGCAAGGCCTCACGTGAGATCACGCGCATCGCCGACAACGTGATGGCCGACCTGATCGTGATGGGCGTGCACGGCCGCGGCGTGGTGGACCTCACGCTGTTTGGCTCGACCACGCATTATGTGATCCGCCACGCGCACTGCCCGGTGCTTACCGTTCGCGCGAAATAGCGCGGGGGTAGTGCGACTCCACGTAGTCGTCGAGCAGCTTCTCGAAGGCCGCCGCCAGCTCGTCGTAATTGCCCTTGAGCGTGGTGGCGTGCACGCCGTCGATGAACACGGGGCAGTTGGGGGCCTCGCCGGTGCCGGGCAGTGAAATCCCGATGTTGGCGGCCTTCGACTCCCCGGGGCCGTTCACCACGCATCCCATCACGGCCAGCGTGAGGTGCTCCACGCCCTCGTAGCGCTGCTTCCACTCGGGCATCTGCTGCCGGATGTAGGCCTGCACCGCCTCCGCCAGCTCCTGGAACGTGGCGCTGGTCGTGCGTCCGCAGCCAGGGCACGCGGTCACGCTGGGCGCGAACGTGCGCAGGCCCAGGGCCTGCAGCAGCTCGCAGGCCGCGTGCACCTCTTCGCGGCGGTCGCCCCCCGGGCGCGGCGTGAGCGACACGCGGATGGTGTCGCCGATGCCCTCGTTGAGGAGCACGCCCATGGCTGACGCCGACCACACCAGGCCCTTGGTCCCCATGCCGGCCTCGGTGAGGCCCAGGTGCAGCGGCTGGCGCGTCTGGCGCGCCAGCGCGCGGTACACGTCGATCAGGTGCCGCGGCCGCGACACCTTGCACGAGATGATGATCTGGTCGTCGCGCAGCCCCGTCTCGATGGCGAGCTCCGTCGACTGGATGGCCGAGAGCACCATGCACTCGTTGATGATCTCGTCCGATTCCTTGCCGAGCCCCTGGTCGGTGTTCTCCTGCATCTTCGCCATCACCAGCTCCTGGTTGAGGGAGCCGCCGTTGACGCCGATGCGCACCGGCTTGCCGTGGTCGAGGGCCACCTGGCAGATGGTGGCGAACTGCTCGTCGCGCCGCTTGCCGCTGCCCACGTTGCCGGGGTTGATGCGGTACTTGTCGAGCGCCCGCGCGCAGTCGGGATGCCGCGTGAGCAGCAGGTGGCCGTTGTAGTGGAAGTCGCCGATGAGCGGGGCCGTGCAGCCGGCGTCGAGCATCCGCCGCTTGATCTCGGGCACCGCGGCCGCCGCCTCGGGCAGGTTCACGGTGACGCGCACCATCTCCGACCCCGCCTGCCAGAGCTCGATGCACTGCCGCGCCGTCGACGCCGCATCCGCCGTCTCGGTCATCGTCATCGACTGCACGACGATGGGCGCGCCCCCGCCCACCTGGACGGAGCCCACCTTTACGCCGATGGTGCGGTGCCGTTGGGTTAGCTGGATCATGATGGGCTTGGGGCTTGGGGCTTAGGGCTTAGGGCTCACCGCCGCCGCAACTGCGCACTGAAACTGACACTGCAAACTTCAACTGTGAACTGTGCACTGTGGAACTGTCAACTTTCATCGAGCCATCCGTCGTCCATGAGCCCTCGACGAATCTCGTCACTCCGGAAGAGGGCGAGTTCCGCGGTGTCGTAGTTCTCGACTCTATCCATTTCGTCGTTGACGAAGAAGGTGACGGTATGGGGCGGGCCGCCGGGCAGCATCACCGCCCGCGCGTGCCGGCCGCCAGGGCGGAACAGCCGCCAGAGGACAGTAGGGCCGCTCGACTCCACGTCTATTGAGGATACAACGTCGCGGTGTCGCGCAGCAGAGGTTCGGCGCTACCGCCGCGCAGCCTGGCCAGCATCTTGCGATTGAATTCCTCCGACTGGCCGCGCGGCACCGACAGCGTCTTCCACGACGGCCCTGCCAGGTGCTTGGCCAGCAGCAGGATCTGGTACGCATGGCCGGCGTAGTGAGCGGTCTGCCGGCTGATGGCCTTGAAGACCGAGTGGGGCTCGCCCCGGATCACCACCGTGCGCTGCAGGTCGGCATCGGTGAGCGGCGACAGGGCGTCGAAGACCTGCTGCCACCCGTGTTCCCATTCGGCCAGCAACTCCGCCCGCGAGAGGCGGATGTCCTCGAATTCCCGGTCGCGGTGCCGGTCGGGCTTCTCGCCGTCCAATTCGAGAAAGTTCACCCAGCGCGATCGCATGTTGCCGGCCATGTGCCGCATCAGCACCGCCACGCTGTTGGCCTCGGGGTCGAGGGTGGCGTGCAACTGCTCGTCGGTGAGCTGCGCAATCGACTTGTCGGCCAGCTTCTTGATCTTCTGGAACTCGTCGAGCACCGCGTCGAGGATGGGCGAATCAGGAGGCATGTTCGAGCACCAGCGGCGCCACCGAGACGAAGCGAGGAGTTAACTCTCTCGAAACGAGCGCGCGAACAGCGCCGCGATGGCCTGGCGCGACGGGTCGGTGAGCACGCGCGAACCCGTGCCCGTGAAGTGCACGTGCTGGATCACCGGCTCGTCACTTCCGGTGCGCGGGACCCAATTCTCGCCGTCCCATTCAAACCAGCCCGGCCGTTCCTGGTCGAACACGAAGAGCGGCTTATTGCACAGCTTCGCGAACTCGGCGCCCCAGCCCGTGCCGCCGCGCACGTGCTTGTCGTCCTGGATGGCGCCGATCACGTAGATCTCCTGGCCGTTGTTGATCTGGTACCAGATGCTCTGCAGGATCTTCCGGAACGTCGGCGTGTCGGGGTAGCGACGGTTCATGAGCCGCGACACGTAGGCCAGGCTCACCTCGCCGGCCGCCAGCTCTTCGTGGTTGAGGACGCGCAGGCCGCGCGAGCGCGCGGGCTTGTGGCCGTCGAACGAGAAGTTGACCTCCTCGATGCCAAACCGCTCGGCACAGGCGCCGAATTCCTCCTCGGCTCCCTGCGCCCCGCCGCTGAACAGGATGACGTCCTCGCGCTTCAGCATGGGCTACTGTTTGTCCTCGCTGTCTGGCGTGTCGGCCGCCGTGTCGGCAGCGGCATCGGCATCGACAGCGGCGTCGGCAGCGGCCGCGTCCACCTCGGGGGCATCCACCTCGGGATCTTCCTTCTTCATGAAGTCGGGTGTCACGTCGATCGCGTCTTCTTCCGAGTCGTCCAGGTCGTACATCCGTCCGGTGATCTTCATCGGAATCGGGCCGCGCGGCTTATCGTCCTTCTTGAAAGGCTTCTTCTTGTCTTTCGGGGGCGCCGGGGGGCCAAAGTCGCGCTGGCGCGCACCGCCAGCCGCGCCATCGCCGCCGCCAAACCCGCCTGGCCGTGGGGCAAAGCCGCCACCCCCGCCGCCGAAGCCTCCCGGTCGAGGTGGACCGCCGTAGCCGCCAGCTGGCCTGGGTGGTCCGCCGGCTTCGCGAGCCCGCGCCTCGCTGACCGCGAGCGGCCGGCCCATGAACAATTGGCCGTCGAACTTGCGAATGGCCTCTTCAGCCGGCGCCCGTTCCGCATACTCGACGAACGCAAATCCCCGCGCGCGACCGGTCTCCCGGTCGAGCGGACGGACGATTTGGGTGGGTTGGCCAACCTGCGAGAAATGGGTACGCAGATCGTCTTCTGTGGCCTGATAGGGCAAATTGCCCACGAACAATCGGACTGGTGGCACGGTTGAACTCTAACGGGTGAGAGCTGGGAGTGACAGGACGTTCTCGGTCGGTTCCAAGATGGAGAAAAGGGAGATGGGCGGTTAGCTTAACAAAACTCGCATCCAGTCACAAGTATCCCTCATTTCGAGCCCCGCCGCCTGAACCCGAATGGCCTCGAGCCGAAGCCGCAGCGGGGGACCTTGCTTTCCCACCGGCGAGCCACACCCGCAGCAGACCAGTTCCACAAACGAACACTCCGGCCCGCGCCGGCGCCGGCCCGACATCGGCGCAAGTCACTGATTCCACGGGGCCAAACGACGCTGGCCGCACGCTGGCAAGCAAGCTGCACCAGGGCGGGCATATGGACCGCCTTCTTCAAGACCTTCGCCATGCCGTCCGGATGCTGCTCAAGACGCCGGTATTCACGTTCGTCGTCGTGTTCACGCTGGCCGTCGGGATCGGCGCCAACACCGCCATGTTCAGCATCGTCAACGGCGTGCTGCTGCAGGGACTCCCGTTCCGCGAAGCCGACCGTATCGTGAGCCTGAACGAGGTGGAACGGAGAAATCGAGACCGGGGCGCCATTGCCCCGGCCACGTTCGTTGACTGGCGGAAGATGTCGACCACCGTCGAGACCATGGCGGTCTACGCGCCACGGAACTTCAACGTCTCGATGTCCACCGGCGAGCCCGAGCGGCTCCGCGGCGCGGCCACCTCGTCGACGTTCTTCGACGTGCTGGGCGTGTCGCCTCTACTGGGCCGTCAGTTCACGCGAGACGATGCGGAGCCCGGGCTTGGGCAGAACGTGGTGGTGAGCTACGGCTTCTGGCAGCGGCGCTTCGGCGGGTCGGCCGACGCGGTCAACCAGACGATCCGACTGAACGGCCAGCCCCACACGGTGGTGGGGGTGATGCCGGCCACCGTGAACTTCCCACAGGGCACCGAGTTCTGGGTGCCGGCGGCGTACGACCTGCCGGCCCTCGGTCCCGGAGACCCGCGCGAGAACCGCGACATGCACTACCTGCGCGCCATCGGCCGCATCAAGGCCGGCAACCGCATCGAGACGGTGAACGCCGAGCTCGATGCCATCTCGGATCAACTCTCAAAGCAGTACCCGGAACAATCGTCCAACTTCGTGGGGGTGGCGCGGTCGCTGCAGGACGAGCTGGTGGGGGCGGCGCGCACGCCCCTGCTGGTGCTGCTGGGCGCGGTGGCATGCGTGCTGCTGATCGTGGTGGCCAACGTGGCCAACCTGCTGATGGCCCGCGCCACGGTGCGGGCGCGCGAGCTGGCCATCAGGGCCGCCGTGGGCGCGGATCGGCCGGCGCTGATGCGGCAGTTGCTCACCGAGAGCGTGCTGGTGGCGCTCGTGGGCGGCGGGCTTGGCGTGCTGCTGGCGTTCTGGGGCGTGGACCTGATCCTCGCGCTCGACCCCGGCGAGGTGCCGCGGGTGACGCCCATCGCCGTGGACGGCCGCGCGCTGGGCTTTGCGGTGCTGCTGTCGGTGACCACCGGCGTGCTGTTCGGCTTGGTGCCGGCCTGGCGGGCCTCCAAGCCCGACCTGCAGCACACGCTGAAGGAATCCGCGCGCGGCACCACGGGTGACCGCCAGTCGCACTACGCGCGGTCGGGCCTGGTGCTGGCCGAGGTGTCGATCTCCCTGGTGCTGCTGGTGGGCGCGGGATTGCTGTTTCGCAGTCTCATGACGCTCACCGACATGCCACTCGGGTTCACCACGTCGCGCATCCTCACGCTGCAGGCCGCGCCGACGGGCGAGGGCTACCGGTCGCCCGGCCAGCTCATCGGCTATTGGGACCGCGTGGTGGAGCGTGCGGCGGCGGTGCCCGGCGTGGAGAAAGTGGCGCTCACCACGGGGCTGCCGATGGACGGCAACATGAGCATCCTGGCCTTCAACGTGGCGGGCAAGCCACAGGTGCCGCTCAACGAGCAGCCGCTGACCAACTGGGTGGAGGTGTCGCCCGGCTATTTCGGGACGCTGGGCATCCCGGTGCTTCGCGGTCGCGAGTTCGAGGCCCGCGACGCGGTGGAGAACCCCACCACCATCGTGATCAACGAGGCCATGGCGCGGCGCGAGTTCGGCGGCGACGATCCCATCGGCCAGCGGTTCACGTTCGGGCCCGACGAGCGGGGCGAGCCGCAGTGGTCGGAGATCATCGGCGTGGTGGGCAACGTCCGCCAATACCGCGCCGACCAGGATCCGGTGCCCATGACCTACGGCGTGCACACCGGCTCGCCGCAAGCCGCGCGAACGCTGATCGTGCGCACCGCGGGCGATCCCATGGCGGTGGCCGGATCGTTGCGCTCAGCCATCCAGGCCCTCGACGCCTCGCTGCCCATCACCCAGCCCCGCACGCTCGACGCGGTGGTGGGTGCCTCGCTCACGCAGCGCCGCTTCAACATGACGCTGCTGATGGTGTTTGCCGGCATCGCGCTGGTGCTGGCCATCGCGGGCATCTACGGCACCACGGCGTACGCCGTGGCCCAGCGCACGTCGGAGATTGGCATCCGCGTGGCCCTGGGCGCCACGAGCCGGGAAATCGTGGGCCTGGTGCTGTGGGGCTCGCTCAAGCCCGTGGTAGCGGGCCTCGCGGTGGGCGTGGGGGCGTCGCTGCTGCTCACGCGCCTGCTGGATCGCCTGGTGTACGGGGTGAGCACCACCGACCCGGTGACCTTCGTCTCGCTGCCGGTGGTGCTGGGTGTGGTGGCGTTCATCGCCAGCCTGCTGCCGGCGCTGCGGGCTGCGCGCGTGGATCCGCTGGAGGCTCTTCGCGCGGACTAGGGGGATCGCTGAGAATAGGCGACGATGACTTCCATGGCGGCGGCGCTCGTGATGCTGCAACTCGTGACCGCCGGCTCTGAGCTGCAGGTGCTTGGGGGCGCGGCGCAGAGCGTGAGCCTCTTCGAGTCCGCGGGCGACCGGCGGTACCTGGTGCAAGCCGTGTCGTGGGGCAAGGAGCTCACGCGGCCGGTGGGCCCCGGCGTGCTGCGCGGACGGTTCGTGTGGGCCGGGGAGGTGATGCCGGTGTTCGCGCAAACCTCGCCGGCCAGCGCCTACGGCGTGGGCCTCACGCCCGTCGTCTGGCGCTGGAACTTCATGCCGCGCCCGCGCTGGTCGGCCTATGCCGAACTGGCGGCCGGCGGGCTATGGACGTCCGATCCCATTCCGGAAGATTCCACCCGCGCCAACTTCACCGCGCATTGGGGCGGAGGGGTGCGCCTGCGGGTGTCGGGGCCGCATCGGCTGCTGCTGGGGTACCGCTTTCACCACATCTCGAACGGTAACCAGCTCGGGTCGAACCCGGGCGTGAACGCGCACCTGTTCCTCGCCGGCTGGTCGTGGGTGCATCAGCGCTCGTAAGACTCCCGCCTGGCTGACGCCGACAACTTGATGAGGTAGCGCAGCGGGTCCGCCCGGAACAGGGCCTTCAATTCATCGAGCGACGACGCGCCGCCGTAGCTGATCGACGAGCACAGGTGCTTGAGGATGTCGTGGATCACCGGGCGCACCGACCCGCGCGCGGGCACGCTCACCTCGGTGCCCTCGGCGCCGAGCGCCTCCAGTTCCATCGTGTCGTCGTCCTCCACGTCGAGCCGGTCGCGGATGGCCTGGATGGACGCCATGCCCCGCAGCACCTTGAAGGGCACCTTCACCGAGCGCTGCTGGTCGGGCAGCAGCACGGGCTTCTGCACCACGTCGCCCGGCGTCTCCTCGGTGCCGGCGAACATGCTGCCGAGCATCACCGTGTCGCCGCCGAAGAGCAGCGCCTCGAGGATGGCCCCATGCCGCCGGATGCCGCCGTCGGCGATGAGCGGCACGCCGTGGTCGCCCGCGCCCTGCCGGCACTCCACCAGGGCCTGCAGCTGCGGCACGCCGAAGCTGGTGGTGAGGCGGGTAGTGCAGCCGCCGCCGGGCCCGATGCCCACCTTGACGGCGTGCACCCCGCGGTCCGCCAAGAACCGCACGCCCTCGGCCGTGGCCACGTTGCCGGCCACGAGCTCGACATCGCCGAACGACTTCTTGAACGCCGCAATGGCCGCGTCCATCACCGTCGAGTGGCCGTGGGCGATATCGATCACGATCACGTCGACGCCGGCCTTCACGAGCTCGGCGGCGCGCTCCAGGTAGTCGCCCTTGGCGCCGATGGCGGCGCCCACGCGCAGCCGGCCGTGGGCGTCGCGCGTGGCAAACGGGAGCCGCACCTGCCGCTGGATGTCCTTGGCGGTGATGAGCCCAATCAGCACGCCGTCCGCATCGACGAGCGGAAGCTTCTTCACCTTGCGCTGCACCATCAGGCGCTCGGCCTCGGCCAGCGACAGTTCGCCCTGGCCCACCACGAGCTGCGCCGCGGGTGTCATGCGCGAGGCCACCGTGGCGCCAGACGGATCGACGAAGCGGACGTCGCGCTCGGTGAGCAGGCCCTGCAGCCGCCGCGATCCATCGAGCACCACCAGGGTGCCGGCGCGGGTGCGCCGCATCAGCGCCAGGGCTTCGGCCAGCGGCGCGCCGGGCGACACGGCGTACGGGTCGCGGATGATCACGTGCTGCACCCTTTTCACCCGCTCCACTTCGCGCACCTGGGGCTCGATGTCGCCGTGCCGGAAGCCGCGGTCGATCACGCCCAGGCCGCCCTCTTCGGCCAGCACGCTTGCCATGGGCGCCCGGGTGACGGTGTCCATGTTGGCCGACACGAGCGGCCGCTTGAGCGTGATGTGCGTGGAGAAGCGGCACGACAGGTCGATGGCGGCCGGGTCGCGCCGCTCGACCACGCTCAGTTGCGGCCGCAGCAGGAAGTCGTCGAACGTGGCGCCACGAACCAGGTCCGCGAGCGTCTCGATGGGGGAGGCCATGGAGCTACTTTACTGCTATCGTAGAGCCGACGATGCAGCTGGACCTGCCGTTAGTCCCAGAGCCAGTGGCAGTTCGCCTGACGGCGGACGCTACGGAGGCCCGGCTGAAGCCGGACGCGACATTCGTGAAGCACCGGTGGGCGCGCCGCTACATCCTGCGTGTGCTCGACGATGGATCGCTGCGGGTGACGCTGCCGCGGTGGGGCTCGAAGCGCGAGGCCCGGGCCTTCGTGGCCCAGAGCGAAACGTGGATCGAGCAGCAGCGCCTGCTCCGCGTCACGTGCGCCCGGCCGGTCAGGCCCGACGAGCCCGCCCTGCGCGCCCGCGCCGCCCGCGAACTGCCGCCGGCGCTGCGCGAGCTGGCCGCGCGCCACGGCATCACGGTGACCGCGGTGTCGGTGCGCAACCAGCGGTCGCGGTGGGGCGCCTGCTCGGCCCGCGGGGCCATCACGCTCAACTGGCGCCTGGTGTTCGTCCCCGACTTCGTGCGCGAGTACGTGATGCTGCACGAGTTGATGCACCGGAAGGAACTGAACCACTCCCGCCGCTTCTGGCGCCTGGTGGCCGAGGTGTGCCCACGGCACCGCGAGGCGCGGCAGTGGCTGCTGCGCGAAGGACAGGAGCTGTTTTGATGACTCGGACGTGTGGATGGATCGTGGGCGCGTTGTGCCTGCTGGCGGTGGGCGCCGGGGAGGCGCGAGCGCAGGGCAGCGTCTTCCGGGGTCTTGCGACGGCCAGCATCGGGTCGTCCTTTGGAGGCGATGTGGATGGCGCCTCGGTCACGCCGGGCGTGTCGGTGGCGGTGATCGAGGAAAGTGGCTGGGGCGCCGAGTTGGACCTGGCCTTTGCCGGCGACACCGGCCCGGCCGGCGCTGGCGCTGACCTCACGATGCTGCTCGTGAACCTGCACTGGATGTTCCCCAGAGGCGACCTCCGGCCCTACGCCACCGGCGGCGCCGGCGCGGTGGCCGTGCA
Source organism: uncultured Bifidobacteriaceae bacterium (assembly GCA_964372085.1). Classification (GTDB taxonomy): domain Bacteria; phylum Acidobacteriota; class Vicinamibacteria; order Vicinamibacterales; family UBA2999; genus 12-FULL-67-14b. The sequence goes on along the minus strand of CAYJPQ010000002.1, from coordinate 223 downwards.
CGGGTGCCTGTCGGCCTGTTCGCGTGTGACCACGACGTGGGAGGCAGGTCTCGACGTGGGAGGCGGCGTCATCTATCGCTTTACCGACGCCATCGGGTTCCGGGGCGATGCGCGCTACACCTGGCTGCCCGGCGACACACATGGTCCCGAAAAATTTGGATTCTGGCGCGCTTCAGTGGGCGTGACGTTTCAATGGGCCATCGTTCCTTAATCAGGGTGCACA
>CAYJPQ010000001.1:173909-182617 GCA_964372085.1 uncultured Bifidobacteriaceae bacterium | reverse complement strand
CTCGCGCCGGCCGGACACCCGCCCTCCGCTTCGCTTCGGTCGGGTCAATTGCCCGTCAGTGCTTGCGTGAGAGCCGGAAGAAGCGTTTGCCGCTCTCGTCGAGCGTCGGCGGCTCGATCCGCAGCATCGTCAGCGCCACCTCGCGCACGCGGCCGTCGCGCTCCTGGCGGAGGCGGATGCGGTCGCCGTCGGAGTCGATGACGGTGCAGTCGCCGAAGTGGAAGTGGTTCACGCGGTCTCCGGGCTCGGGGTACGCCTCGGGCTCGTCGTGGTGGCGGACGGGGCGCACCGGCATGGGCGGGCCGCCCTCGGCCGGGCCGGGGCGCGCCGGCTCGGTCGGGGGAGGGCGGGGCATCGCGCCGCCGGCGGCTGCGCGCTCGGTCGCGCCCGGTCCCGTCGCGTGAAGGGCGGCGAGGCCGGTGCGCTCGTCGGGCACCCGCGCCAGCGCGGGATCGTCGAAGGCGGTGACGCTGAGCTCGACCGAGTAGCTCCGCGCCCAGACGAGCTGCCCGGCGGCGAGCTCGAGGCCGAGCTCGGTCTCGCGCGCGACGGTCGCCGAGAGGCGCAGAGAGCTCGCGCCCTCCTCAACGGCGACGCTGCCGGCGAGCGCCACGAGCTCCGAGGGCCCCTCGATGCGGCGGGCGCGGTGCAGGCGTCGCGCGGGCTGGTCGAGGAGCGCGAGCTCGATCGCCTCGAGCGCGCCGGTGCCGGTGATCCAGCCCGCCTTCACCTCGGCCTCGTCGAGCGCGCGGAGGAGCGCCTCCGGGAGCTCGTCGCCGCGATCGAGGCGGATGACGAGGTGCCTCACGCGACGACCTTCGACGACGAGCATCAGCGCTTGCCTTCCTGGCTCGAGCCGCCGCGAACGCGGTCGGCGCCTGGGCTCGAGCCGCCGCGAACGCGGTCGGCGCCTGGGCTCGAGCGGCCGCCAAGGCGGACCGCGCTCGGGGCGGGGCCCTGCGCGGGGGCGCGCGGGCGCGCGGCGGCCTTGCGGCGCACCGTGATCTCGACCGCGGGGGGCCGCGCGCCGGCGCCGGCCTCGCCGGCCGCCGCCCTGATCACGTCCGCCGGGATCCCGCCCGCGACCAGGAGCGCCTTGACCGCCTCGGCGCGGGCGGCCGCCAGCTCGAGCGCGCGCGGGGACGCGTCGCCCGGACGATCCGGCTGCGCCTCGACGATGATCGTCTCGAGGGGCGCGCGGCCGCGGATGAGCTGCGCGGACATCGCGATCTGCGCGGCGAGCGGCTTGGGCGGCGAAGTCGATCCGGCGGCGAAGGAGCTGAGGCCCTCGATGGTGACGCGCTCGCCCGACCAGCCCACGCGCGGGCGCGCGCCCGGCTCGGGGCAGCCGTCGGCGTCGGCGGTGCCGTCGATCGTCTCGGCGGCCGCCGGGCACGCGTCGTTGCCGTCGAGGACGCCGTCCTCGTCGTTGTCGGGATCGGGGCAGCCGTCCTGGTCCTGGAAGCCGTCCCGGTCCTCGGCGGCGTCGGGGCAGCGGTCGTCGGCGTCGGCGGTCTGATCGAGATCGTTGTCGGGGTCGGGGCAGCCGTCCTCGTCCTTGAAGCCGTCCTTGTCCTCGGCGCCCGTCGGGCACTGATCGGCCGCGTCGAGGATGCCGTCGCCGTCGTTGTCGGGCTCGGGGCAGCCGTCGTCGTCCGCGTAGCCGTCCTTGTCCTCGGCGGCGTTGCGGCAGCGATCGGAGGCGTCGGGGATGCCGTCGCCGTCGTCGTCGGCGTCGGGGCAGCCGTCGTCGTCCTTGAATCCGTCGACGGTCTCGGGGGCGTCGCGGCACCGGTCGCGCGCGTCGGGGATGCGGTCGCCGTCGTTGTCGGGGTCGGGGCAGCCGTCTTCGTCCTGGAAGCCGTCCCGGTCCTCGGCCTGCGCCGGACAGCGGTCGTCGCGATCGAGGACGCCGTCCGCGTCGCCGTCGGCGCCGGTGGGGGCGTAGCGGATCGCCAGATCGAAGCGGAAGCGGGGCGTCGTGATCGCCGAGCTGTCGGCGAAGGGGATGGGGCCGCCGCCGGCGAGCGAGAGGCTGACGTCGCCGCCCAGCAGCGGCGCGGTGCGGGCCGACGCGATCCACTCGGCCGGCACCAACGCGGGGCCGGCGTCGAACTCGTCGCGCTCGGTCATCGGCGGCTGTTGGCTCGCGAACGTGTAGAGCGCGAACGCCTCGGCGCCGACGCGGAGCAGCTCCTTCGGGAGCACCTCGTACGAGGCGCCCGCGCCCGCCATCAGCTGTGATCCCACGCGCGCGCCTCCGAGCTCGCTCTCGCCGCGGATGCGGGCGCCGAGCTCGCCCGCGAAGAGCAGACCGCCGAGGCGCAGATCGGCGGCGAGCGACGGTACGAACGTCGCGGTGCGCGAGCCGGCGAACGCGCGCGCGTCGGCGACGGGGAGGGTGAACTCGAAGCGCGAGGCCAGGGCGAAGCCGTCGGCCGAGCCGGCGCGCGGCCGCGGCAGGACGGCGAACGCGAGCCCGAGGCGCGTGTCGCGGACGCTGCTGCGCGGGAGCTCCTCGTCGGAGCCGACGACGTCGGCGAGTCCCGCGCCGTCCTGCCAAACGGTGACCGGGGCGGCCACGGTGAGCTCGAGGCGGTCGGTGATGCCGAGCGACCACAGGAACGTCGCGTCGACGGCGTTGTCGACGGCGTAGATGACCGTGCCCTCCGGGTCGGGCGACGCGACGCGCACGCCGATCGGCCGCGAGAGGTAGCTGACGACGAGGCCGAAGGACATGCGGTCCTCGGGTGTCGTCGAGGCGCCTCCGAGCGCGAGCCAGGGCGTGGGTCCGGGGTGGACCCAGAGGTTGTCCGCGTCGATGCACGTGGAGAGCGCGCCGTCGCAGTCGCCTGCGGCGCTCGGGCTCGCGTGGAGGGCTGCGAGCGCGAACACGGCGAGCGCCGGGAGCCACGCGGGGGAGGGGCGGGCCGAGCGGGCTACGCGCGGCACGGCGGCACCTTCTCCCATGGGGTCCTTCGCATCGCGGAGCGATGCTGTACTACCAAAGGCGCGGAACGTCAGCTATCTCAGGCACGAGGCCCGGAGCGATGATCGACGACCGGCACCCGCTCCTGCTCGGCTCGGCGTCGCCGCGGCGGCGCGAGATCCTCACCACGCTGGGGCTTCCGTTGCGCGCGGTCGCGGTGGACGTCGACGAGGCGGTGCAGGCAGGCGAGGCGCCGGCCGCGTACCTCGAGCGGATCACCGGCGCGAAGCTCGCTGCGGCCTGCGCGCTCGAGGCGGCGAAGTCGTGCGGGGCCGTCCTGGTCGCCGACACGAGCGTGCTCCTCGGCGGCCAGATCCTGGGCAAGCCGCGCGACGACGCCGATGCCCGGGCGATGATCGCGTCGCTCGCCGGCCGCGACCACGAGGTGTGGACGCGCTTCGCGGTGGCCGCGCCCGGGGCGGCGCACGCGGCGCACGCCGAGACGGTGGTGACGCGGGTGACGTTCCGGGCGCTCGACGACGGCGAGATCGACGGCTACGTCCGGACCGGTGAGGGACGCGACAAGGCGGGCGCCTACGCCATCCAGGGCGTCGGCGCCTTCGCCGTGCAGAGCATCGCGGGCTCGTACTCGAACGTGGTCGGGCTGCCCGCCTGCGAGGTGATCCTGGCGCTCCGCCGCACCGGGATGCTCCGGAGCTTCCCCCGCTCGTGACCGCCGCGGCCGAGGTCCGCCCCGCCGCGGCGGGCGCGAGCGCCGGCGCGCTCGGCCGCGACGCCGCGGTGATCGGCGCGGTCGCGCTGGCGGCGCGGCTCGGCGTGGTGGCCTGGGCCGCCTCGCGCTTCCCGCCCGCCGCCGACGGCGCCTACTACCACCGCATCGCCGAGCGCATCGCCGCGGGCCACGGGTACACCTGGCTCTGGCCCGACGGCGCGGTGACGTACGCGGCGCACTACCCGGTCGGCTATCCCGGGGCCGTCGCCGCGCTCTACGCGATCTTCGGGCCCCGCCCGGCGCTCGCGATGGCGCTCAACGCGGTGATCGGCGCGCTCGCCGCGCCCGCCGTCCACGCGCTCGCCGCGCGCGCGCTCGGTGCCCGCCGGGCGGCTGTGCCCACGTCGCGCCAGCGGCGCGGCGCCGCGATCGCGGGGCTCCTGGTCGCGCTCCACCCCGGCCTGGTCGCGTACACGCCGGCGCTGATGACCGAGGGCGTGACGGCGGCGCTCATCGCCTGCGCGGCGTTCGTCGCCTCGGCGGCGCGCGACGAGCCGCGAGGCCGTGGGCGAGCGCTCGGCCTGCTCGCGGGCCTCGGCGCGCTCCTCGGCGCCGCGGCGCTGGTGCGCCCGCAGGCGATCGCCCTCGCCCCGCTCTTCGGCGCGCTCGCCTGGGCGGGGCCGGCGCGAGGGCTGCCGGCGGACGCGCTCCGGCGCATCCGCCGCTCCTGGGCCGCGGCGATCGCCGTCACCGCCGTCGCGCTCGCGGTGTGCGCCCCCTGGACGCTGCGCAACTGCTCGCGCATGGGCCGCTGCGCCTTCGTGAGCGTGAACGGAGGCTGGAACCTGCTCATCGGCGCCGATCCCGCGTCCACCGGAGCGTGGTCGCCGGTGAAGGTCCCGGACGCCTGCCGCGAGGTCTGGGACGAGGCGGCCAAGGACGAGTGCTTCGGCCGCGAGGCGCGGGGCTATATCGCCGAGCACCCCGCGGCTTGGCTCGCGTTGGCGCCTCGCAAGCTCGCCGCCACGTTCGACTACTGCGGCGCCGCCGGGTGGTACCTGCACGAGGCGTCCCCGGCCGCGTTCGGCGAGGCGCTCAAGGTCGGGCTCGGAGGGCTCGAGACGATCTACGAGCGGGGGGTCCTGCTCCTGGCGCTGCTCTGGGCCGCGCGGGGAGAGGCCCGGGGCCGGTCCATCGGGCGGAGCGCCCGGCTCATGGTGCTCGCCGCCGGCGTGCTCTTCCTGTTCATGGTCCACGCCTGGGTCGCCTACGCGGTCCTGCTCGCCGCCGGGCTCTGGCGGGCCCGGGCGGTCGTGCGGGGGCCCATCCTGCCGGCGGCGGCGCTCGGTGTGCTCGCGCTCACCGCGCTCACCCACGCCGTCTTCTTCGGTGCCGGCCGGTACGGGATGGTGACCTTCCCCCTGCTCTCGGGGCTCGCCGCGCTGGGGATCTCGGGGGACCGGAGCACGGACTTTGACAGCGGGGCCCCCCATTCGGCATCCTAGGCAGAGCGAGGAGACCCGATGCCCCTGATCGAGACCGAGGAAGCGGCCCGCCGGCTGGCTCGCGCCATCGCCAGCGACCTCTCCCTCTACAACGAGGAAAAGATCGTCCAGGGCATCCAGTCCGATGACCTGTTCAACTCGCTGGCCGAGGAGATCGAGGAGGGACGCGCGCTGTACAAGAGCCGCGTCTCGCCCGACCTCTACCAGAAGAACTTCTACGACCGCGCCCTGGTCGACATCCTCGTGAAGTCGAAGGGGCACATCAAATCGAAGATCTGGTGACCGTCGCGCCCGCGCGGTGAGTAGGCCGCGCGGTCAGCCGGCGCGCGCGCGAAGGGCCGCGAGCGCTCGCTCGAGATCCTGAGGCAGCGGGCTCTCCCAGCGGAGGCGCTCCCCGGTCGCGGGGTGGACGAAGCCGAGGACGCGGGCGTGGAGCGCCTGGTGACCGAGCTCGTCACCGAGCGCGCGCAGCCAGGCGTCGCGCGGGGGCTTGCCATAGAGCGGATCGCCGAGGATGGGCGTGCCCGCCCGCTCCGCGAGGTGAACGCGGATCTGGTGGGTGCGGCCGGTCTCGAGCCGGCAGGCGACGAGGGTCGCCGGGCCGAGGCGCTCGACGACCTCGACGTGGGTCACGGCGCGCCGGCCCGTGGTCACGCGCGCGGTGAACCGGAGCCGGTCGGTCGGGTGGCGCCCGTGGAGGGTGTCGTAGGTCGCGCTCCGGGCCTCGCCCACCACGATCGCCGCGTACTCGCGCTCGATGGCGTGGCGCGCGAAGAGCGCCTTGAGCGCCTCGCGCGTGGGCTCGTCCTTGGCGACGACGAGCAGCCCGCTCGTCCCCTTGTCGAGCCGGTGGACGATCCCGGGCCGGACGTGGCCGGCGGGATCGCGCGGGTCGGCCGGGGCGCGCTCGAACCCGCCGAGCGCGAGCAGCCCGTTCACGAGCGTGCCCGTGGCGTGCCCGCGCGCCGGATGGACGACCAGCCCGGCGGGCTTGTCGATCACGCAGAGGTGCGCGTCGTCATGGACGATCCGCAGCACCACCGACGCGTCGGGGGCCGCATCCGTCGCCTCGGGCGGCTCGGGCTCCACGCGCAGGCGCGCGCCTGCGGGCACGGCCGCGCTGGCGCGCGAGGGCCGGCCGTCCACGAGGACCTTGCCGTGCTCGATCCACCGCTGCACCGCGGCGCGCGACGCGGGCCGGCCCGCCCGCTCGAGCAGCGCGACGACGAGCTTGTCGAGCCGATCGCGCGGATCGCTCGGGGCTACGTCGAAGGTCGCGGCTGCCACACCGCCGCCGAGCTTAGCGTGGTTTCGCGAGGCCGCCGCCCCGCGCCGGGACGACGAGCGCCCCGCCCAGGCGAGCTTCGCGAGCGGGGGCTCTGCCCCCGCGCCCCCGGACTGAAGAGGCGTCGGACCTGTGGCTTCGTGAGGCGTTGGTCGGACGAATGTCCGACCCCTCTTCAGTACTCGAGATCGTACTCGTCCTCTTCGTGGTGCTCGCCGCTGCGCAGGTCGGGGTTGAGGGCGATGTGCGACTCGAGATCGTCGAGGCGAGCGCTCTCGGGCAGGTGGTAGAGCCCCGTCTGGTCGGCGAGGTAGAGGTCGAACGCCGTGTACCTCGGGAAGACGCGGACGTTGGTGTCCTCGTGATCGAGGCCGAGGATGAGCAGCTCGCCGTCGCGGCGGGCCTCGCCGAGGTAGAGCGCGTTCCACGGCTGGCCGGGGAGGTTCGGGAGGCGGACGACCTTGCTGCGGATGCGCGAGTCGGTCCAGCCGAGATCGGTCATCGCCTCGGCCAGCTTGCGCACCGAGGTCCGCTTCGGCCGCGGCGCGCGCGGGTCGCGGCCGAACCGGTGCCGGCCCCTCCAGCGCGGACCGAAGCTCGCAAACGTGAAGTCGTACGCGAGGAAGGCGCGGAGCGTCGGCGGCAGCTCCACCATGAGCTTCGACTCGAGGGCGTCGAGCGCGGACTCGCTCGCGCCGACGATCGGCTCGGCCGGCACGGGGCGCGGCGGCGGCGCGCCCTTCTTGGCCGCGGGCGGCCGCGCCGTAGCGACGCTCTCACGGAGGCGCGTGATGGCGCGCTGGACCAGCGGGACCCCTCGTTCGATCGTCACCATCGGCTTGGCCGGCGCTCCCCTCCATGACTCTGGGGCCGTCGCCGTGCCCGCACTCTACATCTCCCCCGCGCCGGGGGCGCCTTTTCTGCCATCCGACGGAACGACGGCCTCGGGGCTCACCGGCTCGGCGTCGTCCGTCGAGAGCCCAGGGTGCCAGGCGCGCAGCACGGCGAGCGCCGCGAAGCCGAGCGCGACGCCGAACCAGAGGGTGGCGAAGCGCACCAGCAGCATCGAGGCGGTCGCCGTCGCGCTCGGGACGTGCCCCAGGCGAGCGAGCTGTTCCTCGAGGAGCTTCTCGGTGACGCCGAGCCCCCCGGGCACCGGCACGAGCGCACCGGCGAGCGTCGCGGTGGCGTAGAAGAACACCGCGAGCGTGACCTCGGGCGCTTCACCGAAGCCGCGCAGGATGACCCAGAGCCCGAGGCCCTCGAGCCCCCAGGCCGCGACCGAGAGCAGCGTCGGCCAGACCAGCCGCCGCGGCGCGGTGAGATCGCGCAGCCCGTCGAGCGCCTGCGCGAGCTTGGGTGCCGCGCGGGCCCCCAGCCGGCCGACCGCGCCCGGCAGGCGCGGCAGCCCCGCGATGAGGCGTCCGGAGAGCCGGCGCGAGGCGATGAGGACGAGGAGCGACAGCACCGCGGCCGCGCCGATCGAGGCCCAGACGAGCCCTCCGGGGAAGCTCAGGCTCCCGATGCTGATGAGCAGGATGACCGCGATGAGATCGGTCACGCGCTCGGCGACCACGATGGGCGCGGTGCGCACCACCGGCACCTTGCGCGTCTGGAACAGGATCAGCGACTTGAACACCTCGCCGACCTTGCCCGGCGTGATCGTGAGGACGAACCCCGAGAGGAACGTGAGGAGGCTCTCGAGCTTGGGGACGCCGCGGACGCCGAGGACCGCGAGGTAGTACTCCCACTTGAGGAACCGCAGGAGGTAGTTCGCGAGCGCGAGCCCGCAGGCCAGCGCGAACGTGCTCCACGCGTACGTGTGGAGGCGGTCGGCGATGGATCCGACCCCGCGGTAGAGCACGAGCGCGCCGTAGATCGCGACCGCGAGCAGCATCGCGCCCACCAGGCGCCGGACGAGCCGCTTCACGGGCGGGCCTGGCCTCGTCCGTCGGGCGGCAGAGGCCTCTGGCGCCGGCGCGCCCGCACGGCGACGTGGACGAGCGCGGCGACGACGACGATGATCCCGAGCGCCGCGATCGCCCACCAGGGCGCCTCCCAGCGGCCGCGTGCGAGCCCCTCGGGGGGTCGGTCGTACTGGGGCTGTTGCAACACGCGCCGTCCTCCTACACGGGGCGACGCGGCAGGGCAACGATCCGCGGCGCGCGGGGGGCCCCCAGAAAAGGTTGACCCCCCCCCCGGTTACAACCCGGCTAGCGCCCCTCCCCCCGCCGGGGGGGGGGCGCCCGGGGGGGG
>CAYJPQ010000001.1:77583-173899 GCA_964372085.1 uncultured Bifidobacteriaceae bacterium | reverse complement strand
CCCGCGCCGCCCCCCTACCCGGGGCGCCGCGGCCGGCCACCGCCCCGGGGCGCGCGGCGGCCCCCGTCAACGGGGCCACGCCGCGCCGGTTTCCAACCGTGCTCGCTCCCGTCGCCGAGCGGGGCGTGGCCGCACGTGTGCGGCCGAAAGCCGGGGAACGTGACGGCGTTCGGCGCCTCGCTGCCTTCCGGCGGGTTCATCGCGGCGGCGGACCGGAATTTGCTTGGCGCTGCCAGGTTTTCTCCCGACACTCCCCGGACGGGCACGCTTTCGGGTTCCGTTCCGGTTCTTGAGCCACCCTGTGCCCCCGTGAGGACGCCATGATTCGCGCCGTTCGTCGGTCTCTGTTGGTCCATCTGGTCGCCGTGGGGGGCTTGATGGTCTCCACGATGGCGGCCTGCGGGCGCTCGGACCTCGACCTGGCGGAGCTCTATGGGGACACCGGGGCAGGCGGGTTCGGCGCGAGCGGCCCCACCGGGACGACCGGCACCCTCTCGACCGGGACGACGGGCACCGGGACGACGGGCACCGGGACGACGTCGACCGGAACGACCACCGGCACCACGACCACCGGGACGACGACCACCGGGACGACGTCGACCGGTACGGGCGGCGACTGCATGGGGCCCACCGACTGCGACGATCTCGACCCGTGCACCACCGACACCTGCGACAACGGCCAGTGCTCGTTCGAGCCGCGCGACGACGACGGCGACGGCTTCGGCCCGCTCTCGTGCTTCGGCGGCGACTGCAACGACCTCAACCCCAACACCCACCCGGGCGCGGGCGAGAGCTGCAACGACGGCGACGACAACGACTGCAACGGCGTCGCCGACTGCGTCGATCCGGCCTGCGTGAACGTGCCCGACTGCGGCTGCATCCCCAGCCCCGGCGGCGAGAGCTGCCAGAACGGGGTGGACGACGACTGCGACACCACCGTCGACTGCAACGACACCGACTGCATCGGCACCCCCGTCTGCGGCTGCACCGCGAGCGAGGTCGGCAAGTGCGTCAACGGCTTCGACGACGACTGCGACGGCCAGATCGACTGCGACGACTCCAACTGCTTCGCCGACCCGGTCTGCCAGTGCCAGGCGAACCCGGAGGACTGCGGCAACCTCCAGGACGACGACTGCGACCTGCTCGTCGACTGCGCCGACCCGCAGTGCGCCGGCACGCTCTTCTGCAAGTGCCAGCCGCCGGGCAGCCCCGAGCAGTGCAGCGACGGCATCGACAACGACTGCGACACGCTGCCCGACTGCGCCGATCCGCAGTGCTTGATCGACCCGGCCTGCCAGAGCTGCAGCGCCGAGATCTGCGACGACGGGATCGACAACAACTGCGATCTCAAGGTCGACTGCGCCGACACGGCCTGCTTGTTCGCGCCCAACTGCGCGCCCACGCCCGAGGTCTGCAACAACGGGCTCGACGACGACAACGACGGCACCATCGACTGCCAGGACACCGACTGCGCCAACAACCCGTTCTGCGTCGTCAAGCAGGCGAACTGCCTCTCGCCGAAGCTCATCCCGGGCAGCGGCACGTACACCGGCGACACCACCGGCAACGTCAGCGAGACCAAGGGCGTCTGCGGCGGGGACGCCGGCGAGGCGGTCTTCTACTTCGTGCTCACCGATCCCTCGAAGGTCCACCTCGACTCGATCGGGACGAGCTTCGACTCGACGCTCTACGTGCGCACCGGCAAGTGCGACTCCGGCCAGGAGATCGGCTGCGACGACGACAGCGCCGGCAGCCAGTGGGCCGCGAAGCTCGAGTTCACGCTGCTGTACCCGGGCACCTACTACGTCTTCCTCGACGGCTACACCGTCGACCCGGTGGGCGGCGCGAACGAGGGGCCGTTCCAGCTCAACGTCGTCATCACCCCGAACCCGCCCGAGATCTGCGACAACGGCCTCGACGACGACGGCGACGTCTACGTCGACTGCGCCGATCCGGACTGCACCACCGTCGGGGCGTGCCTCAACTGCAAGAACGGCGGCCCGCCCGGGCCCGAGTTCGGCGTCGCGGCCTGCACCGACGGCATCGACAACGACTGCGACGGGACCATCGACTGCATCGACGACGACTGCAGCGCCAGCGACTACTACGTCACCGAGTGCTGCGACGGCACCGACGAGAACGACAACGGCATCCCCGACGACTTCAACTGCCGCTGCCACGACGACTCGGACTGCGACGCCGGGCAGATCTGCTACACGCACACCGCGCACTCCTGCGGCATCCCGTGCGACAACTTCTTCGGCCAGGTCTGCCCGTTCGTGGCGTCGGGCTCGTACTGCAACGCCGCCACGCACCAGTGCGAGTTCTGACGTCGTCGGGACGGCGGCCAGCCGCCGCCGCGCCCCCCCGCGCGTCGTCGCGCGATCCTCACGCCGAAGCCGCGCCGCGGCCGTCCGCGCCGTCGGGGGCCGGCCTTGACCTCCGCCCCATCTTGAACGAAAAGCGCGCAGGCCATGGAAATCCTGCTCATCCGGCACGGTGAGGCGATCGCCGACGCTCCGAGGCTCGGCGACGACGGCCGGTGGCTCACCCGGAAGGGCCGGAAGGTCTCGCGGCGCATCGCCCGCTGGCTGGCGAAGCGGCCGGAGCGCAAGCCGGTCGAGATCTGGACGAGCCCGCTGGTGCGCGCCGTCCAGACGGCCGAGATCCTCGCCGAGCGCGCGCGCCCGCGCGACGTCTCGATCCACGCCGAGCTCTCGCCGAGCGCGGATCCGACCAGCGCCGTCGCCCTGCTCGCCGCCTACCAGGGCGACGGGCCGCTCGCCATCGTCGGGCACGAGCCTTCGCTCTCGGTGATCGCGACCTCGCTCCTGGGCGACGTCCGCTGGGAAGGTCTCAAGAAGTGCGGCGTGCTCGCGCTCGGCTGGGACCGGAGCGGCTCGGCCCGGATGCGCTTCCTGCTCAAGCCCGGCGATCTCACCGTCGAGACGCGGCTCCCGGTGCGCGAGCTGCCGTAGCAGGGTGCCGAGGCAGACCTGCGAATTCTACAGGTGGCGCTCGACGGCGCGGAGCACGTCGACGTCGCGCACGCCGTCCGCCTCGGCCCGGTACGAGAGCACGATGCGGTGGCGGAGCGCGGGCAGTAGCATCGCGCGCACGTCGTCGAGATCGGCGGCGGCCTCGCCGCGCAGGGCGGCTCGCGCCTTGGCGGCGAGCACCAGGGCCTGGCTGCCGCGCGGGCCCGCGCCGTAGCGGACGTAGTCCTTCACCTCGGCCGCGATCCCGTCCGACGTGGGGCGAGTGGCTCGCGCCAGGACGACCGCCAGGTTCACCGCCTCGTCGGTGATCGGGATGCGCGGCACGAGCCGCCCGATCGCGCGCACGTCGTCCGCGTGGAGGACGGGCTCGATGACGACCGGCTTGCCCGAGGTGGTCCGGCGCGCGACCTCGCGCTCCTCGGCCTCGCTCGGGTACTCGACGTGGATCTCGAGGAGGAACCGATCGAGCTGGGCCTCGGGCAGCGGATACGTGCCCTCCTGCTCGATCGGGTTGCGCGTGGCGAAGACCTGGAAAGGATCGGGGAGCGGGTGCGTCGCGGTGCCCACGGTCACCTTGCGCTCCTGCATCGCCTCGAGCAGCGCCGCCTGCGTCTTCGGCGGGGTGCGGTTGATCTCGTCGGCGAGGATCAGGTTCTGGAAAATCGGCCCGGGCATGAACCGGAGGCTGCGCGCGCCGTGCTGCTCGTGGAGCACGTCGGTGCCGGTGATGTCGGCGGGGAGGAGATCGGGCGTGAACTGCACGCGGCCGAAGGTGAGATCGAGCGCCTTGGCGAGGGAGGCGACGAGCAGCGTCTTGGCGAGGCCGGGGACGCCGACGAGCAGGGCGTGGCCGCGCGCCGCCAGCGTGACGAGCATCGCCTCGACGACCTCGTCCTGGCCGACGACGGCCTCGGCCACCGCGGCGCGCAGGCGCTTCGCGGCCTCGGCGGTCCGTTCGAGCAGCTCCGCATCGGACGGAGGGGAGGGCGAGGGCTCGCTGGTGGCCATGAGCGGCGCTTGTTAGCGCGGGGTGGGGGCCAGGACAAGCGGGGGCGCGAGGCGACGGGCTCGCCCGAGCGATCCGCTACTGCGGGATGCAGTTCGGGATCGAGACGCAGCCCGTCTGGCTCAGGTTGCACTTCAGGCAGTCGGCCTGGAAGCACATCGCGTAGCAGACGTCCTGGTAGCACTCCTGGCAGCCGTTGCAGGCGTACGCGCAGCCGCCGCTCTGACAGGTCGCGCAGGCGCCGCACGAGGTCCCGTTCGCCACCGGGATGTGGTCCGTCTGGCCGGTGCCGGGGTTGCAGACGTCGGTCGTGCAGGGGTTGTTGTCGTCCTGCGGGGGGATGGGCTGGTGCACCGGCACGCCGCCGCTGCAGGAGTCGGAGGTGCAGCCGTTGCCGTCGTTGGGCACGTCGCCGTCGTCGTTGTACTGGGCGGTGCCGCCGCTGCCGTTGCAGGCGACGTGCTTGCAGTCGCCGCTCGTCTGGCCGCCCGGATCGCCCTGGCCGGCCGGGACGTAGCTCACGCCGCAGCTGCCGCCGTTGCAGACCGGCGTCGCGCACGCGGACGCGCTGCCGCAGTCGGCGTTCTGCGTGCACCCGACGCAGCTCCCGGCCCCGTCGCAGACCCCGCCGCCGCAGCCGCTTCCCGCCGGCTTCGGCGGGTTCGAGGGGTTTCCGCCCGAGCAGACGTCGCTCGTGCAGTCGTTGCCGTCGTTGGGCACGTCGCCGTCGTCGGCGATCGCCACCGCCGAGCCGCTGCCGTCGCACACGTTCTTCTTGCAGTCGCCGCCCGCCTGGCCGCCCGGATCCCCGAGGCCGAAGGGCACGAGCTCGGTCACGCACGTGCCGCCGTTGCACGTCGGCGTTGCGCACGCGCTGGGCGCGCCGCAGTCGGCGTTCTGGGTGCACCCGGTGCAGACGCCGGCCCCGTTGCAGTGGAGGTTTCCGCCGCACGGGGTGTTCGCCGGCGCGGGCGGGTTCGAGGGCACGCCGCCCGCGCAGAGGTCCTGCGTGCAGGCGTTCCCGTCGTTCGGGGCGTCGGTGTCGTCGGCGAGGACGGCGATCGCGCCGGCGCCGTTGCACGCCTTCTTCTGGCAGTCGCCGGCCTGCTGCCCGCCCGGATCGCCCTGCCCCGCGGGGACGTAGGTGGCCTGGCAGGCGCCGGCGGTGCAGACGTAGCTCGCGCATGCGCTGTCCTGCCCGCAGTCCGAGCTCTGGGAGCATCCTTCGCAGCTCCCGGCGCCGTCGCAGGTGAAGTTGCCGCCGCACGGCGTGGTCGCTGGCGCGGGCGGGTTCTGCGCCGAGCCCATCGCGCAGAGGTCGAGCGTGCAGGGGTTGCCGTCGACCGGCACGTCGGTGTCGTCGGGCACCGTCGAAGTGCCGCCCATGCCGTTGCACGTGAGGCGGAAGCAGTCGCCGGCCTGCTGGCCGCCCGGATCGCCCTGGCCCGCCGCCACATAGTCGAAGACGCAGATCTGGTCGGTGCTGCACTGGTAGGAGGTGCACGCGCTCGGGACGCCGCACTGCGCTGCGTCGGTGCAGCCGGCGCACTGGCCGCTCTCGTTGCACGCGAGCCCGATGCCGCAGGCGGTCCCGGCGGGCGCGCTCGGATGCGAGGGCACGCCGCCGCTGCAGACGTCGAGGGTGCAGGCGTTGCCGTCGCTGGGCACGTCGGCGTCGTCGGGCGCCGTGGTCGCCGAGCCCTGGCCGTCGCAGATCGCCTTCTGGCAGTCGCCGCCGGCCTGCGCCGGGACGACGAACCCCGCCGGCGCGAGGTCGAGCCCGCACTTTCCGGCCTCGCAGGTGCGCGCCGAGCACTCGTTCTCCTTGCCCGGGCAGTCCGCCGGGACGGTGCACTCGGTCCCGGTCGCCCCGGTGCTCGCCGTGCCGCTCGCGCCCCCCGCGCCGGTCGAGACGTAGCTCGGCTCGGTGGAGCAGCCGGCGAGCGCGAGCGCCAGCGCCGACACCAGGGGGAGGAGCGGGCGAGGAGAGAAGGGCGCCACGGAACAAGGAGAGCAAGCTTCGAACGGGTTCGCAACGGCGGGGCCGGCGTGCGTAGGAGTTGGCGGGTCAGAAACCGGCCGCCGCGACGGCGCGCACCGCCCGGTCGAACTGGTCGTCCGTCACGCTCGCGAGCACGTCGTCCCGCGCGCCCTCGACGAGCGCCCAGCGCGCGCCGAGCTTCGCGAACAGCGCGAGCCCGCCGCCCTCGAGGCGCAGGAGGAACTGCGTCGGCTTGCCGTCCTTGTGCCCGCGCCACAGCGTCTGCACCGGCCGCTCGCGGGTCTCGTGCTTGCGATCGCGCAGCATGGTGAGCGCCTCGAGGTGCACGCAGAGCGCCTCCACATCGCGGAGGAACGGCCCCACCTCGTCCGGCGCCGTCTTGACCAGGAGCTTGGTCAGGTTCGCCGCCGCCGGGCGCGCCGCGCCGCCGGCGTAGATCGGGCGCCAGGCCCAGTTCGCCGCCTCGTGAGCGGCCCAGGCCCCGATCTTGGCCGGGATGCGGCTGACCTTCGAGGCGTCGGCGTCGTAGAGCTTCCTCTGGTGCGTCTTCTCGTCGGGCCCCGCCTCGAGCTGCCGCCGCGCCAGGGAGACGTGCTGCTCGAAGCCTTCGCGATCGCGCGGGTCGACGCGAGGCGCGACGCGATCGGCCAGCCACAGCGCGGCCACCACGTAGGCGTGCGCGTCGAACTTCGGCATCGGCCCGCCGCCGTGGAAGGGAGGCCGGGGGTGGACCGCGGGAGGCGCGGCCTTGAGCGCGCCGATGAGCAGGTAGTGGGCGTTGTCGAAGGCCTTCGCCACCGGGGCAGGATAACAGGCCGACCCGTCAGCTCTCGGCCCGCCGCCACGTCATTGCTCCCATGCCTGCCTGAGGACTCGTCGAGCGCTCGCCCCGAGAAGCGGGGCGCCCGGCCGCATCGGCCCAACACGCTCCTCTAACGGTCCTAAGGTAGCGACACTCGGGCGACCGAGAGAGCCACGCGCGCCGAGTCTCCCCGAGACGAAGCGGGCGCTCCCGCTGCCGCCCGCCGCGAGGCTCGCGCTTTGCGGCAGGCGGTGAGAGAGGCCGTACCTCATCGAGGCCCGTGCACTCGGGCGCCCCACTCCTCGGGGCGAGCTCGCCGCTCGAAAGCCGCCGGGAATCGCGATCCGGCGCGCGGCGTAGCTACGCCGTGAAAGACGGCTGGCCACGCAAGATATTGATCGTCGTCGCGCTCGCTTCCTGCGACCGGACGCTGCCGAGTCCCTCCCCGGAGCCGCAAAGCCCCTCGGTGGAGGCCGTCGATCCTCCCGACGCGGCGGTGCCCGACGCGCCCGCCGACGCGCCCGAGATCGTCACCGACGCCCAGCCCGCGGCGAAAGCCCCCACCGTCACGCTCGCCGAGCGCGAGGAGATCGTGGGCGGGCTCTGCGGCGCAGCGCCCGTGAAGTCCAGCAGGGGAGCGTGGGCCTGCGCCTGCCCGAGCTACACCGAGCTCGGCCGCGATCCCGACGGCGGACAGCTCGAGGCGGTCTCGTTCTTCCGCGGCGCATTCTCGAAGGCGGGCCGCGACGAGGTGGTCGTGGATCTCGCAGGCTGCGAAACGGGCGCTTCCTCGTCGCTGACCTACGGTGGGCACGCCCTGCTCCGGCGTGCCCCTGTGGGGTGGACGCGCCTCTCCTACGAGCCCGGCGCGCTCGGCGAGTGCACCGCCGTCGTCTCCGCGGACGGCCAGTCGCGCCTCGTCTGCCGCACGCCGTCGGGCAACATGGGCCCCTATCGGAACGAGCTCTCCCTCCTCGCGTACGCCGAGGCGCCCGCCGGCGCCAAGGAGCACCGGGAGGAGATCCTGTCCTTCTCGAGCCAGACCACCGATCCGAGCGTCAACGGAGCAGGGTTCACCGGGCCCCTGCGCATCCTCGAGGCCAAGCGCTTCGAGGTCCTCGGCCGGGAGCGGTACGCCGCGGGCGACGACCGCGCGCTCTCGATCGAGATCGACGTCGAGAGCCGCGTCGCGTGCGTCGGCCCCGCGACCGCGTGCGCCGGCGTCGTCCTCGGCGCCGAGCTGCACCCGCTCCGGTTCGGCTTCGACGGCGCGCGGTTCGCGATCGAGCCCGCGAGCCGCCAAGCGCTCGCGAGACTGAGGGAGCGCGACGCCGATCGCTGACGCGCTCCGGGCGGGCGCGGCCGGAGGCGAGGCCACGGCCTGCACGCTGGGCCGGATTGCAGGCAAGAGGCCAACCGAGGCCCTGTTGTGTCACAATCGACGTTCGATGGCGCAGAGGAGCGAGGCCGTCAGGGAGGCCAAGGGGGAGGCCGACGAGACTCCGAGCGAGCGGCCGCCGCCGGATCGTACCGATCCGGTCTCGAAGAGCGATCCCGCGCGTGCCGACGCGAACGGCAAGGCGGAGGTGCGCGCCGTCGGCGGGGCCGAGGGCCGCGGAGGCGAGGAGCGCCCCGCCCGGGAAGCGCGCGAGCCCAGGGACGCCAAGCCGGAAGGCAAGGCCGACCGCGAGGGCAGGGCCGAAGCGAGGGCGGAAGCGAAGGAGACGGGCAAGGACTCGGCGAAAGAAGGCAAAGCCGAGAAGACGAACGGCGCGGCGCGCCCCGCCGGCGACGGCGCCGCCGCGCCGCTCGAGGCGGTCAGCCTGCTCGACGGTCCGATCCCGAGCGTCCCCCCGCCCCCGAAGGGCGGGCCGTGGCGCTCCTACAAGGAGATCCTCGCCGGCCTCGCGCAGCGCGTCCTCGACGCCCAGCGCCCCATCCGCGTCCTCCAGTCGCTGCGGTGGCCCGCCGAGGTCGAGGAGCAGTTCCTCCGCGGCAAGCAGCGCGACCTCCCCAAGGTCACCTACGACGCCGATCTCGGCTTCGATCCCGAGGCGAAGGCGCGCGAGATCGACGCCATCCTCCGCGACGCCGAGCGCGAGCTGGGCAAGGGCGATCGCCTCGGCCAGATCCTGCGCACCACGGCCGAGGAGTACCGCGACGTGCTGCGCATGCTCCTCGCGCGCGGCACCAAGGACTTCTACCCGTTCTCGCGCAAGCTCTACGGCTCGCCCAAGGACAAGCTCCCGGACAACAAGACCAGCGTCCGCGACATGGGCTTCGTGCTCTACGATCTGCTCACCGCGATCGGCGGCGAGCGGCTCGGGCCCGAGCAGGACAAGGACATCACCGCCGACATGGCGGCGCTCGAGCTCAACGCCCGCTTCGATCGCTTCTTCGGCGGCGCCTCGATCCGCGTCCAGGTCGACGACGGCCTGCTCGCCGACGCCGCGGCGGGCAGCGACTACGTCAAGATCCGCAGCGGCGCGACGTTCACGCGGCGCGACATCGACATCCTCGAGGCGCACGAGGGCTGGGTCCACGTGGCCACGAGCCTCAACGGCCAGGCGCAGCCGGTGGCGCGCTGGCTGGCGAAGGGGCCGCCGCGCACCACGGCGGTGCAGGAGGGGCTCGCCGCCCTCGTCGAGATCTTCACCTTCCGGAGCACGCCCAAGCGCGCCAAGAAGCTCAACGATCGCATCCTCGCCGTCGACAAGGCCGAGGACGGCGCGAGCTTCCTCGACGTCTTCGAGTGGTACCGCACCGAGGGCTACGACGAGGACGAGTGCTTCCAGAACGCGCGCCGCGTCTTCCGCGGCGGGCTCCTCGAGGGCGGCGCGCCGTTCACCAAGGACGCCTGCTACTGCAAGGGCATCGTCCTCAACTACGCCTTCATGCGCGCCGCCATCCAGCTCGACAAGGCGTTCCTGATCCCGTTCCTCTTCGTGGGGAAGGTCGCGCACGAGGACGTGCCCGTGCTCCACGCGCACGTGACCGACGGCATCATCCGCCCGCCCCCGTACCTGCCGCCGATCTTCGACGACATGAACGGGCTGGCGATCTGGATGTGCTACTCGTCCTTCTTCTCGCGCCTCGGCAGCACGGCGATCGCCGAGCACTACGGCAAGATGCTCGGGCGTTAGCTCACGTTGGGGGCTCTGCCCCCAAAGCCCAGGCGAAACCGACGCTGCGGGTCAGTTCAGCGTGTCGCGCCGCGGCGGCGTCTGCGGCTCGTCGGCGATCTCGACCCGGCCGGCGCCGTCGTCGTCGGTGACCTGCTCGCGGCCGGGCGCGTCGGTCGCGGCCATGACGCGCTCGACCTCGGCGTCCATGGCGCCGCGGATCATGAGCGACCACATCTTCAGGTCGGCCGCGAGCGACCAGAGCGGGTACTTGAAGGTCGCGGGCCGGTTGTTCTCGATGAAGAAGTGGCTGATCCACGCGGGGCCGTAGCCCACGAACGGCATCGCCGCCAAGAGGCGGCGCTTGCCGAGGAACACCGCGCCGGCGAGGCAGGCCATCGACGCCGTCGTCCCCACGAAGTGGAGGACGCGGGTCGCCTTCTTGGAGTGCTCGCGAACGTAGAACGGCCAGAACTCCTCGAACGTGCCGATGCGCTCCTCAGACATGACGACTCGCTCCTTGTGCCGGGGGCCACAGCATGGCGCCGTCGCCCGTCCCTGTCCACCGCCGCTGGGCGCTACTTCCCCTGGAACGAAGGCGTGCGCTTCTCGGTGTACGCCGCCAGGCCCTCGCGCGCGTCCTCGGAGGCGAAGAGCTCGGCCTGCAGCTCGCGCTCGAGCGCGAGGCCCTGCTCGAAGCCCATCTCCAGGCCCGACTGCACGGCGCGCTTGATGCGGCCGACCGCGAGCGCCGCCTTGGCCGGCGGGGTGAACCGGTGCGCGTACTCGATCACCCGCTGGAGGAAGTCGTCGTTCGTCTCGGTCTCGTAGATTTCGTTCACGAGGCCGAACGTCTTGCCGGTCTCGAAGTCGAAGGTCCGGCCCTCGCACATCAGCTGGATGGCCTTCGACTTCCCGACGAGGCGGCCGAGGCGCTGCGTGCCCCCGGTGCCCGGCAGCACGCCGAGCGCGACCTCGGGCAGGCCCATCTTGCCGCCGCCCTTGCGGGCGATGCGCAGATCGCAGGCCATCGCGATCTCGAGCCCGCCGCCGACGCAGTGCCCGTTCAGCGCGGCGATCGAGAGCTTGGGCGTGTGCTCGAGGCGGTTGAGCGTCTCGTTGGCGTGCAGGCAGAAGTAGTATTTGAAGGTCGGATCGGCCTCCCGGAGCATGTTGATGTTCGCCCCGGCGCAGAAGAACTTGTCGCCGTGGCCCGTCACCACGACCACGTGCACGTCGTTGTCGAAGCGGGCCTCGAGGATCGCGGCGTCGAGGTCCTTCATCATCTCGTGGGTGTAACCGTTGACCGGCGGGTCGTTCAGCGTGAGCAGCGCGACGCCGGCCTCGGTCATGTAGTCGACGAGGGCCATGGCCGGCCCCTTACCCCAACCGGGGCCCCGCGCCGAGAGGCGCCGCTCGACGCTCGCCGCCAGCCCTCCCGAGGTGTCGCCCGCCACCCCGACCCACGAAACGCCCGTCTGCGCACGGAGCCGGCCGCGCCGCGCCGCCTTGGAAGCGGACGCGCGCGGTCTCGAGCACGGAATTGACCTGGCTCAAACCGGAAGGAACGCCCCGTGTTTCTGTAGGATCGAGCACGCAGGAGGGCGAGGAACGATCCCCGTCGGGCAGGGCCCGACCACACCCGTTTACCCCCTGCCACGAGGCGGCCCTTTGTGATACCTGCCAGGACGGACATGGATGCGACTGAAGTCCGGAAACAGCTCAAAGAGCTGATGGTGTCGGAGCTGAATCTCGAGGGGAAGTCCCCTTCGGACATCGACGATGCAGCGCCCCTCTTCGGTGAGGGCCTCGGCCTCGACTCCCTCGATGCTCTGCAGCTGGCGATGTCGGTCGAGGAGCGCTTCGGGGTGAAGATCCCCGAGGGCGACGAGGCGCGCCCGATCTTCGCGTCGGTGAACGCGCTGGTCGATCACATCGTCCGGGTGACGGCGTAGCGGGGACCATGCGCATCTGGGTGACGGGCGTCGGGGTCGTGTCCCCGCTGGCGAGGGGCGCGGGCGCGACGATGGATCGGCTCGTCGCGGGCGAGCGCGCCTTCGGGAAGCTCTCGCTCTTCGAGCTCGCCGGCACGCGCGCCTCCATCGCCGCCGAGGTGGCGAGCCTCAGCCCGGCCGAGGTCGCGCCGCCCGGCGAAGAGGACGGCTGGTCGCGCACCGACGCGATGGCCGTGCTCTCGGCGCGCGAGGCCCTCCGCCAGGCGGGGCTCGATCCGGCGAGCTCCCCGATCGATCTCGTCGTCGGCGGGACGACGGCCGGCATGTTCGAGACCGAGCACCTCCTCGCGCAGCTCTCGCGCGATCCGGCGGCGCTCGCGCCGCTCCGGCAGATGCTCTCGCACCCGCTCTCGTCGACGGCGGACCACGTCCGCGCCGCGGTGGGGCCGTTCCGGCGCGTCCGCAACGTCTGCAGCGCCTGCTCCAGCGGCGCCAACGCCATCCTCCTCGCCGCCGCGTGGCTGCGCACCGGCGCCTCGCGCTGCGTCATCGCCGGCGGCGCCGATGGGCTCTGCCGCGTGACCTACACCGGCTTCGGCGCGCTCGCCGCGCTCGACACCGAGCCGTGCCGGCCCTTCGATCGCCGCCGCGCCGGGCTGAACCTGGGCGAGGGCGCCGCCTTCCTCGTCCTCGAGCCCGAGGAGCTCGCGCGCGCCCGCGGCGCCCAGCCCATCGCCGAGCTCCGCGGGTGGGCGGTGGGCGCCGAGGCGCACCACATCACCAACCCCGAGGCCGAGGGCCGCACCGCCGCGCGCGTGATGCGCGACGCCATCGCGCGCGCCGGCCTCACGGCCGCCGACATCGACTACGTCAACGCGCACGGGACCGCGACGCCGCTCAACGACAGCATGGAGTCGGCGGCGCTGCGCCAGTGCTTCGGCCACGACATCGAGCGCGTCCGCGTCTCCTCGTCGAAGGGCCAGATCGGCCACACGCTCGGGGCCGCCGGCGCCATCGAGGCCGTGATCGCCGCGATGGCCGTGCAGCGCGGCGTCATGCCGCCGACCGTCGGGCTCGAGGAGGTCGATCCGAAGTGCGAGCTCCGCCACGTCCTGCGCGCCGAGCACGCCCCGGTCCGCGCCGCGATGTCGAACTCGTTCGGCTTCGGCGGGACCGACACCGTCCTCCTTCTGTCGCAGCCCGGTCTCTTCCCCGATCCGGTCGAGGTGCGGCCGCGCCCCGTCGTGGTCACCGGCGGCGGCTCGGTGGGGCCGCTCGGCGTGCACTCGTCGCGAGGCGCGATCGCCTACCTCGAGCCGGGCCCGCCGCCCGCCGAGGGCCCGGTCGAGTTCAGCGCGGCCGAGCACCTCGATCTCGGTCGCGCGCGCCGCCTCGATCGCGCCGCCCGCCTCGCCACCATCGCCGCGGGCAGCGCGCTGCGCGAGGCGGGGCTCGTCGGCGACGCGGCCGGCGAGGCGACCTCGATCGGCGCCATCGTCGGCACCTCGTTCGGCAGCGTCGACAGCTGCTGCGCGTACATGCGCCGCATCTACGAGAAGGGCGCGAAGTACGCGAGCCCGGCCGACTTCCCCAACCTCGTGCCGTCGTCCCCGGTCGGGCATGCCTCCATCTACCTCGGCCTCCGCGGCCCGGTGTTCGCGATGGCCGATCTCGGATCCACCGCCGAGACGGCGATGGTCACCGCGGTCGAGCTGATCACGGCGGGGGAGGCCGATGCCCTGGTCGCCGGCAGCGTCGAGGAGGCGAGCCAGCTCGTCGAGCGCGTCGTCGGCCCCGTCTGCTCGGGCCTCGCGCACCGCGGCGTCCGCAGCGAGGGCTCGTCGGTGCTCCTCTTCGAGGCGGCGGAGCGCGCGCGGGCGCGCGGCGCCACGGTGGTGGCGAACGTGGCCTGGTGGACCTCGTGGCGCGGCGACGGCGCCATCGCCATCGCCGACGCGCCCCCGCCGCCCATCGGCGGTGCCTTCGCGGTGATCGCGCGCGAGGACGATCGGCTCCTCGGGTTCCTCGAGCTCTCGGCCTGGAGCAGCTCGCCCCGGCGCGCCGTCGCGCCGCGCACCGGCGATCACGAGGGCGCCGGCGGCTTCGCGGCCGCCGCCGCGGTCGCCGCGCTCCAGAGCGGCGCGCTCGACGCGGCCCTCGTCGTCGGCGGGGCGCCCGATCGCGGCTATGCGATGCTCCTGCTCGCGCCGCCGAGCCAGGCGGGGAACGCCCCCGCTCGAGGCTCGCGCCCGCGGAGCGTGTGAGGCGGAGGTGAGCCCCCCGCCGCTCGCGGCGCGGGCCTGCGCGGCGTTCTTCGCCGCGGTGAGCGCGATCGCCTGCGCGCCTGCGCCCGCGGCGGCGCGGCCGGTGACCTACCCGAGCCTGGAGGCGTGGCGCGACGCGCGCCAGCGGCTCGCGGCGCTCCGCGCCGGCGCGGGATCGGGCCAGCGCACGCTGAAGATCGCGCTCGCCCTGCGCGAGCCCTACAGCGGCCGGATGATGCAGGCGCGCGGCGCCGTCGCCCTCGATCCTCCGGGAGCCGGCGGCGACGGCGGCCTCCGGATGATCCTCCTCGGGCCCGGCGGCACCACCGCGCTCGATCTCTGGACGCGCGGCGATCGCTTCCGCTTCGCCGTGCCCGCGCTCGACCTCATGCGGCGCGGCGACGCCGCCACGCCGCGAGCGTCGATGCGGGGCCTGCCGGTCGACTTCCTCCGCTGGTGGCTGCTCGGGCCCTACGACGGCGTCCTGCTCTGGCACGGCCGCGAGCCGGCGGGCGAGCGCTTCGTGCTCCGCGCCGGCGCGGCGATCGTCGATCTCGTCATCGGCGAGGGGGGACGCGTCGAGGCGCGCCGCTCCACGCGCGTCGCGCGCGGCGGCGAGCTCGTCACCGACGTCGAGACGGTCGTGGCCGAAGGGCCGGGCTGCAGCCCGGCGCGCTACCACCAGTCCTCGACCGGGCTCGACATCCGCGTGACCTGCGAGGGCGTGGAGCGCGGCCGCGCGCCCAGCCCGCGCGCCTTCGTCGATCCCGACCTGCCCGCCGAGGAGGACCGGTGAGCGACGTCTGCGCCATCGCGGTCGGAGCGGTCTCGGCGCTCGGCATCGGACGCGACGCGTACGCCGTCTCGCGCGCGGGCGAGCCGGCGCCGGTCGCCATCCGCCGCGATCCGGGGCTCGCTTCGGCGGGGCTGCTCCGGCCGTTCGCCGCCCGTGCGCCCGAGACGCTGCCGCCCGCGGGCACGCTGCCGGTCGGCGCCGACCGCGCCACCGCCCTCCTCGCGCTGGCGCTGGCGCAGGCCGCCGCCGATCTCGATCGCGTGCGCCCCGGCTGGCGCGATCTCGCGCTCGGCGTCGCCGTCGGCACCTCGAGCGGCGGCATGCTCACCGCCGAGCGCTTCTTCGCCGCGCGCGCTGCGGGGGAGGGCGATCTCGGCGCGCTGGCCCGGTCCGCGACGTACTTCGCGCCGCTCGACGACGCCCTCGCCGCCGTGGGCCTCGCCGGCGCGCGCGTGGTGAAGCGCACCCAGGTCCTGGCGGCCTGCTCGGCCTCGACCATCGCCATCGGCCTCGCCAAGCGCTGGCTCGAGCGCGGCGCCTGCGATCTCGTGCTCGCCGGCGGCTACGACGCGCTCAGCGTCTTCGTGGCGGCGGGGTTCGAGGCGCTCCGCGCGACCACGGCGTCGGTGCCGCGCCCGTTCGCCGTCGGGCGCGACGGCATGTCGCTCGGCGAGGGCGCCGGCGTGCTGGCGCTCGTCCGCGATCGCGACCTCGCCGGCGCGCGCCCGCTGGTGCGCGTCACCGGCTTCGGCGCGTCGACCGACGCCGTCCACATCACCGCGCCCGATCGCACCGGCGGCGGCCTCGCCCGCGCCGGGGCGGCCGCGCTCGCCGACGCGGGCATCCCGGCGGCGCGCGTCGGCCTCGTGAGCGCCCACGCCACCTCGACGCCGTTCAACGACGCCATGGAGTCGAAGGCGATCGCCGCGCTCTTCGCCGGCGGCGAGGCGCCGGTCGTCCACCCGTTCAAGGCGCAGATCGGCCACACCCTCGGCGCGGCCGGCGTGCTCGAGACGCTCGCCGCCGCCGACGCCCTCGAGGCGGGCGTCGCGCCGGCGGCGGCGATCTCGGGCGATCCCGATCCCGACGCCCCGGCGCGGCTCCTCTCGACCGCGGAGCGGCGCGATCTCGGCGCGGCGCTCAAGCTCAGCGCGGCGTTCGGCGGCGCCAACGCCGCGCTGGTGATCGAGCGCGCCGACCGGCCCTCGGGCGCGCGGCCGGCGCGCCAGGATCGGCGCGTCGTCGTCCGGGCACACGCGCACGTCGACGCTGCCGATCTCGTCGCCCTCTCGGCCGCGACCGGCGTCGCGCGCGATCGGCTCGCGCGCCTCGACGCGCTCTGCCGCTTGGGCCTCGCCGCGGTCGCCGCGCTCGCCGCCGAGGTGGGGCGCGAGGCGCTGCGCGGCGCCGGCCTCGTCGCCGGCCACGCCCTCGCCACCCTCGACACCAACGATCACTTCGACGAAAAGAAGCGGTCGCGCGGCCCGACGGGCGTCGAGCCACGCCTCTTCCCGGCGACCTCGCCCAACGCCATCGCCGGCGAGTGCGCGATCGTCTACGGGCTCACCGGCCCAGGGTTCGCCGTCGGCGCCGGTCTCGACGGCGGGATGGAGGCCCTCTCGATCGGCGCCGAGGTCGTGGCCGCCGGCGACTGCGACCGGATGGTGGTGCTCGCCGCCGACGACGCCGGGCCCGTGGCGCACGATCTTCTTCGCCACGCGGGCTGGGCCGAGCGCGAGCTCCGCGCCGGCGCGGTCGCGCTCCTGCTCGAGCCCATGCGCGATCCGCCTGCGCGGTCGCTCGAGCCCGAGGGCACCGGCGACGGACGCCGCGTCGACGCCGACGTCGCCGTCGATCACGCGGGCGCGCCGATCGGGCACCTCTCGGTCCTGCGCTGGCTCCGTCGGTGACTGAAGCGGTGTCGGGCATTCGTCCGATCAACGCCACTCGAGGCCCGAGGTCCGACGCCTCTTCAGTTCGGGGGATTGGGGGCAGAGCCCCCATCGAAATCGAGGCCGACGATCTGGCGCGCAGGAGCGTGGAAGCGGCCGCGATCTCGCCAAATTGTCAATCGACGCGCGCGGCGACTCGGGCGCTTGCCCACCCACCGCGCCATCTGGCAACTTTCGCGATCGAGGAATCGCCGCGCGCCGCCGCGGGTTCCGCCAGCATCCCCATGCCGCACCTTCGCACGCTCCTCGCCGCCGCCGTCCTCGCGCTGCCGCTCGTCTCCGGGTGCTCCACGCACTACATCCCGAACACGGACGTCGAGGACAACGAGGACAACCGCAAGCTCATCACCTTCTGCGAGAAGTACCGGCACGCGGTCGAGCTCAAGAACGTCGGCCAGCTGCTGAAGATGGCGTCTCCCAAGTACTACGAGGACGGCGGCAACGTCGACGCCTCGGACGACATCGACTACGCGGGCCTGCGCGAGTACCTGCAGAACAAGTACCAGGACGCCCGCGCCATCCGCTACGAGATCCGCTACCGCCGCGTGGTGAAGGAAGACGACGTCATCTACGTCGACTACACCTACAGCGCGAGCTACCGCATCCCCGGCACCAAGGGCGAGGAGTGGCGGCGCAAGGTCGACGACAACCGCCTCGAGCTCATCCCGCACAACGAAGAGTTCCAGATCGTCGCCGGCATGTAGCGCGCGGCGCGATCGCCGGGGGGCCGCGTCCCCGGCGAGGGTCCGGATCAGTTGAGCGTGACGTCGGCCCCGGTGAGCCTGTCGAAGACGCCGCGCTCCTTGGCCGCCGCGAGGGTGCGCAGCGCGGTGCGGTAGCCCCGAAGCACCAGCGAGCGCGCGGCGAAGCGGTTCATGTAGCCGAACGATCCGATGTCGGGCGCGATGTCGAGGAAGGTCACGTGCGGGTAGAGCTTGGTGAGGAGCTCGACGCCGCGGCGCTCCTTCTCGGTGAGGAGGATGTTCAGCGACTGGCGCATCACGCCGGCGACGCCGCGGCGCGCGATGGAGCGGCGGTGATCGGGGCGCTCCTCGGGTCGGTAGATGTTGGAGACGATGACCACGTCGGCGCCGGCGGCGACGGCGAGATCGGCCGAGAGCGTCCGCACCACCTCGCCGTCGAGGTAGAAGCGCCCGTTGATGCGGTAGGGCCTGAAGAGCCCGGGCACGCACGAGCTCGCGGCCACCGCCTGGCTCACCGGCACGTCCTCCACGTACCCCGGACCGAAGACGACGCGCTGCCCGTTGTCGATGTCGACCGCGGTCACGAACACCTGGTTCGGGAGCTTGCGGAAGTCGTTCATGGGGAGCGTGCTGCGGAGGTAGCGCTCGAGCCGATCGATCGAGAACATGCCCGAGAGCAGGTAGCCGGGATCGAGCAGATCGCGCAGCGCGGGCGCGCCGAGGAACGTCCCCATGTGCAGGCGCGGACCTCGATGGCGCCGACGCCAGGGCAACCGGTAGCCGTCGAGCAGGACGTCGAGCGGGATGTCCTGTCCGTACGTGGCGGCGACCAGCGCCCCGGCGCTCGCGCCCACGAAGATCTCGGGCAGGATGCCGAGCTCCTCGCACGCCTTGAGCACACCCAGGTGCGCCAGCCCCCGCGCCGCCCCCCCCGATCCGACGAACGCGATCTTGAGGCGGGTCATGGAATCACTCTGGCCGAGACGGCCGCGTCTGGCAAAAAGTCGGCGGAGGACGGCCCGGCGAGGTCCCGGGCACGCGGCGGACGGAGCGCTTGGTGTCGCATCACTGGATCTGGAAGTCCTCGGCCACGCGGTAGATCTTGTACTGATCGCCTTCGCGACGCAGCCAGAGCACGACCTCGTCGCCGAGGAGCCGGTCCTGCCCCGCGCGCGGCGTGGCCACCGGCGCCCGGATCAGGACGTCGGAGGCGGCCAGGGGCTCGGATCGCGGGAGGGAGCGCCCGAGATCGGCGAGATCGTCGCCGCGCGTGATCTCGAGATCGGCCCGGCGCACCACCTGCTCCCCGGCGAGGCGGGTGTAGTCGAGGCGGCTGAAGCGGCTCTTGTACCACTGCACCGGGTGCACCATCGAAGCGCCGGTCGGGCCTCCGCCGGGCGCCATCACCTGGGCGTCCTTGGTGAAGAGCGGCGCGAGCTCGTCGGCGTCCTCTCGGACGATGCGCCGGAAGAGCTCGAGCACCGTGGTCACCGCGACGTCGGTGCCGAGCGGCGCTCGCAACGCCACGAGCCCGTCGGAGGCGTTGGCGCGATCGGCGACCGGCGGCGGGGCGCTCACCGGATCGATGGCGACGCCGTCGGGGCGACGCCGCGCGCCGGGGGGCGCCTCGTTGCCGGTGGGGAAGACGGCCGCCGAGGGCTCGGTGCACCCTCCGAGGGCGAGGAGCGACAGCAGCGCGAGGCTAGATCGGCTCGGTGTGCGGCTCATCCGTGCGGGTGAACGTCACGATCGCACGGGGCGGCACCGCGGTCCACCCGGCAGGGATCCGGTCGTCGTCGAAGTCGGAGGCGACGATGGTGAAGCGGCACGCGTAGAGATCGGGGATGCGCATCCGGCCGAGGCCCTGATCGCCGAACATCCGCTCGAGGTCCGTCTTGCCGTGGACGACGCGGTAGCCCATCGGCGTGCCGCCGTGCACCGCGAGCAGGTACTCCGGGTTCGAGACCACGATGTTCATCGCGCTCGGGCCCGACCCCTCCTCGGCGCAGAGCCGATCGACGAGCGAGATGCTGGAGCGCAGCGCCGCCCGGGCGTCGGCCGAGTCGACCGACGGGCGATCGAGCTGGCCGGCGTCGTGGAGGAACGAGAGGAAGAGGTGGAAGAGCAGCTCGCTGTCGGTGTCCCCGCGCACGTCGCGCTGCAGGAACGTGGGGAGCGACTCGCTCAGCCGCCCGCGCAGCGACGAGAACGACTCGACCGTGCCGGTGTGGGCGAAGAGCCACTGGCGGTACCGGAACGGGTGGGTGTTCTCGGTGCGCAGGGTGCCGACGGTGGCCGCGCGCACGTGGGCGACCAGGATGTCGGCCTTGATGTCCTTGGTGAGGTCGACGAGGCTGATCTCGGCGCGGTCGTCGATGGGGCGGCGCTTGAGGAGGATCTCGCCGCCCTGGTAGAAGCCGACGCCCCAGCCGGGCGTGACGCCGGCCGGCCGTCGGACCGACAGCGACCGACCCTCGAGCTCGATCACCCTC
The DNA here is from genome assembly GCA_964372085.1 of uncultured Bifidobacteriaceae bacterium. Lineage (GTDB taxonomy): Bacteria > Acidobacteriota > Vicinamibacteria > Vicinamibacterales > UBA2999 > 12-FULL-67-14b. Next base: position 153,805 of record CAYJPQ010000001.1, on the reverse strand, counting down.
GAGCCGAGGTCGGGACGGTTACCGATGAAGCCGACGAGACGGGCCATGCTCTCTCCTCCCTCGGGCGGCGGTGGCCGTGGGGGTTGTCTCTCTCTTTGTGTCTACGAATCAGCGGACCGCAAGCTCTGCTTCATGTTCCTTCAAGTTCCGGGCCCGTCGCGACCCATCGGTCGTGGCGCGGAGGTAGGAGGACGCAACACCTCGCTTGCTTGCCCCCGCGCCGCAGGCCGCGTTTCGCCCGCGATCCGCGCTACAGGGCGCACGCCGAACGGTCAACTTTTCTGCGGCGCACCGCGTCGTCGCGCCGGCGGCCGTCCGGCCCGCTGGTTTGGCCGGACGGAAGCCAGCAGCGATTGCGTGACCGCGACTCGTTTGCCAGGGCGGCGCCCCGCCGCGCGCGCCGCTAGGGCGAGAGGCGGTTGAGCATGCGGGCGAACGGGATGGTCTCGCGGACGTGCGGCAGGCCGCAGAACCAGGCGACGCTGCGCTCGACGCCGAGGCCGAAGCCGGCGTGCGGGAACGTCCCGTAGCGGCGCAGGTCGAGGTACCACTCGAACGCCGACCGCGGGAGCTTGTGGTGCTCGATCGCCGCCTCGAGCGTGGCGAGGTCGTCCTCGCGCTGGCCGCCGCCGATGACCTCGCCGTAGCCCTCGGGCGCGAGGACGTCGACGCAGAGCGCCACCTTGGCGTTCTCGGGATCGCGCTTCATGTAGAAGGCCTTCACCGCCGCCGGGTAGCGGTGGACCATCACCGGGCGATCGAAGCGGCTCGAGATCACCGTCTCGTCCTCGCCGCCGAAGTCCTCGCCCCAGGGGAAGTCGGCGATGGGCGCGCCGTCCGGCCCCGTCTCGCCGGCGGCGCGCTTCTGCGCCCGGTGCTCGTTCAGGATCTCGACCGCGTCGTCGTAGGCGAGGCGAGGGAACGGCTTCTGGATGGCCTCGAGCTTGGTGACGTCGCGCTCGAGGGTGGCGAGCTCGGGCCGCCTCCGCTCGAGCACGCGGCCGGCGAGGAAGCAGAGCAGGTCCTCGGCGAGCTCCATGTCGCCGGCGAGGTCCATGAAGGCGACCTCGGGCTCGACCATCCAGAACTCGGCGAGGTGGCGGCGGGTCTTCGACTTCTCGGCGCGGAAGGTGGGGCCGAAGCAGTAGGCCTTGCCGAACGCGGCCGCGGCCGCCTCCATGTAGAGCTGGCCCGACTGGGTGAGGTACGCCTTGTCGCCGTGGTAGTCGGTCTCGAAGAGCGTGCTCGTCCCCTCGCAGGCGTTCGGCGTGAAGATGGGCGCGTCGATGAGGGTGAAGCCGCGCTCGTCGAAGAAATCGCGGATGCCCTGGATGATGGTGTGGCGCACGCGGAGGATGGCGTGCTGGCGCTTGGACCGGAGCCAGAGGTGGCGGTGGTCCATCAAGAAGTCGGTGCCGTGCTCCTTCGGCGTGATCGGGTACTCGCCGGCGGTCGCGGCGACGAGGCGGAAGGCGCTGACGTCGAGCTCGAACACGCCCGCGCGCTTGGGGTGCGCCTTGACCGTTCCGGTCACCTCGATGCTGCTCTCCTGCGTGACGTGATCGGCGCGGGCGAACGCCTCGTCGCCGACGGCGGCCCTGGCCATCACGCACTGGACGATCCCCGCGCCGTCGCGGAGCTCGAGGAAGTGCAGCTTGCCGCTCGAGCGCTTGTTGTACAGCCAGCCGCGCAGCGTGACCGCGCCGCCGACGTGGGCGCCGAGGTCCTGCGTCGAGACGACGGGGGCGGAGGCGGATCCGACCAGAGTGCTGGGCTCCATGGGCCGCAATTAGCATGGCCGCCGCCCCGCGAGATCAGCTAGCGTCGAGCCCTATGCGAGCTCCGAGGTCTCTCGCTTCCTCGGCCTCCGGCCTCCTCTCTTGGGCGCGGCGCGGCGCAGCGGTCGGCGCGCTGCTCGCGGCCGGCGGGCTGCTCTCCGGGTGCCCGGCCGTCTACCCCGAGCTCTCGACGCGCACGCGCAAGCTGGCGGCCGGGACCGAGACGCTCGACCCGCCGCCGCCGGACGATCTGCGCTTCGTCAAGTTCGTCTCCGCCCGCGTGCCACCGAAGACGCGCGACGGCCGCACCTGGGATCAGGTGCTCGGCAGCCTGCCGGACCCGTACGCCAAGCTCCTCGTGAACGGCAAAGAGGTGCTCCGCACCCCGGCGCAGAGCGACACGCTCGAGCCCACCTGGCCCGGCGCCCCGGCGGGCAACTTCAAGATCACGAGCGAGGACAAGCTCCGCGTCGAGCTCTGGGACTCGAACGCCATCAACGACAAGCCGGTGGGCGTGCGCGACGTCGGCCACGTGAGCGAGGAGCACCGGCTCAACAAGCAGATCCGCGTCGAGCTCGAGGGCGGCGGCGAGCTCGTCCTCGCGTTCGAGCCGGCGCACGCGATGTTCGGCCTCGGCCTCTGGTTCGAGCTCCGCACCGACTCCTGCTACCTGACGCGCATGCTCGAGGGCAGCCCCGCCGAGCGCGCCGGCCTCCTCCGCGGCGATCAGGTGCTCCGCATCGGCGATCGCGAGGTCGCGAAGCTGTCGGCGGACGAGATCCGGAGCGCCTTCAACTCGGTGCCGTCGACCGGGCTGCCGCTGTTGCTCCGCCACCCCGACGGCGCGACGCTCACGGTCACGCTGAAGGAGGGCCCGATCTACCCCGAGTTCGACAAGGCCGGGGCGGTCGAGTAAGCCGCCGCAGCCGCAGCATGAAGGTCCCGCCCTTCGGGCTCACCACCGACGAGATCCGCGCCGAGCTCGCGCCGCTGCGCGTCGACATGTCGGTGGCCGTCTGCCGGGCGAAGAACCCCTTCAACATCGGCGCGATCATCCGCGTCGCGCACTCGTTCCTGGTGCGCGAGATCTTCCTCATCGGCACCGAGCCCTATTACGAGAAGGCGGCGATGGGGATGCACAAGTACGAGACGATCGTCGAATGCCCCGACGAGGCCTCGTTCCTGGCGGCCGTGCGCGGGCGGCCGCTGGTGGCGGTCGAGCGCGATCAGGCGCGGACCACGCTGTGGGAGGCCGAGATGCCCAAGGACCTCGTCTTCTTGTTCGGGAGCGAGGACGAGGGGCTGCCGCCGGCGCTGCTCGAGGCGGCGGGGGCGGTGGTGGCGATCCCGATGTACGGGATCAACCATTCGTATCCGGTGGCGGTGGCGGCGGGGATGGTGCTCTGCGAGTGGGCGCGGAGGAGGGATCCGCGGGGGGGCGGGGGGCGCTGAGGCTCACGCGCGCGTTCAGCAGCCCTCGTTCACCTGGCCGTCGCAGTCGTCGTCCACGTTGTTCCCGCACGTCTCGGGCTGGGGCGTGATCTGCGTCTGGCACGGGCTCCAAAAGAGGCCGTCTGGGCTGCACTGCTCGTATCCCGCGTGGCACGGGCCGACGTTCAGCGTCTCGATCGGGCCCCAGTAGCACCCGATGATCGTGAACGGCACGCAGGTGCAAGCGGAGCCCTCCTCGTTCGTGAGGCCGTCGCAGTCGTCGTCCACGAACGTGTTGCAGGTCTCGGCGACCGGCGTGACCTCGCCCATGCAAGGCCCGTAGGCCGTACCGTCGCCGCTGCAGGTCCGCTGGCCCGACTTGCACGCCCCGATGTTTTCGGTGTCGGGCGGCCCGGAGTAGCAGCTCGAGACCGAGCCGGGTACGCAGATGACCGGGCAGCCCGTGCCCTCCTCGTTGGTGAGGCCGTCACAATCGTCGTCGTCGGCGGTGTCGCAGGTCTCGGCGACGGGCGTGACCTCGCCCGTGCAGGGGCCGTAGCCGGTGCCGTCGGCGTCGCAGGTCTGCTGCCCCGCGACGCACGCACCGACGTTCTCGGTGGCGGCCGGCCCGGAGTAGCAGCTCGAGGTCGTGCCAGGCACGCACAGGCAGCCGAGGCCCTCCTCGTTGACCTGGCCGTCGCAATCGTCGTCTGCGGCCGTATTGCAGGTCTCGGGCGCGGGCGTGACCTCGCCGACGCAGGCGCCGAAGCCCGTGCCGGCGGCGTTGCAGGTCTTCGTCCCGGCGACGCACGGCCCGACGCCTTGGGTGCCCGCAGGCCCGGTGTAGCAGGGCGCGGTCGAGCTCGGCAGGCAGACGCAGTCGGCGCCCTCCTCGTTCACTTGGCCGTCGCAGTCGTCGTCCTCGGGCGTGGCGCACGTCTCGGCGAGCGGCGTGACCTCGCCGACGCAAGGCCCGAAGCCGAGCCCGTCGTCGTGGCAGGTCTGCTGACCGCCCTTGCACGGCCCGACACCCTCGGTCGTCAGGGGACCGCCGTAGCAATCGACGACGGTCCCGGGGACGCACGTGCAGCCGTCGCCCTCCTCGTTCACCTCGCCGTCGCAGTCGTCGTCGCCGGCGGTGGTGCACGTCTCGGCGACCGGCGTGACCTCGCCGGTGCAGGCGTCGAACGCCGAGCCCTCGGCGTTGCAGGTCCTGGTGCCCGCGACGCAGAGGCCCATGAACGCGGTGCCGGCCGGCCCGGAGTAACAGGGCTCGGTTGCGCCCGGCTCGCAGATGGCTCCGCCGCCGGTGCTCCCGGTCGTGCCGGTGCCGGTGGTGGCGGTGGCGCCGCCCGAGCCGCCCGAGCCCCCGCTGCCGGAGGCGCCGCCGTTCGACGTCTCGACGGTGCAGTTGGATGCTGCCAGCGCGGCGCAACACGCCAACAGGGCTCTGAGCCGACCGAACCGCCCCCGGCAAGAGGTCGGGGCTATGTCGGGCGCTCGAGCGGCCGCGAAAGTGGGCTGCGTTCGGGCTCGAGTCGTCGCTTCGCGCATGGTGCCCCCGAAAAAAAGGTCGACCGCCTGGATCTCTGGTGCAGCCCAGCGTCGCATGTTCACGAGAGGAGGCACTGCGCGGCGTCGACTGCCCCGCATGTCGGCCCATCTTGCCGAGCCGCTCCAGCGCCGCGGGGCAGGGGTCCGCGTGGGATCGTGAGGCCGATCCATCGCGAGGAGACGCCCACCGCGGCGTCCGAGCTCGTACCGCTCACCCGCAGGCGACCCGTACGATCCCGGACGAATCGAAAGGGAGAGCTTGCGCCGATTGCGCTTGACACTTTCGGCATCAAGCGGAGTCGGCGCAATGCGGAGCTGCCGAGAGCTCGCGCGTGGTGCCCTCTGGCGGGCAAAGCGTGGTCGTTTCGCCGTCGACAGATCAGAAAAGCCATCCGATTGCCGAACGCCCCGTCCTCGTGGCACCGGCGCGGTCGAAGATCGCCGTGGTATGCACGGGGTATGCAATCGATCGTGCGCGTCGTTCCGTATCCGTCTGCCCGACCTCACCCACGGCTCGTGGCCCGCGAAGACGGCGCCTCGGACGGCCGGTCCGCGTCGCCGGTGGAGGCCGAGACGACGTCCGACCGTGCGCGCGTGCACGAGCGATTGGTCTCGCTCGGCAAGGACCGCGCCGCGCACGAGCGGGAGGTGTGTCGCTGGCTACTCGCGGCCGAGCGCCTCGCCGTGCACGCGCACGCCGGCTACGCGAGCCTGCGCGAATACGCAGAGCGGGCGCTGGGCCTGAACGCGCGGCAAACGGAGGAGCGCCTGCGCGTCGGCCGGGCGCTCGCGGGCCTTCGCCTGCTGGACGCGGCGCTCGCGTCGGGGCAGCTCCCGTGGTCCGCCGTCCGGGAGCTGACGCGCGTGGCCACCGCCGAGACAGAACGCGCGTGGCTCGAATGGGCCAGCCGGCGTCGCGTGCACGAGATCGAGAAGGCCGTCGCGGCCCGGCAGGCCGGCGATGGCCCCGCCGACCGCCCGGATCCTTCGCGCGTGAAGCACCGGCTCGTCTTGGAGGTCCGCGCCGAGACGCTGGCGCTGTTCCGCGATCTGCAGACTGCCGTGCGCGACGATCTCGGCGCCGCGGTCGACCACGACACGCTCCTGTACGAGATCGCGCGCCGCGCTCTCGGAGGTCCGGCCGACGAGGGGCGAGCCAGCTACCAGGTGGCGATCACGCGCTGCGACGCCTGCGGCCGCGCGAGCATCGACGCCGGCGGACGGACGCACGACGTGGACGAAGCGGTGGGCGAGATGGCCGCGTGCGACGCGCAGCGGATCGGCGCGGTCGGCGGCGGGGAGGGCTCGAGCCCCCACGTGGGGGCCCCGAGGCGCGCGAGCCAGACGATTCCGCCGGCCGTTCGTCGCGGCGTGATGCGGCGCGACCGCAAGCGCTGCGTCGTGCCGGGCTGCAACAACCACAGGTTCCTCGACGTGCACCATGTGGATCCGCGCGCGGAGGGCGGCACGCACGATCCCGAGCGGCTCGCCGTGCTGTGCGGCGCGCACCATCGCGCGGCGCACGCGGGCAGCTTGTCCGTCGGCGGTATGGGCTCGACCTGCTTCGTGTTCCATCACGCCGACGGCACCCCCTACGGCGCGGCGCCGAGCCTTCCCGCAATGGACGTGGCCCGGCAGGTCGTCGCGATGCTCGAGGGCATGGGGTTCAAGGCGACGCGGGCACGGGCGCTCGTCGACGAGGCGCGGGCGACCGTCGGCGCGAACGACGCAGCGGCATTGCTGCGCGCTGCCTTGCGTGTGTCATGAGGATCGGCGGGGCGGCGGCCAAGAGCGCGGCCCAGGTGTCCAGCTAAGCTCGCCGCGACCGCTGTCCGGTCGGGCCGCGCCGTCGACGGCGACAGCACCGGCTGCTTGGCATGCAGCGTGGGCTGGCCGTCCACAGCGCTGCCAGGACAGCCGCTGAGTGCCGCCGACCTGGGCGCCCTGGCGCTGGAAGCCGGCGGCGAGGAGCGCTCGCGGACTTCGTTGAGCTTCCGGTCAGGGGAGGACGCGCCGAAGTCCCGCGACCCGAGGAGATCGCCCGGGGTAGGCGCGCGGGAATCGACGGTCTAATCTCTCAAACTGCCTGCGAAGGCGGAACGGACCCACCGGTCGTCGGCGGTCACACGTTGCGCGATCCAAAGCGTCGCTTCCCATGAGGGCCCGACGACACCCCATTCGCCATGAAGCGATCGCATATTCTTCCCGCAGTCGTCTCCGTTGGCTTCGGCGCTGAGTACCGGGTTCCTGCGCGCCGCCCTCGCCTGGTGCCGCTGGCGCTGGTGGCCTTTGCCCTGGTGGGGTGCGGCGGCGACGAGACGAACGTGCTGGCCATGACCTGCACCGCCCCCGAGACTGCGGCTGGCGGCAGCTGCGCGCCGGGCGACGGCAGCGCTGCATCATCAGCAGCGCAGCTTGCATGCGTCGAGTGCTCCCTCATGCAAGCATGCAACCGCACCCAACTCGCAAACGTGTTCGGTTCACTTTCCAAGTGCGTGGAGCGATTCACCCTCTTCCACGCCGGGGACGTGAGCGCTCCGGGCACGACGGAGACTGCAGAGATGCTGCAGGCCTGCGCGACAGCGCTGGTCGGACAGCGTTGCGAGGACTACTTGATTGGCGCACGTCCATCGGCGTGCATCCCGCCACCGGGTCCTCGCCCCGGTGGCAGCAGCTGCGGTACGTCAGGGCAGTGCGCGTCCAGCTTCTGCTATCGGCCGTTCCTGCGACAACTCTCCGCGATGTGTGGCACTTGCGAGACACCCGCGCGCGCCGGTGAGCTGTGCATCTCCAGGCCTTGCGTTTCGGGAACCACCTGTAAGGAGCAGCAATGCGTATCGATCCACGGACTCGGAGGGGAGTGCGAGTCCTCATCCGACTGTCTGCCCACATTGCAGTGCAACTCGGGCGCTTGCGCAACGCGTCATTGCGAAGGAATGACATGCACCGGCCTCGGCCAGGGAAGCTGCGACGCGGTCCTTGGACTCGAGTGCAACCCAGCCGGTGACCAGACGCGCGAGTGTCGGTCACCGGAACCTGGACTCTATTGCAGCGGCATCGGCGATGCGACGGAGCGCTGTCCTCCACTGTCCCACTGCCATCATCCATGCGATACCTGCGGCGGCGAATGCATGCGGAATGCGGAGGACGGTGCCGCGTGCGGAGATCCAGGTGCCTTGACGCAGCCGATTAGCTGCACGTTTCCCGCCGAGTGCCGCGCCGATGGCTTCTGCGGGCTCTTCGATCCGAGCACGTGCATGTAGGCGGATCAGCCCTCACAGGGTCAGCCGATCTTGCCGAGCCTCTCCAACGCCGCCCGAACCAAAATCGGCCACGCCACCGTCGCGTCCGCATACACCTCCGCGAACCGCCCCCCCTCGCTCTGCGGCACGAACTTCCCCCAGCTCACCCCCTCCGAGTACGTGCACCCCGACAGCCCGCCCCAGTGCACCGGCTCCGGGCAGATGCGCACGCCGTAGCGGAAGCGCGGGTGCTCGAGCTCCAGGCCGAGGCGGTGCTCGACGATGTCGTAGAACGGCGCGACCTGCTGCGCCCAGTTGCGCGGCACGCCGCCGCCGATGGTGAAGATGCCGAGGTGCTTCTTCGTCGTCACCAGGCGCGCGTAGCTGAGCAGATCGAGGAACGGGTTGTACGCCGGCGGCGCGGCGTGCTTCCACACGTCGAACTTGGCGCCCCCGCCGTGCTTCGCCTGCAGCTTGCGCAGCTGCCAGGTGGCGACGTCGAGCCCCATCTCGCTGTCGGTGAACGCGGGCACGAAGACCGGCACCTTGTGCAGGTACGCGCTCCGGAGGATGCCGGGCGACTCGCCCATGTCGGCGAGCGCCTTGCCGAGCTGGCGACAGATCAGCTCGCTCGACCAGGGCTCGTTCGGATCGAGCTTGTCGAGCTCACCGCGCACGAACTCGTCGATGGCGTTGAGGTTCTTCTCCATCTCGAGCGTGTCGTAGACCCGGTTGTAGCCCTTCTCGAAGAGCGCCTCGTCGGGCACGCGCGGATCCGCCTTGTAGTGCGTCAGCCCGACGGCCTCGCTCAGCCCGTGCGCCATCAGCGCGCCGGTGGAGACGATGCAGTCGATCATCCCGGCCTCGATCATCCGCACGATCACCGTGGCCATCTTCGCCACCGTCATCGCGCCCGAGAACGTCGCCACGACGAGGCAGTCCGGGTCCTTGGTCATCGTCGTGAGCACGTCGCAGGCCTCGCCCAGGGCGCGGCCGCTGAACGCCGTCTTCGACATCGCGCGGAGCAGATCGTCGAAGGAGCGGACCTTGAGCGGATCGAGCGACTCGAGCGGCTCGAGGTGCTCCTCGGCGCCGTCGGCGAGCTTGCGGACGTGCGGCTTGTCGTGCGGGTGGCGGGGGTCCATGGCGGCGCAGGTTGTTCCACGCCGCCGCGCGCGTCGAGCAGGAAGCGACCGGCGCCCGGCGCGAGCGCCGCCCGGCGGCGTCAGCGCCCGCCGAGCGTGCAGGCGAGCTTCTTGACCGCGCCGGCGCCGCCGAGCCCGCGCTCGCCGCCCTCGGCCTTCTTCCCGGCCACGTCGACGCGCACGAACGTCACCGGCTTGGGCGCCGCCTTGTCGGTCGTCGTGGTGCCGGCGGGCGGCGCCTTGCGCGCCGGGCTCACCAGCGCGGCCAGGCCCGTGACGCACGCCTGCCCGGCCGCCGGCGCGGCGCCGGACGCGGGCGGGGTGAGGCGCACCTCGTAGAGCGCGGTCTGCGCCGTCGCCGGCAGCGCGTCGACGGCGACGTCGAGCGCCGAGCGGGCGACGCTGAGCCGGAAAGCCCCCGGCGCCTGGCGCGCGTCGGCGCACGCGGGGAGCCGCCCCGCCTCCCGGCGCACGTTCACGACCGGCACCCACCCGTCGAGCGAAGGCGGCGGCGGCCGCTTGTCCTTCCCGGCCTTGTCCTTGTCGCCCTTGTCCTTGTCCTTGTCTTTGTCCTTGTCCTTGGCCTTGTCCGCCGCCTTCGCAGGGATCGCGAACGTCCGCGCCGCCGCCCAATCGCTCGCCCCCACGAGCACCGGAACCCCGTCCTTCGTCGGCTGCCCCAGCGTGCGCAGCGCCTGCTGCGCGATCGATCCGATCGGCCGCGGCGCCTCCCCGGCGAGCCACACGTAGAGCGTCGTCTCGCGCAGCCACGCGATCGGCTCGCCGCGATCGGTGCCGAACACGACGTCGGACGAGGGCAGCTCCGCGAACGACACCTCGAGCAGCTCGAGCCCGCCTCCCGGCTTCGTCCGCGCGAGCAGGTACTTGCCGCCGGCGCGGATCGAGAACACGGCGCGCCCGCCGCTCGCCGCCACCGTTCGCAGCGACGCGCCCCAGCCCATGCCCTTGGGCGGCGGCCCCGTCCACGTGTGCGGCTTGCCGCCGATCTCGAGCGGATCGTGCCAGCGCAGCGTCCACGTCGCGGGCGTCGAGCCGGGCTTGGCCGGCCCTTGCTCCTCGAGCACCGCGATCGGCTCGAAGGTGCGGCCGCTCCCGGTCGCGGTGATCTCGCGCCGCGTGCCCTTGGGCGCCGCGGGCGTCGTCGCGAGCAGCGCTCGGATCTGATGCGAGCCCAAGAGCGGCGGGGTGCTCGCCGCCGGCCCCTCGGCCTTGCACGAGAGCGCCTGCTCGGGCCCGAGCGGCGCGGCGCCGGGGCGCGGCTCGAGCAGCGAGCCGCCGGCGAGCGCCGGCTCGGGCGGCGCGGGCTCGGCCGGGCCCCAGCCGAGGCGGAGCTCGGAGTCAACCTTGGCGCCGACCTCGCCGATCACGAAGACGCCGGGCTCGTCGATCATCCCCCCGAGGCGCTCGATGCTCTCCATCACCCGGCGCGGCGCCGGGACCTCGCTGAAGCTGCGGCCGCCGTCGAGCGTCGCCTCGACCTTGCGCGGGCCCACGGCCATGCCGTGATCGCCGGCGAGGCGGACGCGCGTGGCGCCGTCCTGGCGCTTGAAGTGGGAGCCCTCGCCGCCGTGCTGCTGGACGAAGACGAACACGCCCTCCTCGTTGTCGAGGGCGAAGTGGAGCGCGCGATCGGCGTCCTCCTGGATGGGGCTTGCCACGCGGAAGTCGCCGCTGGCGCGGCCGCTCCAGATCGAGGGCGCGAAGCGCTGCTCGGCCCCGGTCGCGTCGACGACGACGGGGTAGGGCGCGCGCACGCCGGCGGGCGCGCCTTCGCCCTCGGCGTCGGCCGAGGCCGGCGGATCGTCGCCCTCGTAGAGCCCGCGGAGGAAGGCCATGCGGCCGTCGGCGAGCGGGCCGGCGCCGCGCTCGACGATGTCGGTGTCGACCTTGAACGTGAGCCAGCGGCCGTCCGGCTGGCGCACGCAGGCCGAGCCGTCCTCGTCGGCGTTGCACGAGGAGAGGAGCATCGCGCCGCCGCTCGGCGAGGTGCGGAGCTCGGCCTCGCCGTTGCGGGCCACGACCGGGCGCTCGCTGACGAGCTTGCCGGTGAGCGGCAGGGCGACGACGCCGAAGGGATCGTAGAGATCGCCCTCGTTCTCCTCCGAGAGGGCGCAGCCGACCCAGACCGCGGTCGCGGCGCGGCCGACGGCGCAGGCGTTGACGCCGCCGCCGCGCGCGAACTCGGCGAGGTCCTCGACCAGGCCCGTCTTCAGATCGACGCGCGCGAAGAGGCCGTGGCTCGCGACGGTCGCCTGCGTGGGCCCCGAGAGGGCGCCGCTCGTGATCGCCGCCTCGAGCGGATCGCGCCCGGTGGTGCGGATCCAGCGGACCAGCGGGGGCTCGTCGCCGGCGGGCGGGAGCTCGTCGAGCGTCCCGAGCTTCGCCTGCGCCGGATCGACGAGGGCGTCGCGGCCGACGTCGTAGAGGAAGGCGCGGACCTCGTCGCCGCGCAGGCGCAGGCCGTTCACGCGGAGGGCGTCGCCTCCGACGGTGTCCGCGACCGGCCGCCAGCTGGCGCCGCCGTCGGTGGTGGTGGCGAGGCCGGCGGCGTGGAAGAGCGCCGCGCCCTCCTCGCCGTTGCGGAACGCCATCGCGCGCACCGGCAGGGCGGGCAGGCTCGGGAACGCGCCCGGCTTTCCGGTCTCGAGATCGAGGAAGCGCGGCAGCTCCGACTGCGTGTCCCACACCGCGACCAGCCCCGGCCCCGAGCCGAGCCCCTTGAGCTCGACCTCGCTGCGGGCGAGGAGCGCCGGCGCGCCGAGCGGATCGTCGAAGCGGTAGATGCCGTGGGCGCCGCGGCCGACGATGCGGCGCTCGCCCGGGCCGATCGGCACGAGCGCGAGCTCCAGGATCGGCTCGGGCGCGGGCGCGGTCTCGACCTTCACCGAGCCGTCCTTGGCCACGAGGGCGCGGCGGCCGCCGAGGAGGACGAGCTGCCCCGCCGGGACCAGCGGGCCGAGCGTGGTCGCGCCGCCGCCGCGGACCCAGCGCGCCGCCGAGATCACCGGCGGCGGCGCGGGCGCGGGGGTGACGTCGACGTGGGCGGGCAGCGCCGTCGGCGGAGGCGCCGGCGTCCCGGAGCAGGCCGCCGATCCGGTGGCGAGCAGCCCGAGGACGAAGGGGGACACCCGGCCTGCGCGCGGGGAGCGGGTGAGGGCCGCGCCTCCGGTGCAGCGTGCGAGAGCGCGCCGATGCATGGGGAGCGAGCTTAGCGTGTTCCGCCCTGGTTTTGGGGGCGGAGCCCCCATCGTGAGCGCCCACCTACGCGATGGCGCCGAGCCAGACGGCGGCGAGCACCACGAGGCCGAGCAGGATCCGGTAGAAGCCGAAGGGCGCGAGCCCGAAGCGGCGCAGGTAACGCAGGAACGCCGCGATCACGGCGAGCGCGACCCCGAAGGAGACGGCGAGGCCGACCCCGAGCGACACCGCCCCGCCCGGCGCGTCGACGAGCTCGCGGCCGTGCTTGGCGAGATCGAAGAGCGTCGCGGCCCCGAGCGTGGGGATGGCGAGCAGGAAGGAGAACTCGGCCGCGGTCGCGGTGTGGAGCCCGGTAAGCTGCCCGCCGACGATCGTGGTCATCGAACGCGACGCCCCCGGCCAGAGCGACAGGCACTGCGAGAGCCCGATCCAGAGGGCGCGCCGCGGGGTGACGTGCTCGAGACCGAGGAGCGCCTCTTCGCCGCGCCCGCGCCGGCGGCGCTCGATGGCGATCATGGCCACGCCGCCGGCGATGAGCGCGGCCGCGACCGGCACCGGGCCGAAGAGGTGCGCCTTGATCGCCTTGTGGAGCGCGAGCCCGACGGCGGCCGCGGGCACGAACGCGACGATCAGCGCGGTGGCGAGGCGCACGCTCGCCTCGTCGCGGCGCCAGAGGCCCTGCACGAGATCCCTGAGTCGCTCGCGGTAGTAGACGATCACGGCCACCACGGCCCCGAGCTGGATCACGATCTCGAGCGTCTTGGCCGCTTCGTCGTGCTGTCCGAGCTGGCCGCCGAGGAGGATGAGGTGGCCGGTGGACGACACCGGCAGGAACTCGGTCAGCCCTTCGAGGACTCCGAGCAGGGCGGCGTCGAGCCAGCTCATCGGGGCGCAGTCTAGATGAGCGATCGTGAATGTCGAACGTTCGACCGACCGCCTGCCTTTCGTGCGGATCGTCGCCCGCCGCGCGCTCGGATCGGCGACGGCCGGTGACCCACTCGACCCTTTCGGCGCTTGGCGGTACGTTCCGGGCCCATGGCGACCCCGTTCGAGGCGGAGCTCGAGGCCCTCGTGTCCAGGCACGCGCGCGAGCTGACCGAGGAGGTGACCGATCTCATCCTCGGGCGCCTCGGGATCGAGCGAGGCGCGGCCCGCGCGCTCACGGGGCTCGGGCGCCCGCGAGCGGCGGGGTCTCGCGGTCAAGCGGCGCCCGCCGCGCCCGCCAAGAAGCGGGAGAAGCCGGCGGCCGGTGCGCCTGCCCGCCGCGCCGGCCGCGGCCGGCCCACCTCGGAGCAGCGCGCCGCGTCGCTCGACGAGGTCGCGCGCGTCGTGGCCGGATCGTCGGGGATGAGCGTCTCCGAGATCGAGCGCGCCTCGGGGCTCGCGCGCGGTGAGGTCGCCTCGGCGCTCCGCGCGCTCAAGGAGCAGGGCCGCGTCTTCATGGGCGGGACGAAGCGGTTCGCCCGCTACGCGGCGAGCCAGGCCGCCGCCGATCGCGCCAGCGCCGACGCGCGCGGCGGCTGACGGCTCACGGCGGCAGCAGCGTGATGTCCATCGAGTAGGCGCCCGACGAGCCGAGGTGGCCGTCGGCGAAGATCCAGTACTTGGTCCCGGCGGTCACGTTGAAGAGGATCGCCTCGGGCACGCCGGAGCCGCCCGTCTCGGAGCACGCGAGCTGCTGCATCGTCGAGGTGCAGCTCCCGGCGCGCGCGTAGAGCGAGGCGTCGTAGCTCGGGTCCATCGCCACCGCGAGCTTGCCGTTCGCGCTCGGCGTCACCTGGTAGACGATCTCCTTGGTCGAGGCCGAGTCGCACGGCGGCGGCCCCTTGCGGTCGGCCTGCGCCGCCGAGGTGTTGCCGCTCACGTCTTGCTCTCGTTGAGGGCAATGGTGACGGGGTTGCCCGGGCAGTCGTCGCCCGCGACGCTCGTCGACAGGCTGAGGGTCAGCGCGTACGAGCCCGCGGTGCCGTCGTAGCCGTCGGCGAAGACCCAGTACGGCGTCCCGGCGGTGACGTTGAGCACCAGCGTCTCGGTGCCGCCGCCGAAGGACTGGTCGGCGCAGCCGAGCTCGCCGCCGCCCTGGCACGAGCCGCTGCGCACGTAGAGCACCGGATCGCTCGCCTGGGTCAGCCCCGCGACGGCGATGGTGAGCACGCCGCTCGCCTGCGGCGTCACCTCGTAGACGACCTCGGGCGCGCCGAAGCCGCCGCAGCTCCCCTCGTCGTCGTCGGCGGCGCTCGAGGTGTCGCCGGTGGTGGTCACCTCCATGTCGGCGGGGACCGCGATCGCCGTGCCGGGGCAGCCGAACGACGCCATCTGGCCGACGGTGCAGGCGTTGGTGCAGTTGTCGTCGTCGACCGCGTTGCCGTCGTCGCACTCCTCGACGCCGAGCTGGGCGTAGCCGTCGCCGCAGGTGGCGGCGACGCAGGCGGCGAGGCACGCGTCCGAGTTCGAGGCGTTGCCGTCGTCGCACTCCTCGCCGGCCTCGGTGACGCCGTTGCCGCAGCCGGCGCCGGCGGTGCACGTGCTGCTGCAGGCGTCGCCGTCCTCGCCGTTGCCGTCGTCGCACTGCTCGGTGTTGGCCCAGACGAAGCCGTCGCCGCAGCTGGCGTGCACGCACGAGGTCAGGCAGTCGTCCGAGTCGTCGAGGTTGCCGTCGTCGCACTCCTCGAGCCCGGCGTGGACCACGAGATCGCCGCAGCGGGCGAGGGTGCAGCTGTTCAAGCAGTCGTCGGCGTCGTCCGAGTTGCCGTCGTCGCACTCCTCGTCGTCGCCGACCTGGCCGTCGCCGCAGAACGCCTGCGAGCCGGTGCCCGTCGTCGTCGTCGCGCCGCCGCCGGTGCCGCCGTCGTCGCCGCCGCAGCCCGCCGCGGGCGCGACGGCGGCGGCGAGGCCCAGCGCCGTGACCGCGGTAAGGAGCGAGCGGGGCGAGAGAACGGGTCGCTTCGTCACGTGGCCTCCTGAGGAGCGCGCGGTCGCCGCGGCTCGCCGATCGCGATCAGTTGCAGGTCCCGAGCGAGCCCGTCGAAGAGCAGAGGAGCCCCGCGGGGCAGTCCTCGTCGACGTGGCAGCCGTCGGTGCACTTGCCGAACGCGCACACCCGCTCGGCGCCGCCGAAGCCGAGGTGGCACATCGTGTCCTCGTCGCCGTTCCAGGGCGCGTCGTTGGGGCAGTCGGTGCCGTCGGGCGGGAGCTTCACGGCGTCGGCCCAGTCGGCGCAGACCGGGTAGCCGCCGGTGTTCTCCTTGAGCCCCGCGCCGTCGAGCGTCTTGGCGAAGCCGCAGCGGCTCTCGGCCCCGAACGCGGCGCAGTCGCTCTGGTCGATGCAGTAGGCGACGCACCACTGCACCGTGTCGCCGTTGAGCCGGACGCACTCGCCCTGCGCCTGCCCGTCGACGCACTCGGTGTACGAGGCGCAGTCCTTGGTGCAAAAGCCCATGGGGCAGAGGCCGCTCTTGCAGTCGGCGTCGGCGGTGCAGGGCTCGAGCAGCGCCAGCGACCCGGTGCCGCCTCCGCCGCCGCCGGTGGTCACGGGATCGCCGGTGGTCGTGCCCGGATCGCCGGTGCTCGTCGTCGGATCGACGACCTCCTGGCAGGTGCCGTTCTCGCCGACGCACTCCTCGAAGCTGTTGCCGTCGGGCTTGCACGTCTTGGTGCCGGGGGCGCCGCCGCGGCAGCGGCAGAAGATGTTCTCGCCGGGCGTGCAGAGCGTCTCCTGCGTCGCGCTCTCGGTTCCCGAGCAGGCACCGGACGCCGCCGTGGCGACGAAGAGAAGACCGAGCACGAGCGAGATGCGCATTTCAGCTCCGGGGGATGAGGGCGACGGGGCGAGCCTCGCGCTTGCGGCGCCGTGCCACGGCGGCGACACCGAGGAAGAGGAGGCAGGCGCCGGCGCCGGCGGCTCCGCGCGCGCCTGCGACCGAGCAGCCGCCCTCGTCGCCGGCGCCCGCGGCGGGCGCGTCGGGGCCGCACGCGTCGGCGAGGCCGCGGCGGGGCGTGGGATCGCACACGGCCGCGCGCCCCGGCGGGTACACGCCGCAGGCGGCGTCGATGTCGTCGGGCGCGAGGGTGCGGAGCTCGGTCGACCCCTCGTCGTACGAAGCGAACATGGTCGCGTCGATCTCGAGCGTGTGGTCGAGGCCGATGAGGTGGCCGACCTCGTGGGTCACGACCGACTCGAGGTCGTAGTGCACGTCGACGTCGCCCACGGTGAAGAAGTTGTACGCGTGGTTGATCTCGATGTCGGCGTCGAAGATCTCGCCGGTGTCGTTGTCGAAGGTGACCGTGGTCTTCGCCAGCGTGTTGTCGACGCCTTTGTAGCTCCACTTCGTGTCCTGGAAGAGCACGATGTTCGCGTTCGGCCCCTCCTCGTTGTACTCGGTCCGGTGGCAGCCCACGTCGTCGAGCTCGGAGAAGGCGATCGTCGCCGTGCTCCCGCCGCAGTCGAGGTCGGACCAGGCGATGAACGAGGCCTCGATGACCGGCCGCACCTGGTCCATCGGGATGTTGACCGTGCCGTCGCGCTGGAGGCTGAAGCCGACGCACATGCCCGGCCAGTAGAGGGGGTGGCCGGTGACCTTGCACTCGGTGTCGGGATCGCGCTCGCAGTCGCCGGTGCACGTGGTGCTGCGGCAGTAGGCGGACGCCGCCCCCGGCGCCGTGAGCAGCGCGGCGGCTGCGGCCAGAGCGCCCAGCCAGCGAGGTGCCGAGTCCGAGATCATGAAGGATGTACGCGCCGCATTATAACCGAGGCCGATCCCTTCCCCGCGCCCTCTTCCTCGAGCGAGGCGCGGGCCGCTTCGCTCGGAGCGGGCGTGGGCGGGTCGGCCGGACTGCAAGGAGCACGCCCGGTGGTCGCCGAGGCGTCGCGCGTGCCGCGTTCGCGAGCGTCCCTCGTCGATCTCCAGGCGCGCCGGCGATGCGATCCCGTCAGGGCCTCGGAGTGCGTCGCCGATGTAGGCGTTTGTGTGGTCACGTCGGGATCCACATGAGCCAGTGGTGATCCATGCTCCCACCTCGAGCGGCGGGAAACGGCTGCGGGCGGGAGACGGGGTGTTCGGCGAAGCGGCGAAGGGCAACTGCTGGTGACCGCGGGACAAAGTCGGCGCCATGGCGCCGCGCCGCGGCGGCCCGGGCGATGTGGCCTGATGTGTGCTTGACGGGCGTCAACTTCAACCACGCCGCTCTCATCCGACGAGGATCCCGACGATGCACGCTTCGAAGAAGAGCTTCTCGCCCCTCCGGACGATCAGCGCGCTGCTCCTCCTCGCCGCGCCCATCGCGACGGGCTGCGGCGCCGAGGAGTCCGCCGTGACCGGCGACGAGGACAACGTGGTGCCGGCCGCCGCCGAGACGCTCTTCGATCAGGCCGGCGTCTGCGACGCCATCCTCAAGCGCCACTCGACGGTCCGCACGACGGATCTGAAGGACGGCACCATCCGCTGGAACTGCGGCGACGTCGCCGGCGTGACCGATCAGGATCGCGGCCAGGAGTACTGCGAGTACCACGCCGTCGCCGGCGGCAAGGTGGTGCAGAGCATCGGCGAGGTCCCCTCGGGCGCCAAGATCCAGTGCGTGTTCACCGGGGTCTATCAAGACATGACGGGCAAGGACACGAAGCTGAAGACGGCGATGGCCGACAAGGCCAACCTCGGCGCGAAGCCGAGCGAGACGCGCGTCGTCCGGATGGAGAAGGGCTTCAACTCGCGCGGCGCCGCGACGGCCCTCATCGAAGACTGCCACGACGGCTACGACCAGCCCCTCGACGAGATCCGCCAGGCCGCCTGCTACCAGGCCAGCCTCGTCGGCGGCACGAAGGGAAAGAAGCTCGACAAGCTCTGCCGCGGCCAGAACCTCGCCGACGAGGCGCGCTGGAAGAAGGCCGTCGCCCTCGGCGCCAAGGTCGCCGTCCCCGGCGACGCCAACTACGAGGCGCAGCGCGACATCGCCGGCTGCGTGCGCACCCACGTCGCCTCGCCCGCGACCTGGCGCAACTCCGACCCGATGATCTGCGGCCGCGTCGTGCGCGCCACCAGCGAGTGCTCCTGCGACTACAACGCGATCCCGGTCGCGGTCGAGGGCTTCACCTTCACCGGCTGGACCAACGACCAGCTCCCCACCGGCTGCCGCTACGCCAAGGTCGACGGCGCCGAGTACAAGCACCTCGTCATCTGCGAGGCGAGCGCGGGCGAGTACGAGGACCTGCAGACGAACGCCGAGTGGAGCGGCGATCTCCAGGGCTTCTGCCACGACCGCTTCTCGACCGAGCTCGTGATGAAGGCGCCCATCCGCCTCCTCGAGAAGCCGGACACCTGCAAGCAGGACGCGGCCTTCTGCAAGGCCTACGCGGGGGCGGCGCAGTGAGCACGGCCCGGCGTCTCGCGGGGCTCGTGCTCGCCGTGGCGGCGTCCGCCGCGGCCGCGGTCGGCTGCGGCGGCGACGACGCCGGCGTGGGCGACGAGCAGGACGTCCGCGAGAAGGTGACGCTCTGGGGCAACGACCGCGTCGCCGACGTGCTCAAGAAGAGCCCGGACAAGGTCCCGGGCACCTACCCCGAGGTGGAGAAGCTCTTCGGCATCGGGCGCGCCTGCGCCCGCCAGGACTCGAAGGAGATCTTCGTCGTCGAGGAGCCCTCGAGCCGCGCCACCGGCGAGCAGGAGTCGACGAGCCAGGTGCTCCCGCGCGCCGTGATCACCGGCTGCAACACCGACCGGCAGGACCCCGAGTCGGTGCGCCAGTCGTTCAGCCTGATGGTCGCGCTCGTCTCGAGCCCCGACGCGCCCCACGCGGCCGAGGGGGATCCGATGGTGCTCGAGCCGGTCGAGGTGATGGCCCTCGACACCAAGACCGGCCTCTACAACTTCTACGTGTTCGAGTCGAACGGCAGCGGCAAGCCCGGCACCGTGACGCGCATCATGCGCGACGCCACCGATCGGGTGCTCGAGCTCGAGAAGCTCCCGGGCAAGGCCGCGACCAAGCGCGTCAGCGAGGACCGCCGGTGCTTCAACTGCCACGTCGCCGGCGGCCCGCTCATGAACGAGATGACCGAGCCGTGGACCAACTGGGTCAGCACCCACAAGATGCTGCCCGAGGAGTCGAGCCTGACGGGCGAGACGGCGTCGATCGTGACCGAGGCGGCGGCGCTCCACGGCGAGCACTCGCGCTCCTCGCTCGCCAACGATCTCGAGCAGACCATGCGCGCCGCGATCCGGACCTGGGTGTACGGCGCGAGCGACGCCGCCGGCTCGGGCTTCGGACAGATGATGCTCGACGGCACGCAGCCGGGCGGGATGCCGCAGATGCTCCGGTCGGTCTTCTGCCAGACCGAGCTCGGCTTCATGAGCTCGTCGGACACCGTGCCCCTCGAGCTCTTCGTCGATCCGGCGGCGGTGTCGGGCGCAGGGTTCGTGAAGCCGACGGCCTACCCCTCCGAGCCGTTCGAGCTCCTGCCGGTGCGCTCCGAGATGGACAAGCGCATCGAGGCCTTCTTGCAGAAGACGGGCTACCTCACGGCGCGGACGATCACGGCGATCCGCCTCGTCGACGACGAGAACGACATCTTCTCGAGCGCGCGCTGCGCGCTCCACGCCGAGGCGGTGGAGGGCCTGCCGGCGGCGCCGGCCGACGTCGACGCGCACCTGCGCAAGCTGCTCCTTGCCAAGCACGCGGCCGGCGCGCTCCCGGCGATGTCGGCGCCGCGCTCGGCCTACCTGGCCGCGCTCCTCGACGGCGCCATCCCCGACGCCTCGCTGGCGAAGCCCCGGGCCGCGTACTTCGCCGAGGCGAAGCTGCGCTTCGAGAAGGCGACCGCGCAGCTGACCACCTCGAAGGGCCGGGCCAAGCTCGCGGCGCGCCTCGACGCCCGCCAGATGGCGGCGCACGAGATGTTCCCCGACTCGGCGAACCCGCTGCCCGTGCTCGACTGATCTCCCAACATGGGGGCTCCGCCCCCAAACCCCCCGGGCAATTGCCGGCCGGCTCGCGCCGGCCGGACACCCGCCCTCCGCTTCGCTTCGGTCGGGTCAATTGCCCGCGGTTGCAGGCGAGCGGCGCTAATGTTTGAGAGGCTCGACGTCGTGCTGCACGTCGTCGCGCAGCGGGATCTGCGAATCGGGCGGGCCGGGCGGCGGCGGCCGCTCGATCACCGGCACCGTCGGCGCGGGCGGGTCCTCCCAGAGGTACTTCTCGGGCGGCGGCGGAGAGGGCGCCGCGTCGCGCTTCTCGCCCGCGGCGCCGTCCATCGCGGCGTCGGACGCGCCACCGTCTTCGTCCACCGCCTCGGTCGCGCTCGGCGGGAGGCTGGACTCCCAGTAGGCCGGCACGCCGGGCCGCGGATCGGGCAGGTACGGCCGGCGCTCGAGCGCGCACGAGCCGGCGGCCGCGGCGGCGACGAGGAGCGCCGCGCCCGCCGCGGCGCGCTTCCTGTTTCTGCTGGCGAACACCCCCATGCGCGAGACCCCCGACGGATCGAACCGTCGCAAGCCGCGCGCCGGGCGGGGTGTGCGCTTCGCGCGCGACGGACCGCATCCGTCCGCGCTGCGCGAGGCGTGTTGGTCTGATCCATGCGGCGGTCGCGAGGGGGGGGGGGGGGGGCGCCCCCCCCCCCGCCCGCGGGGGGGGGGCGGGGGGGGGGGGGGCCCCCCCGCGCCCCCGGGGACTGAAGAGGCGTCGGACCTCGGGCCTCGAGCGGCGTGGGTCGGACGATTGTCCGACTCCTCTTCAGTGGCCGTTCGCGAGCTTCACGGCCTGCACGGTCGGGGGGCGATCCGAGCTCCGCGCGCCGGGCGGCGGCGCGTCGCCGTTCGTGGGAGCAGCGGCGGCCTTGGCCTCGCGATGGCGCTTGATCGACGGCGCGAGGATCTCGCCGATGAGCGTGCGGTGGTCCATCCCCACGACCTTGGCGATGACGCAGAGATCGCTGAAGTCCGGGGTGAGGCCGGGGAGCGGGTTGACCTCGATGACGTAGACCGTGCCGTCCTTGGCGAGGCGGAGATCGATGCGCGCCACGTCGCGGCAGTCGAGCGCGGCGAAGGTGTCGCGGACGACCTTCTCCACTCGCTTGAGCTCGGCCGGCGAGAGCTGCGCCGGGCACTCGAAGCGCACCTTGGTGGTGTCGGCCTGCTTCTCCTCGAAGCCGTAGACGGGGTGGGCCGAGGGATCGACGAAGACGACCTCCATCGGCGGGAGCACCTTGGGCCGGCGCTCGCCGAGGAGGCCCACGGTGAGCTCGCGCCCGTCGACGTACTCCTCGACGAGGGCGGGCTGGCCGTACTTGTCGACGAGCGCCTTGGCCGCGGCGCGCGCGGCGGCCTCGTCCTCGACCACCGAGGCCGAGGTGATGCCCTTCGAGGTGCCCTCGGCGTTCGGCTTGACGATGACAGGGTAGCGGAAGGCGCGGAGCTTCTCGCGGCCGGTGGTGAGCATCTGCCACTCGGGCGTCTGGATCCCGGCGGCGCGGAGGATCTGCTTGGTGAGGCCCTTGTCGAGGCAGAGCGAGAGCGTCGTCGCGTCCGAGCCGCTGTAGGGGATGCCGAGGAGCTCGCAGAGCGCCGGCACGTGCGCCTCGCGGCCGCGGCCGTGGTGGCCCTCGGCGATGTTGAAGACGACGTCGGGCGCGGCGGCGGTGAGCGCGTGGGGCAGGTCGGCGTTCGCCTCGAGCATCACCACGGTGTGGCCGTAGCTCTCGATGGCGCGGCTGATCGCCTGGATCGTCTTCGGGGAGTCGAACTCGGCCTCGGCGTCGTCGCCGCCCGACGTGTCGATGCGCTTCATGTTGAAGGTGAGGCCCACCCGGAGCGCGGCGGCGGCGCGGCGCTTCTTGGTCGCGCCCGGCTCGCCGAGCGGGATGCCGCGGCGCTTGCAGGCGCTCTTGACGATGGCGCGGACCACGCCGTCGTAGTCGACGCCGCGCCGCTTCGCCGAGATGAACGTGCCCAGGCCGTTCTCGAGGCTGGGGAGGGCGTCGACCTCGAGGAACTGCACCTCGGGGCCCCGGCTCGCCGAGCCGGGGGTGACCCGGAACTCGCAGCGGGCGTGGTCCTTGAGGTCGAGGGCGCGGACGATGCGGCGGGTGAGCGCCTGGATGCGCTCGATCACCGCGCGCGGGAACTCGGCGGGGCGCAGGGTGACGTGCTCGGGCTTGATGTTCTTGAGGTTGTAGTCGTAGACGTTGTACGCGCCGGCGAACTGGGGATCGATCACGTACTCGATCGGCTCGAGGACGCCGTCGGGCTCGATGCCGTCGACGAAGGAGCAGGACACGTCGGTCCCGGGCACGTAGCGCTCGACGAGGAGGCCCGCCTCGTAGCGATCGAGCTGGCGGTCGACGCGCGAGGAGAGCTCGTAGGCGTCCTCGACCACGCTCGACTCGCTGATGCCCTTGGACGAGCCCTCGAAGTTGGGCTTGACGATGGCCGGGAAGATCATGTCGTCGAGCGCGCCGCTCTCGATGGTGGCGCGCGTGACCAGCCGCGCGCGGGGCGTGGGGACGCCGTAGCTCGAGAGGATGCGCTTGGTGAGGAGCTTGTCGAGCGTCACGCAGAGCGCGTACGCGTCCGAGCCGGTGTACGGGATCCCGAGCTCGTCGAAGAGCGCGGGGTAGAACGCCTCGCGCGTCTTGCCCTTGTGGCCCTCGGCGGTGTTGAAGATGAGGTCGGGCGCGAGCGCCTCGAGGCGCGCGACCACGCGCGAGGGAGGCCCCGAGACCTCGATGCGCTCGACCTCGTGTCCGGCCCGGGAGAGCGCTGCGGCGAGCGCGTCGATGGTCTCCGGGCTGTCGAACTCCGCCTCTTCGGCGGAGCCGCTGAGCTTCAGGTTGTAGGTGAGCGCGATGCGCATGTCGCCCTCTCCCGTGATGGGCCTGCGCGCCCGCGTCAAGAGCACAACTCTCCACAGTTTGTCCGGATCCCACGGCGATCATGCGCGCGTCGCGCCGTCCGGCGGTGCGCCCTCCGCCGCTCCCCAAGCGCGCCCCGCCGTGCTAACCGAGCAGGGGATGATCGACGCCGAGCTCTCCTCGCCCGAGCCGCCCGAGGGGCCGCCGGAGCTCAACGAGCCGCAGGCGAGCGCCGTCGCCCACGTCGACGGACCCCTCTTGGTGTTCGCGGGCGCCGGGAGCGGGAAGACCCGCGTCATCACCTACCGCATCGCCAACCTGGTCGCGGGCCACCGCGTCCCGCCCTACCGGGTGCTCGCGGTGACGTTCACCAACAAGGCGGCGGGCGAGATGAAGCGCCGCCTCGAGGGCCTGCTCGGCGTCGAGGTCGCCAAGGACCTCTGGGTCGGCACCTTCCACGCGGTGTGCGCCCGGCTGCTGCGCCGCCACCACGACGCGGCCGGGCTCGAGCGCAGCTTCGTCATCTACGACGACGCCGACCAGCGCGCCGTCATGAACCGCGTCCTCAAGGAGCTCGACCTCGACGACAAGCGCTACCCGCCCCGGCAGATCCTGGCGCGCATCCACAAGGAGAAGCAGGAGGCGCGGGGCCCGGAGCAGTTCGTCGCCGAGGGCTACCTCGACGACGCCATCGGGCGCTGCTTCGAGGCGTACCAGCGCCACCTCCGCGACGCGAACGCGGTCGACTTCGAGGACCTCTTGCTCGCCGTCCTCCGCATCGCCGAGGACCCGACGATCCCCGCGGGGGAGGAGCTCCGCCGGCGCTTCCGCTACGTGCTCGTCGACGAGTTCCAGGACGTGAACCTCGTCCAGTACCGC
Organism: uncultured Bifidobacteriaceae bacterium; assembly: GCA_964372085.1. Lineage (GTDB taxonomy): Bacteria > Acidobacteriota > Vicinamibacteria > Vicinamibacterales > UBA2999 > 12-FULL-67-14b. The sequence goes on along the minus strand of CAYJPQ010000001.1, from coordinate 129,723 downwards.
CTCGTCCGCGCCTTCGCCGGCGAGCGGAAGAACCTCTGCGTGGTCGGCGACGACGACCAGAGCATCTACCGCTGGCGCGGCGCCGACGTGCGCAACATCCGCAACTTCCGGCGCGACTTCCCGGAAGCGACGGTGATCAAGCTCGAGCAGAACTACCGCTCGACCGGGCACATCGTGAAGGGCGGCCTCGGCGTCATCCGCCCCGCCCGCGATCGCGAGCCGAAGGAGCTGTGGACGGCGCGCAACGACGGCGAGCCCATCCACGTCGTCGCCGCCGAGAGCGAGCGCGACGAGGCGGCGTGGGTGGTCGAGCGGCTGAAGGAGCTCATCGACCGCGGGATCTCGCCGCGCGACATCGCGGTCTTCTACCGCGTCCACGCCCAGTCGCGCGTGCTCGAGGAGGTGATGCGCGCGGCGCGGATCCCTTACCAGATCATCGGGGGCACCCGCTTCTTCGAGCGCGCCGAGATCAAGGACCTGCTCTCGTACCTCCGCGTCATCTCCAACCCGAGGAGCGACGTCGACCTCGCCCGCATCGTCAACGTGCCCTCCCGAAAGATCGGCGACACCACGATGGCGCGCGTGACGGCGGTCGCCGACGAGCGCAAGACGTCGCTCTACGACGCCATCGAGCCGGCATGCCAGAGCGGGGCGGTCGGGACCGCGGCCAAGAAGAGCCTGCTCGCCTTCCGCGATCTGCTCCAGGGGCTCATCGGCGAGGCGCGGACGGCCTCGCCGCACGTGCTCGCCGAGGAGGTGCTGGAGCGGACCGGCTACGCGAGCTGGCTCGCCGAGGACGACAGCGCCGAGAGCGAGGCGCGACTGCAGAACCTCGACGAGCTCCTCGGCTCCATCGCCGAGTACGAGGAGGAGGCCGCGGCGGCGGGCGAGGTGGGGACGCTCGACGGCTATCTCGAGCGCGTCACGCTCTCGAGCGACGTCGATCAGCTCGCCGACGCGCCCAAGGTCGCGATGATGACGGTGCACGCGGCCAAGGGGCTCGAGTTCCACGCCGTGTTCCTCACCGGGATGGAGGAGGAGATCTTCCCCTTCCGCGGGCTCGACCCGAAGGAAGCCGAGGAGCTCGAGGAGGAGCGTCGCCTCGCCTACGTCGCCGTCACGCGCGCCCGCGAGCGCCTCTTCGTCACCCACGCCCAGCGGCGGATGATCTTCGGCACCACCCGCTACGGCGTGCCCAGCCGCTTCCTCCGCGATCTCCCGAAGACGTCGGTGCGGCCGATGGCGACCGACACCGCGCGCCAGATGGGCGTGGGCGAGCGCCGCGTCGATCGGCTCCCGAGCTTCGACCGGCTCCGCGACGCCTGGACGCACCCGCAGGCGCGGTCCGGCGGTCACGCGGGCCCCGACGACGGCGGCCCCCGATCCCGCATCGAAGAGCGGCGCTACGACGCGCCCGCCTCGTCGCGTGCCCGCGAGGAGCCGTCCCACGCTCCGGGCGAGCGCTACGTCGAGCGCGACCCCGGCGTGGATGAAAGCGGCCACGGCCCGCTGCGCCCCGGCGCCCGCGTCAGCCACGAGAAGTTCGGCACCGGCAAGCTCGTGAGCGTCGACGGCGGCGACGACCCGACCGCCTCGGTCCAGTTCCCCGGCTGGGGCGTGAAGCGGATCAAGCTCCGGTTCCTGCGCCTCTGACGAACCCCGCTCTCTCCGCTCCTTCCCCTCTCCCGTGAGGGAGAGGGGGTGAGGTCATCCCTTCCCGCGCCGCCCGGTGCTACACCGGGCCCATGGGGCCGGGAGACGTCATCGCCCAGCGCTACCGCCTCGAGCGCCTTCTCGGCAAGGGCGGGATGGGCAGCGTCTGGGCGGCGCGGCACACGGTCACGGGCAAGGCCTTCGCCCTCAAGCTCCTCCACGCGACCGGCGACGACGCGAGCGCCCGCCGGCGGATGCTGCGCGAGGCGCGGGCCGCCTGCGCCGCCCTCCACCCGAGCATCCTCGCGGTCCACGACGTGCTCGAGGCCGACGACGGATCGCCGGTCCTGGTGATGGACCTGCTCGAGGGCGAGTCGCTGCGCGCGCGCCTCGCGCGCGAGCGGGTGCTTCCCCTGGACGAGGCGCTGCGCATCGTGCGCGCCGTGCTCGGCGGGCTCGAGGCCGCGCATGCCGCCGGGATCGTCCACCGCGATCTCAAGCCGGACAACCTCTTCCTCCTCGACGGCGGCGAGGTGAAGATCCTCGACTTCGGCGTCGCCAAGGTGGTCGCCCCCGAGGGCGTCCCCGGCGCGTCCGGCGCGCTCACCGCGACGGGCGCGATGATCGGCACGCCCTACTACATGGCGCCCGAGCAGGCGTTCGGCGATCCCATCGACGCGCGCGCCGACCTCTGGGCCGTCGGGGTCATCCTCTACGAGTGCCTGGCCGGCGCGCCGCCGACGCAGGCCGAGAACCTCGGGCAGGTGCTGCGCCTCTTGACCAACGGCAAGCTGGAGCCGCTCGCCGCGCGCGTGCCCACGACGCCCGAGCCGGTGGCGCGGCTCGTCGGCGAGCTGCTCTCGATCGATCCCGCGGATCGGCCGGGCACTGCGCGCGAGGTCCTCGAGGCGCTCGCCGGAGCGCCGAGCGCCGCGGCCGGCGCGCGGGTGGGCCGGGCCGCGCCGGCGCGATTCCTCTCGGCCGCGCCGACGCCGAACCCGAGCGGCGAGACCACCGGCGGCGCGGCGGGGAGCCCCCGGCCGCGCTCGCGTGTCGCCGTCGCCGCCGCGGGCGTGGTCGCGGCCGTCGCGCTCGGGGTGCTCGCGTTCGGGAAGCCGGCGTCTCCGTCGCCGGACGCGGCCACGTCGGCCGTGGTCGCGACGGCGCCCCCCGAGCCGGCGGAGCCCGCCCCGAGCGCGGTCGTCTCCGCGCGGGAGCCCGCCGCGAACGCAGCCTCGTCGACCTCCGCCAGTCCCTCGACGCCGTCGGGTGCGCCCACGGTGCCGCCGGCGTCGACCGCGCGCGCCGATCGCGCGATCCCGCCCCAGCCGCCCGCGAAGACGCCGCCGGCGCCGGCGCCCACGGCGAGCGCGGCGTCGGCGAATGCGACCGCGGCGCCTCCGGCGAGCTCCGACGCGGCCCCGACAAAGCTGCTGACAAAGGTCCCGTTCTGAGGGACACACGGAGCGTGGCTCCCGCACGTGTCGAGCGGTCCTTCGCGGCGATGGCGCTCGCCGTCGCGCTCGCCTCCGCCGCGCCGCCGGCGACGGCGCAGGACGCCGACGGCGTGGCCGAGGCCCGCGCCGACTTCGCCCGCGGCGCCGAGCTCGCGAAGGACGCGCAGTGGGGCGCGGCGCTCGCCGCCTTCGAGCGCTCCGCTCGCCGCCGGCCGCACGCCTGGACCACGTACAACATGGGGGTGTGCGAGCGCGCGCTCGGCCAGTACGTCCGCGCGCGCCGCACGTTCGGCCGCGCGCTCGCCGAGCGCAAGCCCGACGCCGATCTCCCCGAGGCGACGGTGACCGACACCGAGCGGTTCATCGCCGAGATCGACCGGATCGTGGCCACGCTCGAGGTGACGCTCGAGCCCGGCGACGCGGCGATCACCGTCGACGGCCAGCCGCTCGAGCCGACCGAGGGCGGCGATCGGCCGACGCTGCTCGCGGGAACGCTCCCGGCGGGGCCGGGCAAGCCTCCGCCGGCGCCGGTGTTCCGGCTCGTGCTCGATCCCGGGCCGCACGTGTTCCTCATCGCCCGCGAGGGCTTCGCCGACGCGCTCCACCGCGAGACGGTCCGCCCCGGCGAGCGGCGAGCGCTGCGCCTCGCGGTCGAGCGGCTCCCTGCCATGCTGCGCGTCTCCTCGAACGAGCGCGACGCCGTCGTCGCCGTCGATGGGCTCGACGTCGGCATCGCGCCGGTGTCCGTGGAGCGCGGCGCCGGCGCCCACCGGGTCCTCGTCCGCAAGCCGGGCTTCGATCCCTACGAGGTCTCGACGACGCTGAAGGCGGGGCAGCGCGTCGATCTCTCGGCGCCGCTCAAACCGCACCAGCCCAGCCTGCTCACGCGCTGGTGGTTCTGGGGCGCGGCGGCCGTCGTCGTGGCGGGCGCCGCCGTCACCACGTACGCCGCGACGCGCCCGGATCCGGAGCGGCCCGCGCTCGACGGCGGCGGCCTCGGCTGGGTGGTCCGCGCGCCCTGACCGCGGCGCGCCGCTACGCGCCCGCCCTGGCGAGGGCGTCGAGCTCGGCGTGGACCTCGGCGAGCTCCGGCCGGCCGTCGCGCTCGTGCGAGAGCATCCGATCGATGAGCGCGAGCAGGCGCGGCGGCGCGCCGGGCGCGAGCTCGGCGATCGGCGTCATCCGGCCGCGCGTCGCGTTGCGCACGAGCTGCGCGTACGAGCTGCCCTCGATGGGCCGGCGGGCGCTGAGCGTCTCGTAAGCGATGGCGCCGATGGCCCAGACGTCGGCGCGGCGGTCGATGTCGCGCTCGCCGTAGAGCTGCTCGGGCGCCATGTAGTGCGGCGTGCCCAGGATCGCGCCCGTCCTGGTGAGCACCTCGACCTCCTGGCCCACGAGCTTGGCGAGGCCGAAGTCGAGCAGCATCACCACCGGATCGACCGAGGCGTCCTCGCGCGCCAGGAACACGTTCTGCGGCTTGAGATCGCGGTGGAGCACGCCGCACGCGTGCGCCGCCCGCACCGCCGCGACGAGCGGGAGCAGCACCGCGATGGCCTCGCGCGCGGGCAGGGGACCGCGGCGGGCGAGGAGCCGGTCGAGCGACTCGCCGACGAGCAGCTCCATCACCAGGACGGGCGGCGAGCCGGCCACGGCGACGACCTCGTGCACCTCGACGACGTTGGGGTGCCCCACCAGCGCGGTCACGCGCGCCTCGCGCGCCGCCCGCCGGTGGAGCTCGGGGGTGTCGATCTTGAGGAGCTTGAGGGCGACGGGGCGGCTGCGCTGCTCGTCGATGCCGGCCCAGACGACGCCCATCCCGCCCTCGCCGACGATGCGATCGAGCCGGTAGCGTCCGGCGATCGTCTCGCCCGGCGTCCAGCGCATCGCCGAGCTCGGCGGCGGCTCGCTCGCGATCGTCGTCGCGAACGGCGAGGGCATCGCCCGGGTCGCGCCGTCCCCCTCGTCCGCGGCCCTGGCGAAGGCGGCGACGAGGGCACGGCAGCGCTCGCAGGCGTCGACGTGCTCTTCCGCGCGTTCCCGCTCGGCGGGCGGCGCGTCCGGTCCGAAGAGCTCGAAGAGCCCTGACGCGTCGAGGCAATCCATCCGGGCCAGGATAGTCGTTTGTTGCTAGCGTGAGCGCGTGGTCGATGTCGGTCCCCAGGGCATGATCGCCCAGGCGCTCGCCTCGGCCCGGGCCTCCCGGCCCGGCCTCGCCGGGGGCGACGGGCGCTTCGCGCGACGGCTGGCGTCGCACCTCGAGGCGGGCGCCGCGACCGGCGCGCTCCACCTGCCCGATCTCTACCTCGCCGCCTGCTGCGCCGAGGGCGATCCGGCCGCGCTCGCGGCGTTCGAGGCCGAGCTCGCGCTCGAGGCGCCGAGGGCGCTCGCGCGCCTGCGGCTCCGCGGCGCGGCGAACGACGAGATCCTCCAGCGCATCCGCCACAAGCTCTTCGTCGCCGCCGAGGGCGCCGAGCCGAGGATCGTGACCTACACGGGCAAGGGGCCGATCCGCGCCTGGCTGAGGGCGCTCACGGTGCACGAGGCGCTGAGCGAGTACCGCAAGCAGGCGCGCGACGACCACGCCGGCGACTCGGCGCTCGGCGAGCTCGCGGCGGACGACGATCCCGAGCTCGCCCAGGTGCGCGCGCGCTACGCCGAGCCGTTCAGCCAGGCGTTCCGCGACGCGCTCACCGGTCTCTCCCCGAAGGATCGCAACGTGCTCCGCCTGGTCTACACCGACGGCCTCACCGCCGACGAGGTGGCCGGGATCTACGGCGTCCACCGGGTGAGCGTGGCGCGCTGGCTGGGGCAGACGCGGCAGAAGCTGCTCGACGGCACCCGCGCCCTCCTCCGCGATCGCCTCCAGCTCGACGAGGCCGAGCTCGCCAGCGTGACGCGCCTCTGCCTCAGCCAGCTCGACGTCAGCCTCGATCGGCTCCTCGCCCCCGAGGCGGACACGCCGCGCGGGTAAGCACGCGAACGCGCGGACGTTTCCGGCTCACCAAAAAATTCGTGTTACAGCGCCCGCCCCGGCGCGTCGTACCGATGAGCCGAGCGGAGAGCCCCCGACGGGCGCCGCGCGGCGAGGTCCAGCGAGGGACGCGCGCGCGGTGCGCGGGTGCCTCCATTTCCACGAGGAGAGAGCGATGTTCACGCGTTTCGTTGGCTTGGTCGGGATCGGGATCTGCGCGGTGGTGATCGGCTGCGGCGGCGAGAGCGGCGGCGGCGGCGCGGGCGGCGACAACACGAACGGCTCGGGCAACGGCTCGAGCAGCGGCTCGGGCAACGGCTCCACCAGCGGCTCCGGCTCGTCGAGCTTCGAGTGCTGCCTCAACGACGAGCACTTCACCTGCCCGTCGCAGGGCGCCGTCGACCAGTGCTTCAACGACTTCGATCCTTCGGCCTGCTCGCCGACGCCGGGCTCGTGCGGCGGCAGCACCACCGGCGGCTCGACGTCGTCGGGAGGCAACACGTCCACGACGACCGGCGGCGGAGGCGACGATCTCGGGAGCCAGTGTCAGGACAACGCCGATTGCATGTACGACGCCTGCCTGTTCGCGCCGGACACCCAGTTCGGCTACTGCTCGAAGACCTGCATGGACTTCACCGACTGCCCCACGTTCTGGTCGTGCGAAGAGGTCGGCAACGCCAGCGGGCTCTACTGCGTGCAGTGACGAGGCGGAGGCGCGCCGCGCGGGCACCTCGGGCGAGAGCCCGCGCCCGGTGACCCGCCGGCGGGGGGGGGGGGGGGGGGCGGCGGCGCCCCCCCCGCGGGGGGGCCCCCGCGCCCCCCCCCCCCCCCCACGACGTCGCGCGCGCTGTCGCGCGCGCTCACCGCGTCGGCCTCGCGATAAAACGACGAGGGCGTCAGGTCTTCGGCGCCGTAGAACGCCAGCTCGCGATCGCGCCGCAGGGTCCTCGAGACGGTGGCCAATCGATCGAGGTGTGGCCACAAGTCCTTCGGGAGGCGCTCGCGCTCGGCAATGAGCACGTCGGCCACGTCGTGGATCCGCGGCGGGTCCACCCCAAAGGCGCGCAGCAGTCCCTTCAACGTGAGCTCCACAATTTCCTGCGACTCGCGGACGACGTCGGCCCAGCTGCCGGCCTCGTGCAGCACGTCGAGCGCGCGAAGGCGGGCGCCGGCCCGGCGCAGGTGGTCGGCGGCCAACTCCCGGTTGTGCATCACGCCGCTCCCTTCCAATACGGTTGTCCGTGCGCGAAGCTCCGCACCACGCGGCGCTCCGCGATCGCCCGGCGGATCTCCCCCAGGCGCTGCTGAATCTGCCCGTCCCGGTCGTACCATAACAGGCCGTCCACCGCGGCCTCGCACCACACAGCACCGGGCGTGGTTCCCGCCGGGGACGGGTGCGCGAAGTGCGCGTCGACCACGCGGCCCTCCACGGCCAGGGGATCCCGATCCCAGGCTCGGTAGAGGTCGCGCGTGAGCGGCGTGTTCGGATCGATCACGATGAGCGCGTCGATGTCGGAGGCGGCCCCAGCCTCGCCGCGGGCCCACGAGCCGAGCGCCAACACACCGAGCAGGCGCGGGCCAAAGGCGGCCTGGGCGCGGTGCACCACCGCGGTCCGGGCCGCGGACATCTGCTGCGGCTGGGCGGGCGTGCGCAAACGCCGTACGCAAAACTCGTTGAACGAGAGCCCATCCGCCTCGGCGGCCCGGGTCAGCGACCGGTGGAGGTCGGCCGGAAGGCGCAGCAGCACCCGGGCCACGGGCGGCGTCCGGCGGCTGGCGGCAACCATTGCCTGCATGATATCACTTCATGAAAAGATGTGATATCACAATGCGCGCGGCTACCGCTTGAGCAGCGCCTTCGGAAACTTCGCCACCACCGTGTAGTGCGGGTCCACCACGTTGGCCACGCGCACCACGCCCGCCTGCGAGGCCACCTGGTACGCCTCCATCTTGTCGAAGCCGTAGTCGGCCACCATCCACTCGATCAGCTCGACGTAGGCGATGCGCAGCGCGTCGATCAGCGGCCGCTGGCTGCCCAGCACCATGATGTACTCGTCGTTCTCGAGCCGCGGCCAGCGGAGGCGCCTGCCCTTGATGACGTCGAACTGGAAGGTGACATCGGCCGTCGACTCGAGGCCCGAGCCGGCGATCTCGCCGTCGCCCTGCGCGGCGTGAAAGTCGCCGAAGTAGAACTGTCCGCCCGGGTGGAACACCGGCAGGTACACCGTGGCGCCCTCGGTGACGTCGGAGGCGTCCATGTTGCCGCCGAAGTCGCCCGGCCACAGGCCGCCGAACTCCTCTTCGCCCGCCGGCGCCGTGGCCACGCGGCCCAGCATCGGCCGCAGCGGGATCTCCATCTTCTTGATCGCCGAGTTGGGCAGGTCGATGATGCCCACGTTGCGCGCCCGGTCGAGCTGCCACACGAAGCGGCGCGCCGGCAGCGGCTCGTTCAGCAGCCGCGTGCGGCTGTCGGCCGCCACCCCGCTGATGCCGCCCGGCGTGACGTTGGAGATGGCGATGTCGCGGTTGGGCCTGAGCCGCAGCACGCGCACCACCAGCGTGTCACCAGGGGCCGCGCCCTCGATGTGGAACGGTCCCACCTCGCCCGGCCAGGGGCCCGCCACGGTCGGATCGTAATAGTCGCCCGGCTTCGAGAAGGTGCGCGTCTGCACCGTCGTGCCCGGCGTGAGGCGCAGCACCGGCTCTCGCACCGCGAAGGTGGGCACGCCCGCGGTGGGCTCGTAGGTGATGGTCTGGCCGGCCGCCGGCAGGGCGGCGAGCGCCAGGGTGCCGGCGACGGCAAGGGAGGTCAGGGTGTGAGCGGTCATGGCTGTGCATCATCGCACAGCTACGGCAAGAAGTAGTCCGAGAGCGACAACGCAAACCCTGGTAGCAGGGTCGTAGTCAGCGTATCGTGTCGTTCGGCGGACAGGTGCTGCTGGCGACCGAGGCGGTCGCCGCTTCGCGCGTAGACGGTGATCCGCTGTCCCGCCGGGTCCACCAGCCAATACTCGCGGACACCGACCCTATCGTACAGGTCGCGCTTGATCGTCTCGTCCACCTTCCTCGTGCCCTTGGAGAGGATTTCCACCACCAATGCCGGCGCGCCCTGGATGTGCTCCTCGGTGAGGATGTGGAACTGGTCCGCTGTCACCAGCAGGATGTCGGGCTCGACGACGTCGAAGTCGGTGAAGACACAATCGAGCGGGGCATAAAACACCCGCCCACCCCCATGCTGGCGGAGGTGCAGTTCCAGCTCGACGGTCAGTCTCCTTGACAGCTCCTGGTGCCTCAGGAACGGCGACGGCGTCACGTAGTGCTCCCCATCGATGAGCTCGTGCCGCTGCCCATCGTCGGGGAACTCAAGGAAGTCTACGTACGTGAGCTTGCGCGTGGACGCGCGGGCCTCGTCCGTGTGCTGATGCCCGGCCATGCGGCTCATCCTACCATCCCCTCTCCCCCGGATTCGATCGGCAGCGGCGCACTGAATGGTGCGAATCGCGTGCCGGTCACATTTCCGAGCAAATCGCGGATCAGGAATCTCGGGGATCGCAGATCCTGCGACAGGAGTGGCCGAATCCCGTAGCATTTCCTGCTACAGAGCCGTGGCGGTAGGCCTGACGACGATGGCGGCGAGCGCGTGCAGGCGGCGGGTGGGGTCGAGTTGGGCGCCGAGGAGGCGGACCATGCTCCGCCAGTCGGGATCCTGGGCCGCCTTGCCGGTGACGGGGCGCGCCAGGATCGGCCGCCGGCAGATCGCGGCCGCCCAGTCCAGCCGTGGGGCGCCGGTGGAGTCGAGCGCGATCACCTCGAAGGCCGGCCCGTCCTTGTAGAGGGCCACGAGCCCCTCGCCGGTGTCCCCACCGATGGCCATCTCGAACCGCACGGCCCGGCCAAGCGAGCCCTCCTCGTAGTGGGCGAAGAGGCCCTCCACGAGCGGGTGCCCAGAAGCGAAGAAGTCGATGAACTCGTTTTCCACGGCCTCCTCGCGATCGAAGGTGCCGACGTAGCTCGCGCCCGCCGGAACGCCGGGCAAGCCCTCCACGCGGGAGCCGCTGCCGAGCTCGATCGAGAACACCCGGTGGCCCGGCGGATGCGCAATGGTGAACCCCAGGCCGATGGAGGCCGTGACGACCACCTCCTCGTTGAGCGCGTCGAGCTCCTTGGGCACCCGCGCGAGGATGCCGTCGGCCATGTCCGCGCGATACGGGTCGCGATGGAGCTGCTGGTACGCCGCTTCGCGGATGCGGGTGTGCGCCGCCTGGGCCTCGGCCACGAGCGCCTCGAAGCGCGCCTCCGAGAGCGAGGCGTCCGGGTCGAGCGCGATCTCATCGAGCGCGCCCTCCACGGGGGCGAGCTGCGGCTCGAGCCCCGCGAGCGGCTCGCGGAACAGGCCCAGCGCCTCGAAGAGCCTCACGACATCGCGGCCAATCCCGCCGGGCGGGCGAAAGTAGACCACCTCCACGGGAATGCGGCGGCCAATCCGGTCGAGCCGCCCGATGCGCTGTTCCACCACCGACGGCTTCCAGGGCAGGTCGAACAGGATCAGGCGGCGGCAGAACTCGAAGTTGCGGCCCTCGCCGCCGCACTCGGTGGACACGAGCAGGCTGGGACCGTCCGACTCGCGAAACCGCGCCACCTCGGTGTCGCGGCGCGCCGACGAGAGGTCCTCGTGAAAGACGCCGGTGGCCAACTGGGCCCGCTGGCTCAAGGCCGTGCGGAGCATCTCGAGGGTCTCGCGATGCGCCACGAAGACCAGGGTCTTCTCTCCCGCCTTGCGCCACGCGGGCGCCTGCGAGGCCAGCCACTGGACGCGGGCATCCCTGGCGTCCATGGCCTCGGCCTGCTTCCGCAGATCCGCGTCGTCCGGGCCCAGCACCGCGCCGAGCGCGGCGCCTGACGCGAGCGCACGGCGGACGCGATCGATCTTCTCGCGTGCCGCGACCGCATGCGGCGCCACCGTGGATCGCACCGCCTTCTCGACGGCGGCTCGCAGCGTCCCGCTCCTGGGGTCGCCGAGTTCAATCGGAATCCCCACCCGCGGCGGCAAGCCGCCGATGTCGGCCCGGCGGGTCGAGCTGGTGCAGGCGGGCAGGGGGGTGCCTTGGGCGAGCCGTGCCTCGAAGCTCGTGTCTTCTGGAAACTCGTTCGGGCGCAGCAACTGCAGCAGCCGGAAGAACCCGTGCGCGTCGTCTTCGAGCGGCGTGGCGCTCAGGAGCAGCACGTGGCGACCCAGGCCCGCGATGGGCGCGACGGCGCGCCAGGCCGCATCGCCGGGGTGGCCGGGCGGCCGCCGGAGCCGTTGCGCCTCGTCCACCACGAGCAGGTCGATGCCGGCCTGCACGGCCTGTTCGGTGAGGTGCGGGCGGGCCATCAGCATCTCGAGCGAGACGACCGACCGGCGGTGGAGTTCGAAGGGGTTGAAGCCTTCACCGAAGTCGTGCGCCACGTCGCCGAGGCGCTCCGAGTCGAGCAGGGTGAACACCTGGTGATACTTCCGCCACAGCTCGCCGAGCCACTGCACGGTGAGGGTCTCCGGCGCCACCACCAGGCAGCGCGTGACCTTGCCGGCGTGGACGAGCCTGTTGAGGATGAGCGAGGCCTCGATGGTCTTGCCGAGGCCCACCTCGTCGGCGAGCAGCCAGCGCACGGGATCGGTGGCCGTGGCCCGCTCCGCCACGTGAAGCTGGTGCGGGAACAGCCGGACGCGCCCGCCCAGGAACGACCCCAGGCCGTCGGCCTCGCGAATGCCCAGGAGGTGCAGAATGTTCATCCGCGTGATGAAGTCCTCGACGTCGTCGAGTTCCCCGGCGGCGAGGCGTTCGAGGAGCGCGCCTTCGAGTTCCAGCGGCCACAGCTCGTGGGGAGATGCCGAGCGCCCGTTCGCGAGCCGCAGGGTGCCGTCCGGCAGGCGTGCGGTGATCGTCGTGTCTTGCTGGGTGGCCGTGATGCGGACCGGCCGTCCCGGGCTCAGGTCGACGGGGAGCAGGACATCCGCGCCGGCGGCCAGCCGGAGCGTGGCGCCCGAGCGCGGGAACTCCACCACAATCGCACGGGCCTCGATTGCGGCGACCCGGCCGATCCCCAATTCGGGATTGAAGCGGTGGGTGAGATAGTCGCCGGTCGTCCAGCGGGATCGCGATGGGTGACGTGTCAGGACTACGACGTTACCTCAACGCCGCCCTGTCCGCACCCGGCGGCCGACGCACGGTATCCCAGGGAACATGGCATCGACGGGCGACGCCTGGAGGCAACGTGCAATCAGCGCCGATGACGCGGTCGCGGTCATCAAGAGCGGCGACAAGGTCTTCCTCCACGGCGCCTCGGCCACGCACCGCCAGGCTGAGGCGGCCCTACTCGAGCGCTTCGATGTCCAGCAGGTCCTGTGGCCGCCCGCTCGCACGTTTGTTGCGAATGAGCTCCGCGCGGCCGATGTAGTCCACGGCCTCGGTGCCGTAGTGGCCCGACACCCGGCCGGGCCAGGCTTCGTCAAACGTCACGCCGTCGATCGTCGTCAACACGTCCACGCGGTTCGGCGCCACGCCGAGTTGGACGATCTTCCCCGGAGTCGCGAAATCGGCCACGGTCAGGCCCAGACCGCCAAAGCCAAAGTCCGAGAGCGCGGCCAGCAGGCGCTCGGCGTTGTCTGGAGAGGGCTCGACAAACACGTCGATGTCCTTCGTGAACCGCGGCTGGCCGTGGAAGGCGACGGCATAGCCTCCCACGACGAGGGCCTTAACGCTCCGGCGCCTCAAGCACGCGAACAGTTCTTCGAAGTCCTTCGTCATCGGCCCCCTGGAACCGCGCCCATTGCCTGCGGAGATCTTCGACGGCGGCCACGCGGGCGTCGGCCGGCACCGTACGCCAGAACTCACGATCCGCGCGCCGGTCGTCGTCGAAGGAGCTGTGTTTCCGCACCCAAGCGTCCGTCATGTGAGGGCTCATTGTAGCGCGAACGGACTCGGCGCGAGCGCTATGCTCCGTTGGCGTCCATGCCGACGTTGGAGAGCCGGTCGGCGTCCTTGTTCTTCTCGCGCGGCACGTGGTGGAACGAGACGTTGCCGATCTGCATCACCAGCAGGCGCGCCTGCACGTGCAGGGGCTTGAGGCCCTCGTTCTTCACCTTGTAGTTGCCGCGCATCTGCTCCACGAGCAGCAACGAGTCGCCCTTCACCGTGAGCGCGGTGACGTCGTTGTCTACCGCCCACTGCAGTGCGGCGATGAGGCCGTGGTACTCGGCCACGTTGTTGGTGGCCACGCCCAGCGCGCCCGACAGCTCCGCGAGCACGGTGCCGTCGGCGTGGACGATGAACGCACCCCAGCCGGCGAGGCCGGGGTTGCCGCGCGAGCCGCCGTCAAAATACGCCGTGATCACGATTGGGTGGGTGCAGCGGGTGCAGCGGGTGCAGCGGGTGCAACGGGTGCAACGGGTGCAGCGGGTGCAGCGGGGCGAGCGGAGGCGGGCGGCACGAAGTACAGGATGCGGTTGCAGCTGTCGCACTGCACGATCTGGTCGTTCTTGAGCACGTTGACGAACACGGCCGGGCGCAGGCGCACCTGGCACACCGTGCAGCGCTCGTGCTCGGCGCGGGCCACGGCCGTGCCGCGCACCTTGGCGATGCGCATGAAGGTCTCGACCATGCCCTTGTCGGCCATGGCGGCCACCACGCCGGCGCGGGCGGTGGCGCACTCGGCGGCCACGCCCTGGCTGGCGGCCACTTCCTGCTCGATGGCGGCGCGCTCGGCGGCCACCTTGGCCTGCGCCGCCTTGAGGGCGGCCTCGGCCTTCTTGATGGCGGCGTTGATCTCGTCGGCCTCCATCATGTTGATGAGCACCTTCTCCTCGCACTGGCCCACCTCAACGCCCACGGCGGTGATCTGGTGCTGCATCGCATGGTACTCGTCGTTGGTCTTCACCGCCATGAGCTGTTCCTTGTACTTGCTCTGGCGCTGCTGGGCGGAGAGGAGGTCCTTGTCGATGCTGCGGCGGGCGGCCTGGTTGTCGGCCAGGGCTTGCTTGGCGGTGGCGAGGGCGGTGGTGGCGCCCAGCAGGAGGGCGTCGAGGGCGGCAACGCGGGCCGGGGCCTCGGCGATGGTCCTGGCCGCCGCGCCCGCCCGCGTTTCGATCTCTTGAAGCTCTATCAGTCTCTCAAGATCTGGAAGCATCACAGTGAAGTGAGACGTGAGAAGTGAGAAGTGAGAAGCGGCGAGCGCTGTGGCATGGGTTCCTTCCAACTTCTCACTTGTGACTTCTCACTTCCAAAGAGTGGGCCCACCTGGATTCGAACCAGGGACCAACCGATTATGAGCCGGCCGCTCTAACCGCTGAGCTATGGGCCCGCCTTCGTCTCGCCAGAGCGCTCCGCGCGAGGCGGACTACGGCGGGGCAGGCCCGCCGGTTCCCTACGAGCGACCCTCCAGGAACGCGCGTAGTTTACGCGATCGCGAGGGATGCCGCAGCTTGCGGAGGGCCTTGGCCTCGATCTGGCGGATGCGCTCGCGCGTGACGGCGAAGTTCTGGCCCACCTCTTCGAGGGTGTGCTCGCTGCCGTCGCCCACGCCGAACCGCATCTTGATGACCTTTTCCTCCCGGGGCGTCAGGGTCTTCAGCACCGACTCGGTCTGCTCCTTCAGGTCGAGGTTGATCACCGCTTCCGACGGCGACACCGCCGAGCGGTCCTCGATAAAGTCGCCCAGGTGCGAATCTTCCTCCTCGCCGATGGGCGTCTCCAGCGAGATGGGCTCCTGGGCGATCTTCAGCACCTTGCGCACCTTCGATACCGGGATGTCCATGCGGCGCGCGATCTCCTCCGAGGTGGGCTCGCGGCCCAGCTCCTGCACCAGCGCGCGCGAGGTGCGAATGAGCTTGTTGATGGTCTCGATCATGTGGACCGGGATGCGGATGGTCCGCGCCTGGTCGGCAATCGCGCGCGTGATGGCCTGCCGGATCCACCACGTGGCGTAGGTCGAGAACTTGTAGCCGCGGCGGTACTCGAACTTGTCGACCGCCTTCATCAGCCCGATGTTGCCTTCCTGGATCAGGTCGAGGAACTGGAGCCCGCGGTTGGTGTACTTCTTGGCGATCGACACTACCAGGCGGAGGTTGGCCTCCACCAGCTCCTTCTTGGCCTGCTCGGCCTGCGCCTCGCCGCGCATGATCACCTCGAGCGTGTGCCGCAGGTGGTCGACGCTCTCCTCGAGGTCTTCGGTCCGCTGCTTCACGTCGGCCCGCAGGTCGTTGAAGCGCTTGGTGAGGACCTTGCGCTCCTCCTCCTTCAGCTTCGGCTTGCGGTTCTTGGCGGTGAGGTCCTTCTTGATCTTGTCGAGCTCGCGCTGCATCTTCGAGACGCGCTCGACGATGTCCTTCACCTCTTCGACGAGGCGGCGCTTCACCGGCTCGGTGAACTCGATCTTGCGGATGAGCCGCGAGGTCTCCACCTGGCCGCGCATCAGCTTCCAGCGCTGGCGGCGGTACTTCTTCTTGTCCGACTTGAGGATGCCCTCGAGCTTCTCGTCGTGCTTCTCCACGACGAGGCGCGCCTTCTTGACGGCGTCCACCTGCTTCAGGAACTGCTGCGCGCGCTCCTCGATGCGGTCGTCGGTGATCTCCTCGTCGTTGAAGATCACCAGCTCGCGGATGGTGCGCTCGCCGGCCCTGAGCGCGTCGCCCATGCGAATCACCGCCTTGGTGATGGCGGGCATGCGCGAGATCGACTTGATCACCGAGAGCTTGCCGCGCTCGATGCGCCGCGCGATCTCCACCTCGCCCTCGCGGGTCAGCAGCGGCACCGTGCCCATCTCGCGCAGGTACATGCGGACGGGGTCGTTCGTCTTGTCGAGCGCGCCGGGCGTGAGGTCGAGCTCGGGGCCCTCGCCCTCGGGGCCCTCGTGGCGATCGATGCCCTCCCGCTCGAGCTTGTAGCCCTTCTCCGAGTCGACCAGGTCGATGCCCGCGCTGGCGAACACCGCGAGCAGCTCCTCGAGATCCTCCGGGTTGGCCGTGAGATCGGCCGGCAGCAGATCGTTCACCTCGTCATACAGCAGGTAGCCCTTCTCCTTGCCAATGACGATGAGTTGCCGGACTTCGTCGAACTTGTCTTCGAGCGCCAAGGCCATATTGCGTGCGACCTCCAACCAAATGACTGCAGCCGGGAAGGAACCCGCTTCCGTTCGCGGGGAGCCCTCTATTGTATCTCGTCCGACCGGGACATGGCCTCCAGGTCGCGCTGCACCGACATCTTTCGCCGGAGCAGCGCCGTCAGGTCCGCGCCCTTCTCGCCGGCCGCCTGCAAGCGGTCGATTTCCCGCTGAACCTCGGCCTGCTCGCGCTCGAGGCGCAGGCGTTTGAGGGAGAAAACGCTGACGTCGGGCCGGAGAACGGGGGAAGAGGCCTCCGCCGCGATGGCGGCGAGCATCTCGGCCTCCTGAGTACTTAGACGCTCCATCAGCGCGGCCGGCACATCCGCGGGCGAAATTTCCAGGCCCAGGGCAATCCGAAGGACGTTCTCTGACCTAAGTCCTTGTATATCTTCGGGTTCCAGCATCCTTAGCCAGGGCACGGTTTCCACCGGCTGGTGAATCAGCGTCCAGAGGAGGCCTTTCTCAGCCGGCCGGAGCCGGGTGACGAGGCTCGGCAGGCGCTCGGCCGGGAGCTCGGTCTTCCGTTCGGCGGCGGCTTTCCGGATTTCTGACCGCACCACGGCCTCCGTGACCCGGGCCTTGTGGGCCAGGCGGTCGGCAAACTGGTCGCGCACGGCCGGGTCGGGGATACGGGCCGCCACCCCCAGCATCCTGCTCAGAAATGCACGCCGGCTGTCGTCGCGCGACAGGTCGTGCTCGGCCGCGGCGCGGTCGAGCAGGAACTCCAGGTAGGGCCGCGACCGCTTGAGCTCGGCCACGAACGCCTCGCGGCCCTGCTTCTGCAGGAAGGTGTCGGGGTCGCCGCCCCCGGGCAGCGAGATGACATTCACCACGAAGCCCTCGGCCACCAGCAGTTCCGAGCTGCGCTCCGCGGCCGTCTGGCCCGCGCGGTCGGGGTCGTAACAGAGCACCACCTTGGTCGCGAAGCGGTGCAGCGCCTGCGCCTGTTGCGGCGTGAGCGCCGTGCCGCACGTGGCCACCACCGGCAGTTCCGCCGTCTGGTACACCTGCGCGAAGTCGAAGTAGCCCTCCACGACCATCGCGAAGTTGCGCTTGCGGATGTCACCCTTCGTCAGGTTCAGGCCGTAGAGCGTGCGGCTCTTCGTGTAGATGGGCGTCTCGGGCGAGTTGAGGTACTTCGGCTGCTGGTCGGCGTCGAGCGCGCGGCCGCCGAAGGCGATGATGGTGCCCGTGTCGCGCGCGATGGGAATCATCAGCCGGTTCCTGAACCGGTCCACCTCCGACCCATCGTCCCGCCGGCTGACGAGACCGCTCGTCACGAGCTGCAGCGGCGAGAAGCCCTGCTTCAGCAGGCGCTGGCGCAGCAGGTCGCGGCCGGGCGGCGCGTAGCCCAGTTGCAGCTTGGCGATGGTCTCCTCGGTGAGGCCGCGCTCCGTGAGCAGGTACTGGCGGATGCGCGCGCCGGCGGGAGACTCGAGTTGCTCCCGGAAGTGCTGCGCGGCCACCTCGTGGATCTTCGTGAGCGCCTCGCGCTCGGCGGCGCTCTCGCGGGGCGCGTCGCCTGCCTCGGTTTCGGGGATGGGGATGCCGAAGCGCTGCGCGAGCAGGCGCAGGGCGTCGACGAAGCCAATCTTCTCCTGCAGCTCCACGAACTTGAACACGTCGCCGCCCACGCCGCAGCCGAAACAATGGAAGAAGCCCTTGTCGCGGTTCACCGTGAACGACGGGGTCTTCTCGCCGTGGAACGGGCAGAGGCCCTTGTAGGTGCTGCCGGCCTTGCGCAACGAGACGGAATCCGACACCACGGCCACGATGTCGGCGGCCGCGCGCACTTCGTCGATGAAGGATTGGGGGAATTTCACGCTGGTGATCTCGTGACCTGATGGTCGCCTGATCTTAATTCGGCGATTGAGGGATTGCGCAGGATTCTGGTACGCTCGGTGTGTTCGAGGATAGCGTCGTGTCGAAGCGCTCGAAGGGTTTCGCATCGCCGGCCATTTCGGCCTGTCTGCTTGGCGTGCTGCTGGCCGGGCCGGGCGGCACCGCCGCCGCCGGGCAGCCGCGGCCGGCTGCGCCGCGCCCGCCCGTCGAGTACATCGGCGTGGGCGTGTCGACGGCCGGGATCGACCCGGACGAGGCCGAGCAGAAGGCCCTGGAGTTTCTGGGCCAGGAGCGGCGGATCCGGCAAATCGTCCACCCGTCGAGCGGCGACGAGATGTTCGAGACGCTGGCCAAGTACCAGAAGACGAACAAGCGCATCAACCTGCTCGTCATCGCCGGACACGGGACCCCGTCGAGCCCGAACATCTCGTTCCCCGAGGGCGGCCTCTTCGCCAGCCACCTCGACATCAAGGACATCCGCTCGGACCTGGCGCTCTACAAGGGCCGGCTCAAGCAGTGGGAGAAGGACCCGCGGCGCGATGTGACCGGGATCGAGAGCCACATCGCCAGGCTCGAGAACCGCCTGGCCATCTTGGACTCGGTGGGCCACGCCCTGGCGCCGAACGCCAAGGTCGTGCTCATCAACTGCGGGGCCGGCAACGGCGAGCAGGGGCGCAAGTTGATGGAAGGACTGGGCGACGTGTTGCTCAAGCAGGGAGGCGAGGTCATCGCCTCCACCACCAATGTGAACGTCGGCCAGGTGGACTCGTACCTGCAGCAACTGGTGCTGCGCATCCAGGGCGTGGACGCCAAGCTCCACGAGTCGGTGGCGATCGGCAACTGGGTGACGCACACTGTGCCCAGGCCCGAGCCGGCCGCCGGCGCGAAGCCCGCAGCCACGCCTGCTGCGGTTGCCGCCGACACCGACAGGGCCAGGGCCGATGCCGCCGCGGCGGCCGCGCGCGCGCGCCAGCAGCGGGCGAAGCGGATTGGCGCCGACGACGACGCGAAGCCACAAGCCGCCGCCGCGCCGTCGAAGCCCTCGACGGATCGCTGGAAGCAGCTGGGCCAGGAAGGCGCCGCGGCACAGGCGAAGGCCGCGGCCGCGGAGGCGGCACGGCTGGAGCGCGAGCGCGAGGCAAGAGAGCGCGCCGAGCAGGAACGGGCCGATCAGGACCGCGCCGACGAGGAGTGGCTCCGCGAGCAGGCGGCGGAGGAGGCTACCGCGCGCCGCAACATCCGGATCGAGCTGAAGAGCTCGACGACGATCATCCCGGGCGGCATGCTGGGGATCGCGGTCAAAGTGGTGGCGCCGCCGGGGCTGAAGATCGGCGACCACGTGCGGGCGACGGCGTCGCGCGGCGAGCTGGACAAGGCGGTGTGGCCGCTCTCGAAGTCGGGCGAGGCCACGCTCGTCTTCACGGCGCCGAAAGAGCCGGGGCCGGTGCGCTTCACGGTGACGCTGCCCGATGCGGGCGTGACCGACGCGGGCCGCATCACCGACGTCGTGGCGCAGCGCAGCGTGATGGTGGAAGCCGTCGAGGAGGCGCCCCCCCCGCCCCCGCCGGCCGAGGCGCCGCCGCCGCCCAAGCAGGAGCCGCCGAAGCAGGAGCCGCCCAAGCCAGCGCCCCCTCCGCCGCCACCACCCAAGCAAGAGGCGCCGTGTCCGCCGGCCCCGCTGCCCGGGCTCGAAAACGTGCAGACCAACCTGCGCTGTTTCGGCATCCCGCGGCCGTAGCGAGGCGGACGCCCGCGCGTCTCCCCAAGTAAGCGCCTGGCCGTGGCGCGCCAGGGTTGGAACATGGTGCTTCTTGCCCTGGCGCCTTCGGCTAGAATCGCCCTCATGTCCCCCCCCCGCTCGGGTAGGCTGTGGCCCGGCGGCGTGCCCACGTTGGCCAAGCTGGTCCTCATCACCGGGGCCGGCGTGGTTGGGCTGGTCGTGTTCATCGAGTTGACCTTCGTCACCGCAGAACACATCAAGGTTGGTGGTCGCCTCTACCGTGACGCGGTGGCCAGCCATGCGCTGACGGCCGACATCCTTCCGCCGCCCCTCTACGCCATCGAGTCATACCTTCTGGCGCTCGAACTCCGGCAGACACCCCCGGCCGAGAGGCAGCAGGCGATCCGCGAACGCCTCGCCGGCCTGCGGGCCCAGTACGACGAGCGCGTGCGGCACTGGACGGCGACGCTGGCCGAAGACGACGGGCGGCGGCGCGTGCTGCTGGACGAGGTCGCGCCGTCGGCGGAGGTGCTGCTGGCGGCCATCGAAGGCGAGGTCGTCCCCGCGTCCCGGCGTGGCAACGCCGAGGCGCTGGGGCGAATCATCGACGGCCCGCTCGCCGCGGCCTACCAGAGGCACCGTACGGCGATCGACCACATGGTGGCGGTCACCACCGCCGAGTCGGCGGCGATCGAGCGCGCCGTGATGCAGGACGTCGAATCCACGCTCGGGATGCTCACCCTCGTTGCCGCGGTGGTGGCCGTGACCGTGGCGGCGATCGGGATCATCAGCGCGCGCAGCGTCAAGCGGGCGGAGGACGCCCTCACGCTGCGTTCGGCCGCGCTCAACGCGGCCGGCAATGCCATCATGATCGCCGATCGCAACGGCACCATCGAGTGGGTCAACCCCGCCTGGTGTGCGCTGACCGGCTATGCGGCCGACGAAGCAATCGGACGCAACCCGCGCTTCCTGAAGTCGGGCGCGCAGGACGACGCCTTCTACCAATCCCTCTGGACGACCATCCTGGCCGGGCGCGTCTGGGACTCGGAGCTGGTGAACCTCCGCAAGGACGGCACGCGCTACTACGAGCAGGAGACGATCACGCCGGTCGCGGACGCCGCTGGCGAGGTGACGCACTTTATCGCCATCAAGCAGGACATCACGGCGCGCCGGCTTGCCGACGAGGCGCTGCAGCGCAAGAACCAACTGCTGGCGGCGGTGTCCGAGGGGCTGACGGCGTACCTGGAGCGGCGCGACTGGTCCGCCGCGATGGGCGCGCTGCTGCGCGAGGCCCTGCGACAGACCGCGAGCGAGTACGGCTTTGTCGGCGTGATGATGGATGGGGGCCCCCTGCGCGTGCTGGTCCACGAGGGCTTCGGCTGGCACGATACCGTCAACCGCGAGCTATTCGACGGGGCGCTGCGGGCGTACGCCGAGCAGGGCTACGTCGCCTTCACGAGCTTCGACAACCTCTTCGGCCATGCGCTGAGAACCGGCGAGGTGGTGATGGCGAACGACCCGGCGACCGATCCGCGATCCGGCGGCGTGCCCGATGGTCACCCGCCGCTCCGCTGCTTCCTCGGCATGCCCATCGTGCAGGCCGGCGCGGCCATCGGGATCATCGGCGTGGCCAACCGGCCCGGCGGCTACTCCGCCGAGGACCAGGAGGTGCTTGGCCTGCTCGTCCGCCAGCTCGGTGCGCTCTGCGACCGCTACCGGCAGCTCGATCGGGAGTTGCGGTTGGAGGCCGAGCGGCGCGAGGTGGAGCAGCGCCTGCAACTCAGCGAAGAGGCGATGCGGGCCAAAGAGCAACGGTTCCGATCGCTCATCGAGCACGCCCATGACCTCATCACCGTCGTCGATGCCAACGGCGTCGCCCGGTTCCAGAGCCCGTCGAGCCGGCACATTTTGGGATACGCGCCGGACGAGATCACGGGACGCCCGGTGTTCGAGTTCGTGCACCCCGATGACGTCGCCAAGGTCAAGGCGGGGCTGACGCGCGCGCAGGCGGAGGTGGGCCAGGCGCGGCACATCGAGGCTCGGTTCCGCCGGGCGGACGGCGCCTGGCGGACGCTCGAGGTCATCGGGCGCCGCATGATCGACGGGGGCGAGCCGGTCGTGGTGGTCAACGCGCGCGATATCACCGATCGCCGAACGCTGGAGGAGCAGTTCCGCCAGGCGCAGAAGATGGAGGCCATCGGCCAGCTCGCCGGCGGCGTGGCCCACGACTTCAACAACATCCTGCTGGCGATGATGACGCAGGTCGAGCTGTCGTTGATGGCGCCCTCCGTGCCCGACGAAATCCGGCACAATCTTGGCGAGATCGGGGCCGCGGCCGAGCGGGCGGCTGGCCTTACCCGCCAGCTCCTCGCGTTCGGGCGGCGCCAGGTGATGCAGCCCCGCCAGCTCGACGTGAACGAGAGCATCAGGGGCCTGTCGCGGATGCTCCACCGCATCCTGGGCGAGGACGTGCAGCTCCAGCTCGACCTGCACCCGGCGCCGCTCGTGGTCAGGGCCGACGCGGGAATGCTGGACCAGGTTCTGATGAACCTGGCGGTGAACGCTCGTGACGCCATGCCCGAGGGGGGCCGCCTCGTCATCGCCACCGGGCCCAGGAGCCTGGCCCCCGAGGAGGCCGAGCGCATTCCGGACGCTTCGTCACGCTCCTACGTGTCGGTGCGCGTCACCGACACGGGCAGCGGGATCGCGCCCGAGCACTTGCCGCATATCTTCGAGCCCTTCTTCACGACCAAGGGCGTCGGCAAGGGCACGGGCCTCGGCCTGGCCACCGTGTTTGGCATCGCCAGGCAGCACCGGGGCTCGGTGGCGGTGCGGAGCGAAGTGGGCGCGGGCACGACGTTCGAGGTGCTGCTGCCGGCGAGCGACGCGGCGCCCGACGAGGTGGCCCCCGGCGCGGCCCCGGCGCTGCAGCGCGGCGCCGGCGAGACGATTCTGGTCGTCGAGGACGAGCCGGACGTGCGGCTGCTGACCGTGGCGGTGCTCGAGCGGTACGGCTACCGTGCGATCGCGGCCTCGTCGGGCGCCGACGCGATCGGCGTGGCCGGCCGCCACGCCGGCGCCGTCGACCTCCTGTTCACGGATCTCGTCATGCCGGGCGGGATGAAGGGCTGGGAGCTTGCCGAGCAACTGCAGGCGAGCCGGCCCGGCCTCAAGGTGATCTTCACCAGCGGTTACAGCGCCGATCTGGCCGGCCGCGAGCTGGTGATCGAGGAAGGACGCAACTTCCTGCAGAAGCCCTACTCCATCCACCAGTTGCTCGACGTCGTGCGCCGAAGCCTCGATGGCTGAGCCGGGCTCTTGTCACGCCTGGCCGAGCGCGTCGGGAATTGCCAGCCGCGCCGCGCGCCGGGCCGGCAGGAACGCCGCGCCGACGGCCACCGCCACCAGGAACGCCGCTGCCGCGGCGGCCGTGCCCGCCAGCAGGCTCACCGTCAGCGGGATGGGCTGCGAGGCCACGCCGGCCGAGTAGGTGACGCCGGCGGCGTTGATGGCGGCGACGGCGAGCGCCGCCACGACCAGGCCGACCGCCGAGGAGACGATCGAGAGCAGGGCCCCTTCGAGGGTGAACAACTGCACGATGTGCGTGCGGCGGAACCCGAGGCTCCGGAGCGTGCCGATCTCGCGCACCCGCTCGTTGACCGCCTTGACCAGCGTCGTGAACACCGACATGCCGGCGATGGTGACGACGATGAAGATGACGAGGGCGCGGTAGATGCCGAGCACGCCCATGCCCTTGCGATACATGTCGCCGTAGAGGTGCTCGCGCCACGGGATGGCGACGAGCGGGAGGCCGCTCGTGCGCGCGCGATCGGTGAACGCAGCCGCGAAGCGGCGCGCCGCCTCGGGGCCGCGGTCGACGAGCGCAACGTGATACGCCGACACCTCGTCGGTGTCGAGCAGTTGCTGGGCCACCGGCAGCGGCATCAGCACGAAGCGTGCGTCGAGCTCGCCGAGGCCCGCGTCGAAGAGCCCGGCCACCGGCAGGTCGACGGCGTTCAACTGACCCGAGGCCGTGGCCGAGGAGAGTTGCACGCGGGGCCCGGGGCACGAGAAGGCCCGCTCGGCGGCGATGAAGCCGCCGCCGCGGCCGACGGCCGCCGTCACCGGCGGGCCATCGCAGTCGAGCAGCCGCGCCAACCGTCCGCCGAGCAGCACGGCCTCGCGCGGCTCGGCGAGGTGCAGCGGCCGCCCGGCCACCGCGTTCCACGTCCAGTCGCCGCGCATGCGCGCGGCCTCGTCGACGTCGTGCCCCCAGCCGACGAACATCGCCGAGGCCCGGCCGGCCGAGACGAGGCCCCCGACGGCCAGCACCCTCATGCGCGCGGCGATCTCGGCGCGCCGTTCCTCGATGAAGCCGTCGACAAACGCCTGGTCGGCCGACGAGAGCGCGAAAGCCATCGGGTCCTGTCGCCCCTCGCCGCTCGAGGCGCCCTCGCGCTCGACGACGAGCGAACCCAGCATGCCCCGCTCTTCGTTCCAGCGGGCCTGGATGTCCTCGAGGTCGCCCAGGTAGCCCTGGAAGAGCGCGATGGCCACGAAGCCCACGACGATGGAGAGCA
The DNA here is from genome assembly GCA_964372085.1 of uncultured Bifidobacteriaceae bacterium. Classification (GTDB taxonomy): domain Bacteria; phylum Acidobacteriota; class Vicinamibacteria; order Vicinamibacterales; family UBA2999; genus 12-FULL-67-14b. Next base: position 105,360 of record CAYJPQ010000001.1, on the reverse strand, counting down.
TCGAGCCGAGGCTGTGGCGCCAGTTGCGGCGCACGTTGCGCCACGCGATGCGAGCGAGCGGCAGTCTGGTCATGGCGTCGGTCCGTACCGTGTCAGCGGAGCACGTTGTTGATGTTGAAGAGGCTCGGCGCGTGCGTCTCGGCGCGCGGCTGGTCGAAGGTGATGCGCGTCACCGTGCCCGCGCCCGTGGCGTCGGTGATCGTCATGCGGCTCACGAAGGGCAGCGGACCGCCGGATGAGGCCAGCGTGTTGCCGTATTCGAACGTGGCGGTCTTGAAGACATCGCCGCCCACGGTGAGAAACGCAGCCTTCACCGCGAGGCGCCGCCGCTTGGCGACCCAGTAGGTGATCCGGTCGTAGGTGACCTGCTTCGACCGGGCCTTGAGCGCCAGCCGGTACGTCGGTTCGCCGCCGAGGGTCTCCTCGCCCTCGAGCACGCCCTCGTAGTCGCGCGCGTAGTTCGTGCTGGCGATGTCGCCGTTGGCGGCGTCGCCCGACAGCCGCTGTCGGGCCGAGATCGACACGGGGCGCCGCAGGCCGGGCTTGACGAACCAGATCACGCGGTCGTTGAACAGCATGGTCTCACCCTTGTGCCTCGCCGGCGCGAGCGATTCGACCAGCGCATCGTCGCCGCGCGCCTTGACGAGGAAGGTGCGCACCGAGGTGCGGCCGTCCTCGTCGGCCTCGACGGTGGTGGTCCAGGTGATGCCCGTGGCGACGCCGCCGCGGGCGCGGTCGGTGTCGCGCAGCAGCGCGTCGACCTCGGGCGCCTGCGCGCCGGGCGTTGCGGCGGCGATCACGAAGAACAGCAGCACGGCGGAGAGGCCGGCGGCAGCGGAACGCGGGGAGCGAAACATGACGGACGACTCCTTCTCGATCTCAGGCGTTGACGGCGATGAGCAGGTCGGCGGTGCGCTCGGCCAGCCGCCGCCGGGCCACGGCCCAGGCCACGACGAGCGCCAGCGGCACGAGCGCGGCGGCCAGCGCGAGCGCCACCATGGCCGGCGGCGTCACCACCACCTGCAGCGTGCCCGGCACGCCCGGCGGGCTGACGCGCACATCGGCCTGCACGACGGCGGCCGCCACGGCGTGGGCCAGCACGAACCCGGCGGCGATGCCGAGCGCGGCCACGAGCGCGACCTCGCGCACGACGAGGCCGGCCGCCTGGCGGCGCGTGAACCCCACGGCCCTGAGCGTGCCCAGCTCGCGGCTGCGCTCGTAGACGGTCAGCGTCGTCGCGTTCATCACGCCGAGCACGACGACCGCGGAGACGACCAGCACGATGAAGCCGGCCATCGAGCCGAGGAAGGCCATCGTGCCGGTGTAGTACGGGTTGACGCGGCCATCGGAGTACTCGTGGACCTCGGCCGCCACGCCGGCCGCGGCGAGACGCGTCCTGAGGCCGGCCGCCACCCGCGGCGCGTCGCGCCAGTCGTGCAGGAAGAGCGCGACGTAGGTGGCCGCGTCGGTGTCGTAGAGCCGCCGCAGCGTGGCGAGGGGCACGTGGAGCGCCTGGTCCTCGGTGTCGGTCGACGGCGTGTGGAAGAGCGCGACGACCTCGGCGTCGAGCGCCGCCATCGAGCCGTCAAAGGCCAGGCCGGCCAGTTGCACGTTGGCGTCGGCGGCGAGCGACCCCGCCCGCTCCGGCCCCGCGCAGACGGGCACGCGCACGATCGGCACCTCTCCCGCGAAGTCGTCGAGCACGCGCGACTTGCCGAGCAGCGCGGCCAGCCCCGCGGCCAGGGCCACGCGGTCGCCGACCGATTCGGTCTCGAACAGGTGGCGCCCCCTGAGCGGCCGGGCCAGGTCGGGGCTGTAGCGGATGACGTCGGGGTGCGCCAGGATGCGCGCTTCGAGCGCCGGGTCGATGCCGAGCGCCGAGAACGGGAGGCTGCGGCAGCCGTTGCCCGCGAGCCCCATGCCGCGCAGGTAGGGCGCGACGAAGGCCACGCGCGCATCGCCGGCCACGGCGCTGGTGATGGCGGCCTGGTCGGCCGCCGAGAGGCTGTACCGCGACGGCCGGGCCACGGCGCGGTCGAGGCCGCCGCGGCCGTACACGGCGACGTGCCCGCCGTGCTGCAGGTAGACCGCATTGGTGCGGAGGAAGGCCTCGACGCGCGTGACGTAGCCGCCGAGCAGCGCGAGCCCGGCAAAACCCAGAGCCACGGCGAGGCCGGTGGCCAGGTTGCGCCGGCGGTTGCGCCCGAGGTTGCGCGCCGCGATGCGCCAGGCGCCCCTCATGCGCGCCCCCCGGCCGCTACGGCCGCCGCCTCCGCGATGGCGCCGTCCACGATGTGCACGACGCGCGCGACGCGCGACATGAGCTTCTCGTCGTGGGTCGAGAAGAGGAACGTCACCTGCCGGCTCTGGTTGAGCGCCAGCATCAGGTCTACGATGCGGTGGGTCGTCTCGGAATCGAGGTTGGCCGTGGGCTCGTCGGCCAGCACGAGGAGCGGAGACGTGACGAGCGCGCGCGCGATGGCCACCCGCTGGCGCTGACCGCCGGAGAGCTTGTCGGGGAGCTGGCGCGCGAAGTCGGAGAGGTGCACGTCGGCGAGCGCCTGCTCGATGCGGCCGCGGCGTTCGTTCACGGGTATCGCCGTGTTGATGAGCAGGGGCAGCTCGACGTTTTCGTAGACGGTGAGCACCGGAATAAGGTTGAACGACTGGAAGATGAAGCCGATCTTCTCGTTGCGCAGCCGCGCGCGGTCGTCGTCCGACCATCGCGAGACGTCGCGGCCCTCGAGCATGACGCCGCCCGTGTCGGGTTGGTCGATGAGACCCACCATGTTGAGCAGGGTGCTCTTGCCGGAGCCCGACGGGCCGACGAGCGCGGTGAACTCGCCGCGATGCAGATCGAGCGACGCGCCGGCGAGCGCGCGCACGCGCGTGTCGCCGAGGCGGTAAGACTTGTGAACGTCGACGAGCGAGATGAACGGCGTGGACATGACTCACCAGCTCCAGATGAGGCCGGCGACCGCGGCGGCGCCGGCAAGGCGGGCAAACTCGGTGAGCTCGCCGCCGTGGGTCACGAGCAGCGAGCCGAAGGCGACGACGGCGCCGGCCAGGTCGACCGTCGTCGTGGCGAACGCGGCGCCGGAGCGATCGGTGAGCGAGCCCACGTAGCGGGCAAGCACGTCCACCCGGTCGGCCGCCAGCAGGTCGTGGCCCGACAACGCCACGAGCACGACGGAGCGGCCCAGGAACTCGAGGCCCGGGTTGAGCCAGCGAGCCACCGATTCGGGCGACGGGTCGGCGGCGACGGCGAGCGGCGCGACCGATACCTGCGCGCGCGTGTAGCCGGCGCCGTGGCCGAGTACCTCGAGGCGCGCGTCGAAGGACCCCGAGTGGGTGTAGCGCACGCCACCGAGCGCGAGGCCGCGCAGTTCGCCGCGGCGATCGGAGGTGTCGAACGCGAGGCGGCCCGCGGCGCCGTCCACCGGGTACCAGGCCTGCGAGCCCTGCTGAACGGAGAAGTCGGCGTAGAGCGACACGCCCGCGGGCAGCTCGAAGGCAGCGTACCCACCCGCCCACGGCGGCTCGCCGCCGCGCACGCCCGCGGTGAGGCCGACGTAATGCGCGCCCGACGCGGTCGTGTACTCGACCTTGGCCTGGGCCGCGCGGCGGAAGGGCGCGCCCGCGCGAAACGGCGCTTCGCTCGTGGCGCCAAGCTCGCCGAGCGCCACGAGGCTCCACTGGCGGCCCGCCGAGAGGTTGAGTCGCAGCAGGTGCTTGCCTCGCACCGAGTAGAGCGGATCGCGGAACACGCCGATCTCGTGGAAGAGCCGGTTGCTCGGGCTCATCAGTTCCGACGGGCCCCACTGGAAGTTCTGCAGGCCGTAGGTGACCCCCACCGAATCGGAGGGCCGCCACGCCAGATACGCCTCGGTCATCTCGAAGGTCGCTTCGTGGTTCCACGCGCGCGCGAGATCTCCGGCGCGGGTGCCCTCCGCCGACGCGCGCACCCTAGGACGCAGCACCAGGCGCAGGCGGTCGCCGCGGCTCACGCGGATGTCCCCTCGCGCCTCGCCGAGCCACGTGGCCTGGGGGATGCCCAGCACGCCGTTGGCCGGGTTCAGCCAGGTCTCGGCCGGAGTGGCCGCCATCGCGGCGCCGATCCACTGGACGTTGGCGCGCACGGCGAGCGGCGGCCCGCCAGCGTCCTGGGCGAACGCGGCTGCCGGCGCCACCGGCACCAGCAGCCACAGGACGCGGACGAGCGCCGCCCGGAGCGTCCCCCGGAGTGTCATGGCCTCAGCCCCCTCAGCACGATCGCGATCGAGCGCTCGAAGTCGGCTTGCAGCGGCGTGTGCGCCCCGGCGGCGTGCCAGGCGCCCAGGCTGCCGAAGTAAGTGCCGCTGAGCGCGGTCACCGCGGACTCGACGGCGATGCCGGCGCTGACGTCGCCTCTGGCCTGCGCCTCGGCCAGCAGGCGCCCGAGCCGCTCGTAGAGACGCTGCTGCAGCGGGCGGTCGGCGCTCACATACGCCGCATCCCGGACGAAGGCTGCGAGCATCGCGCGGCTCAGCACCGGGTGGCTCGCGTGCCACTCGATGGCGGGGGCAAAGTAGGCCGCCACGCGCGCCTCGAACGACGCGCCCCGCGCCGACGCCTCCTCGAGCCGCGTCGTCATCCGGTCCACCAGCTCGGCGCTCACTTCGACGAAGACCGATTCCTTGGTGGGGTAGTAGGTGAAGAAGGTGCCCTTTCCCACATCGGCGGCCTCGGCAATTTCGGCCACGGTCGTCTCGTCGAGACCCTTCCTCTCGAAGAGCGCCAGAGCGGCGCGGTAGATCCGCTCCCGGGTCTGCTGCATCCGGCGCTCGACGCGAGACGGTTGAAGTGTGCTCATAGGCGACCAATTTCCACAAATGACCATAGTCATAATAGACTACGGTCGACAGTGACGTCAAGTTCCCTGGAAATCAGCTACACTTCCGGCCGACCAGGGGAGGGTCGGGGCATGACCATGCGAGTTCGAATCGCAGCCGTGGCGGGGATTGCCGCGCTGGCGTTGTTGGTGACCGTCGTCAAGGGGCAGGGGGGACAGGGAGCTCCGCAGTACACGGCCCCATCGGGCCGAAGCTACACGTCGCTGCCCGACGCCAACGGCGTCGTCGCCAAGGCGCGCGCCCGCGCCGAGGCCGAGCCCGAGAGCGTGGAGGCGCAGCTTGCGCTTGGCGACGCGTGGGCGGCCCTCTGGAATCACCGCGAGGCCATCGCCGTGTACGACCGCATCCTCGCGGGCCGCGATCGCCACGCGCTCGCGCTCCAACAGCGCGGCCACCGGCGGCTGTCGATTCGCCAGTTCGACCTGGCGCGCGCGGACCTGGAGCGCGCCGTCGCACTCGACGCGTCTCTCGTCGACGCCTACTACTACCTCGGCCTTCTCGAATACCTCGACGGGCGCTACGACCGCGCCGCCGCCCACTATGCGCGCAACCTGGCGCTCAAGGGCGACGACATCGTCAAGGGCATTGCCGCGGTCGACTGGCTCTATCTCTCGTATCGCCGAGGGGGCGAGCACGACAAGGCGCGCGCCCTTGCCGCGCGCGTGACGCCCGGCCTCGAGGTGGAAGGCAACTCGCGGCTGTACTTCAACCGCCTGCTCTTCTACCAGGGCCGGATCGGCGAGTCCGACTTGCCGGGCGCCAACCTCTCGGACATCGAGGTGACGACGCTGGCCTACGGCGTCGGGGCATTCCGTTTGATCGAGAACGAGCGCGCCGCGGCGCGCAGGCACTTCGAGCGGGCGGTGTCGACGAGCGCCTGGCCGGCGCTCGCGTTCATCGCCGCGGAGCACGAACTGTCGAGCTGGCGGTAGCCGCGCCATGCGCCGCTCGACGCTCATCGCCTCGCTGCTCGCACTTGTTTGCGCCCTCGCGGCCGCGCGCCCCGCGCTGGCCCAGGCGCCGCTCGACGGGTTCGACCCGTGGGTGGCGCGGGCCGTGGCCGACTGGAAGGTGCCTGGGCTGGCCGTGCTCGTGATGAAGGACGGGCAGGTCGTCTTCAGCAAGGGCTACGGCGTGCGCGCGCTCCGGGCGGCCGACCCCGTCGACGACCGCACGCTCTTCGCCATCGGGTCGACGACCAAGGCCATGACCGCGGCGCTCGTGGGCATGCTGGTCGACGAGAAGAAGGTCTCGTGGGACGATCCGGTCGCGCGCCACCTGCCGTGGTTCCGCTTGAAGGATCCGTACGCGACACGCGAGGTAACGGTGCGCGACGTGCTGACGCACCGGGCCGGGTTGGGCAACGCCGACTTCCTCTGGTACGGCCAGGCGGCCAACGCGCGCGAGATCCTCCAGCGCGCGGCGCTCATCGAGCCGGCCTACTCGTTCAGGGCCTCGTTCGTCTACCAGAATGTGATGTACGCCGCGGCGGGCGCGCTCGTCGAGGCGGTCGGCGGCCGGCCGTGGGACGAGATGCTGCGCGCGCGCGTGCTCGATCCGCTCGGCATGACCGACACGCAGCCGACCGCGGCGGCGCTTGCCACGAGGCCGAACGTGGCGCGGCCCCACGCCATGGTCGGTGGCGCGCTGGTCCCGATCGAGAACGCGAGTGTCGACAACGTGGCGGCGGCCGGCAGCGTGTGGTCGAGCGTCAGCGAGATGTCGCGCTGGATGGGGATGCTGCTGAACGGCGGCGCCGCCGGCGGGGCCGTGCTTCTCCAGCCCGGCACGGTCGCCGAGCTGTTCAAGCCGCAGACGATCGTGACCGCCGAAGCGTTCTACCCGACCGCGCGGCTGACCAAGCCGAAGTGGACGACCTACGGGCTCGGCTGGTTCCAGCAGGATTACCGCGGCCGGGCGGTGGACTTTCACACGGGCAGCATCGACGGCATGGTGGCCATCCACGCGCTGCTTCGCGACGAGCGGCTGGGCGTGATGGTGCTGGCCAATCGCGACCACGCCGAGGTGAGGCACGCAATCGTGCTCGACGTCTTCGACCGCTACATCGGCGGCGCCCGCCGCGACTGGAGCGTCGAGCTCAAGGGGCTCTACGACGGCCTCGAGCGTGAAGGCGATGAGGCCCGGCGCAAGGTGGAGGAGGCGCGCGTGGCGGGGACGAAACCCTCACTGCCGCTTGCCGAGTATGCCGGTACCTACCGCGACGCGCTGCGCGGCGAAGTGGTGGTGACCGTTGATGGCGGGCGCCTCCACGCGCGCTACGGCGGCGCGTGGGTCGGTCCCCTCGAGCACTGGCACTACGACACGTTCAAGGCCGCCTGGGAGGCGCGCTGGCGCGGCCCGGCGCTGGCGACCTTCGTGCTCGACGAGCGGGGGCGGGCCTCGGCGATCCAGCTTCTCGGCGGCCGCTTTTCCCGCGGCGATCCCTGATTTCGTACTTCTGACTTCGTACTTCTAACTTCTCTTCAAAACGCCATCATCCTCGTGAACTTCACCACGAGGCCGCGGCCAGGCGCGATGGCGGGGTCGTTGGTGATCTCCTGCTCGTTGAACACGACGAAGAGATCGCTGAGCGGCCGGTGGATGAAGTTGAACCGCAGGTTCGCGTTGAAGCGGTGCCGGTCCTGGTCGTACTGGAGCAGCGAGTCGAGGAACATGTTGGTCGAGAACGAGTAGTTCGCCCGCGCCGTCCAGACCGCCGTGACAAACTCGGTGCCCGGCACGCCCAGGTCGGCGCTGGTCCGGTTGAGGCTCGCGGTCATGCGGAGGCGGTAGGTCGGACGCCACGTCAGGCCGGCCGCCACCGTGCGCTGCTGGCCGCTCCACAGCCCCCCGGCGATGCCGGTGAAGGTCACCGACAGCCGGCGGCTCGGGTCGCTGCTGAAGCGGAGCTGCCACTCGTCCCACGCGTAGCCGCCCGGCGCGACCGGCCGCACCTTCGACGCGATCCGCAACGGCGCGGTGATCTCGTTGAACTCGGGGTTCCACGACAGCTCCGTGTAGCCCCCGTTGTTGAAGAACACCGTCACCCCGTTGTGCAGCCGCTTGCCGACCATCCGGCCGCTCATGTCGGTGTAGTAGTTCCACAAGACGTGTGGATGAAACTCGCGCACGCCCCGCCGCTGCCACGCCGCCGGCCTCGGGCGGATGCCCGTGTCGAGAAACCACTTCCGCGCGCCGACCCGGCGGTAGTAGCCCATCTCGTCGTTGAAGCCCTCGCCGATCGACATGATGCCGCCCTTGCCGTGGAAGAAGTTGCTCTCCCGGTTCAGCGACGTGCGCCAGGCGTACTGGCCCGCGGTGACACCGGGTGTGTCGGTCCGGATCGCGTACGAATTCCAGTCGGTCGCCCCCAGAAACCGGATGTTCGCGTCGACGCCGTACACCCGGTTGTAGTCGCGGCCCGATTCAGCCGACTGGCGGCTCATGAAGATGGCCCCGAGATCGGAGCCCGGCCGCAGGTTGCGCCGTGCCCGGAGCACCGTGTAGTTGTTGCCGGGCGTCGCACGGGTCGACTGCACCTGCAGGCTGAGGAGCCCCACCTCGAAGTCGCCCGCGCGGCCCGTCAGCCGTGCGCCGCCGTAGATGGGAATGGGCGTGCCGTCGGCCCCCAGGCCGATGCGCCGGCTGTGGAAGAGCAGGAGATTCTCGTCGGGCGTGGGCGTGGTCGTGACGCGGTTGTTGCGCGCCGCGTCGCCGACATAGAAGGTGCCGGAGTTCTCGATGAAGAAGTCGCGCTTCTCGGGATAGAAGGTGCTGAACTGCGTGAGGTTCACCGTGAGCTCGTCGGCCTCCACCTGCGCGAAGTCGGGGTTGGCCGCCAGGTCGAGCGTGAGGGCCGGCGTGACCCCCCACTTCACGTCGAGGCCGACGCTGGCGTCGGGATCGAACGTGGTGCCGAGCCCGGTGGGCCGCACCGTCTTGCCGAGCAGGTAGGGCTTCACCTGGAGGTTGCGCCCCGGCGACACCGCGGGCAGGCCGGCCAGATCGCCCGCCAGCGACACGCGGGCCAGGTTGTAGGCCCGCGGCACGGGCGACCAGAAGTCCACCTCGTTCTTGCGCCGGATGCGGCGGCTGAAGTTGATGCCCCACACGTCCTGAAGGCCCCGGTCGAAGCGGAGCGACCGGAACGGCACGGCCATCTCCACCGTCCACTTGTCGGCGTCCTGCCGCGTGCGGACATACCACACCGCATCCCAGCTCGTGTTGATCTCGCGCCCTTCGTTGGCCACCTGCTGATCGGCGCGCGCCCCCTCGCGGTTGGTGATGAACACGAAGCCGTTCCGCCGGTCGGCGAACGGATCGATGATCACCTCGAAGGTGTCCTGGTCGGTGCCCCGGAAGTCCTTGCGGATCTCGTTGATCATGCCCAGGCCGGGCTCGCTGTCGTGGAGCGTGGCGGCGATGTAAAGGTGGCTGCCGTCGTATGCCAGCCGGACCTCGGTGCGCTCGGTTGCCGGCTGGCCGTCCCGCGGTTCGCTCTGCACGAACCCGCCCACCGGCTGCGCCCGCTGCCACACGTCCTCGTCGAGCGCGCCGTCCACGACCACGGGCGAGGCGGTCTCCGCCGCCACGACGAGCAGCCGGCCGTCAGGAGAGCGCGCGGCGGCCGACCCTGGCGGGGTGGCCCCGTCCCGGGTGTCCGCCAGCTGGGCGGCGGCGGCCGAGGCGGCGACGTGCGAAGCGAGCAGGGCAGCGAGCAGCGTGATTCTGGACATCGGTGCGGCCGGACACGGGCGGCCGGCAGGGGACAGCCGGGTCGCCATGGAATCGATCACGCATTGTACCGCGCCCGGCGCCCGTCCGCGCGCGCCGACCGCCGCGGGTATACTGCTGGCCAGCCGCCACCGCCGGTGTTGTCGTGGGGATCCCTATGCCGCTTCGCCATCTCTCTCGTCTCGCGCTCATCGTCGCCTTCGCGCTGGCCGCCGCGATTCCGCTCCAGCCGCAGGGGCTGGAGCAGGTCAAGGCGCGCTACACCAAGCAGGAGATCTACGTCCCCATGCGGGACGGGGTCCGGCTGTTCACCTCCATCTACACGCCCAAGGACCGCTCGACGGCGTACCCCATCATGCTCTCGCGGACGCCCTACAGCGTGGCGCCGTACGGGTCGGACCAGTACCGGTCCGGCGTGGGGCCGTCGCCGCTCTTCGCCGACGAGGGCTACATCTTCGTGTACCAGGACGTGCGCGGGCGATGGATGTCGGAGGGAGCCTTCGACGACATGCGCCCGCACCTCACCCGCAAGGCCGGGCCGAAGGACATCGACGAGAGCACCGACACCTACGACACCATCGAGTGGCTGCTGACGCACGTCGACAACCACACCGGCCGGGTCGGGATGTGGGGGATTTCGTATCCGGGCTTCTACACGGCCGCCGGCATGATCGATTCGCACCCGGCGCTCAAGGCGGCCTCGCCGCAGGCGCCGGTGTCGGACTGGTTTTCGGCCGACGACTGGCACCACAACGGCGCGTTTCTGATCGCGCACGCCTTTGGCTGGTTCGCGGGCAACGGCTGGCCGTTCACGCGGCCGTCGCCGGTCAGATCGGGCACGCCCATCGACCTCGGCACCAACGACGGCTACCAGTTCTACCTGAACCTGGGCCCCGTCCGGAACGCCAACGAGCGCCATTTCAAGCGCGAGATGCCGTTCTGGAACCAGATGATGGAGCACGACGCGAAGGATGCGTTCTGGCAGGCCCGCGACATCAACCCGCACCTGAAGAACGTGCGCGCGGCCGTGATGACCGTCGGCGGCTGGTACGACGCCGAGAACCTGTACGGCGCGCTCGCCGTGTACCGCAGCACCGAGCGGCAGAACCCGGGCGTCCCGAACACCCTCGTGATGGGGCCGTGGGTGCACGGCGGCTGGGCGCGGGGAAACGGCGACACGCTCGGCGACGTGCGCTTCGACGCCAACACCGCCGAGTGGTACCGCCGGCACGTCGAGCTGCCGTTCTTCAACCACTACCTCAAGGACAAGGGGCCGATGCGGCTGCCCGAGGCCACCGTCTTCGAGACCGGCGCCAACCAGTGGCGGCAGTTCGCGGAGTGGCCGCCGGCGACCGTGCAGGCCCGCGCGCTCTACCTGCACGCGGGGGGACGCCTGTCGTTCGACCCGCCCGCCGCCGATGCCGCGCCCGGCTACGACGAGTACACGACCGACCCGAAGCGGCCCGTGCCGCTCACCCCCGGCATCTACCGCGGCATGGAGCAGCGCTACATGGTGGATGACCAGCGCCACGCCGCGCGCCGCCCCGACGTGCTGGTGTACCAGACCGACGCCCTCGCCGAGGACATCACCCTCGCCGGCCCCATCCGGCCCAGCCTCAGCGTGTCGACGACCGGCACCGACCAGGACTTCGTGGTGAAGCTCATCGACGTGTACCCGAGCCGCTATCCCGATGTGACGGGGAATCTCCTGAACCCGCTCGGGGATTACCAGCAGCTCGTGCGCGGCGAGGTGATGCGCGGCAAGTTCCGCCGGAGCCTCGAGCGGCCCGAGCCTTTCGAACCCGGCGTGCCGACGAAGGTGGAGTTCGAGGTGTCGGACCTGTTCCACACGTTCCGGCGCGGCCACCGCATCATGGTGCAGATCCAGAGCACGTGGTTCCCGCTCATCGATATCAACCCCGGCACCTTCCTCAACATCTACCAGGCGGGCGAGGCGGACTTCCGGACGACGACACAGCGCGTCTTCCGCACCAAGGCCCTGCCCTCGTCGGTCGGGGTGGGCGTGCTCCCGCCTACTCGGTGAGCTCCACGATCGTGGCGCCGCCCCCGCCCTGGTTCTCCGGGGCGGCGTAGTACTTCCGCACGAGCGGGTTCGTCCTGAGGTACGCGTGCAGGCCCTTGCGCAACTGTCCCGTGCCGTGGCCGTGGACGATGCGCACCTCCTGGATGCCGGTGACGAGCGTGTCATCGAGGAAGCGCGCCACGCGGTCGATGGCCTCGTCCACGGTCATCCCGATGACTTTCAGCTCGCTGAGCATGCCCTCGCGCGGCGCGAGGTCGACAGTGACTCGGACCCTGCCCTGCGGGGCTTGCCCGGCCGAGGCCTCGCGCGACGGCGGGGCGCCCTGAGGAGCCGACAGCACCCGCAGTTCCTTCACCTTCGCCCGCACGCGCTTGCCGCGCATGTCGATTTCGGCCTGGTTGCCGTCGATCGACACGACGACGCCTTCGAGGCCCATCCCGCCGATGGCCACCCTGGAGCCGACGACGGGTGTCGCCGGGGCTTCAGCCCCGGCCGCACCAAAGTGCCGCAGCCCGTCCACGATCCGGTCAATCGCGCTGCGCGCCTCGCCCCGCACGGCGCCGGCGTCGCCCGTGTTGAGGGCGGCGCGCAGGCTGGCTTTCTCCACCAGCGCGTCCGACTTCTCGCGCATCTGCTCGATGACGCTGTCGATCTCTCGGCGCGCCTGGCGCAGCCGATCGTCGAGCCGCTCGTTGAGGCGCTTCTTGAACACCTCCTCGCGCTCGGTGAGCGATCGGTCGCGCTGCTGCAGGGCCGCGGTGGCCTCGTGGAGCGTGCGGCGATCGCGTTCCAGCTTCACGCGGTCGGCCTCGAGGGCGCGCGCCTGCGCATCGATGCGCGACAGGTGCGCCTGCAGCCGCTTCTGGTCGTCACTGAGGAGGCCGCGGGCCGCCGTCACCACCGAGGCAGGCAGCCCCAGCCGCTGCGCCATCTCAATGGCGAGGCTGCGCCCGGGCGCGCCGTAGATCAGGCGGTAGGTGGGCGCGAAGTCCTGCGGGTCGAAGGCAAACGCCGCCACCGCCACGCCCTCGGTGCCGATGCCCCACGTCTTCACCGCGTCGAAGTGCGTCGTGGCCACCACCAGCGCGCCGCGCTGGCGGAAGTGCTGCACGATGGCGGTGGCCAGGGCGCCGCCCTCGTTGGGATCGGTGCCGGTGCCCACCTCGTCGAGCAGCACCAGCGCGGGCAGCGCCAGCTCGCGGTCCATCGACACCAGGTTGGTGATGTGCGCCGAGAAGGTGCTGAGGCTCGCCGTGATCGACTGCTCGTCGCCGATGTCGGCGAACACGCTGCGGAACACAGGCAGCCGCGCGGTGGCGGCCGGCACGTGCAGGCCCGCCTGGGCCATCAGCGCGAAGAGCCCCGCCGTCTTGAGCGCCACGGTCTTGCCGCCCGTGTTGGGGCCCGTGATGAGCAGCACGCGGTTGGGCGGGTCGAGGCGCACGTCCACCGGCACGGCGCGCTCGAGCAGCGGGTGCCGCGCCCCGGTCAGCTCCAGGGAGGTGTCGGCCGTGAACGCCGGCTCGATGCCGTTCACCCGCGCGCTGTGCCGGGCCTTGGCCTGCAGTACGTCCACGGCCGAGGCCACCTCCCGCAGCACGCGCAGGTCGGCCGGCCGGTGGCGGAAGCGGTCGGTGAGTTCCAACAGGATGCGGAAGATCTCCGCCCGCTCCCTCTCCTCGAGCTCGACGATGTCGTTATTGAGTTCGACGGTGGCGGCCGGCTCGAGAAAGAGCGTGGCGCCGCTGGCGGAGCTGCCGTGCACGATGCCGGGCACGTGGCCGCGGTGCTCGGCGCGCACCATCAGCACGAAGCGGCCGTTGCGCTCGGTGACCACCTCGTCCTGCAGGTACTTGGAGGTGTCCTTGCCGCGGGTGAACGATTCCAGGGTGCCGCGCAGCTTGCCCCGCTTCTGTCGCAGCTCGTTGCGGATGCGCCGCAACTCGGGGCTGGCCTCGTCCTGCACCTCGCCGCCGGCGTCGATGGCGCGGCGGACGGCGGTCACCTCGTCAGCAAACGACGCCACCTGGCGGGCGAGGCCGCCCAAGATGGGAAAGTCGGCGCCCGCGCGCAGGATGCCCGCGCGCGTCTGATCCACCGAGTCGACGAAGTCGGCGAGCCCGCGGAGCTGCAACGGCTCGAGCGGACGCCCCTCGCCGGCCAGCGCCTCGAGCGTCTCGGGCAGCGCCTCGCCCGCGCGGAGCGGGAAGAGCTGGTGCCGCTCGAGGAAGGCCACCGTCTCGGTGGTGCCGGCCTGCGCCTGCGCCACCACCCGCGGATCGGTGGAGGGCGCCAGCTCGGCGAGCGCCGCCGACCCGAGCGGCGTCAGCGCCAGCGCGGTGACGGCGTCGACGATGCGATCGAACTCGAGGGTGCGGGTTGCCAACATTAATCACGTACGGGCCACAGAGACACAGAGGAATCCAGAATGGTCTTCGTGTGCTTCGTGTCTTCGTGGCTGCCCTTGAATGTGTTGTTCTCGGTGTCTCTGTGCCTCTGTGGCCCGTACGTGTTACAGGTGGTTGATCATACTGGCGATGCACCCGGCGCCGTAGCCGTTGTCGATGTTCACCACGCTCACGCCGTTGGCGCACGAGTTGAGCATGCCGAGCAGCGCCGCGATGCCGCCGAAACTGGCGCCATAGCCGATGCTGGTGGGCACGCCGACCACCGGGACGTTCACCATGCCGGCCACCACGCTCGGCAGCGCGCCTTCCATGCCGGCCACCACGATGATGACGCGGGCGGTTTCGAGGCGCGCGCGCTCGCTCAGCACGCGGTGGATGCCCGCCACGCCCACATCGTAGAGCCGGTCGACGCGGTTGCCCATCAGCTCGGCCGTGACGGCGGCCTCCTCGGCCACGGGAAGGTCGGCGGTGCCTCCGGTGGCCAGCAGGATGGTGCCGTGGCCCTCGGGCGCCGGGCGGCGCACCGTGATGACGCGGGCCACCGGGTGGAACTCGGCATCGGGAAGCCCAGCGTGGAGCAGCGCCCAGGCCTCCTCGGTGGCGCGGGTCACCAGCAAGGGATGCCCGCGGTCGACGATCTGCCGGCCGATGGTGGCAATCTGCTCGGGCGTCTTGCCCAGGCCGAGAATCACCTCGGGAAAGCCCTGCCGGACGGAGCGGTGATGGTCGACCTTGGCAAACCCCAGGTCGGTGTAGGGCTGGTCCCGCAGGGCCGCGAGCACCTGTTCGTGGGCCCGCGCGGGGTCAATCCGCCCCTCGCGGACGCTGTCGAGAATATGCCTGAGTTCTGCCGGTGTCATCGTGCTATCGCCCGTGTTTCGTTGACTTTAAGGGAATTGGCTGCGTATAATGCCTGTTTGGATTCAAGGGCCTGAAGCCTCATCATAGATGACGCCAGTCGAAACGCTCATTCTCGCATCGTACTTCTTCGTGCTGCTGATCTTGGCCGTGTATGGATGGCACCGGTATTACCTGGTGTACGCCTACATGAAGCACAAGCACGAGCAGCCCGTTCCTCACTTCACCCTCGACCCGCTGCCGGTCGTCACCATCCAGCTGCCGCTCTACAACGAGATGTACGTGGTGGACCGGCTGGTGGACGCGGTGTGCCAGATCGACTACCCGCGCGAGCTGCTGGAAATCCAGGTGCTGGACGACTCCACCGACGAAACGCGGCAGATCGCCGAGCTGGCGGTGCGCCGGCACGCCGCGCAGGGCGTCGACATCAAGTACCTCCACCGTGAAGACCGCACCGGCTACAAGGCGGGCGCGCTCGAAGAGGGGCTCAAGGTGGCCCGCGGCCAGTTCGTGGCCATCTTCGACGCCGACTTCATCCCCAAGCCCGACTTCCTGATGCAGTCGGTGCACTTCTTCTCGAACCCCAAGGTGGCGCTGGTGCAGGCGCGCTGGGGCCACATCAACGAGGACTACTCGCTCCTCACCAAGATCCAGAGCGTGCTGCTCGATGCGCACTTCGTGCTCGAGCACGGCAGCCGCAATCGCGCCGGGCTGTTCTTCAACTTCAACGGCACCGCGGGCATCTGGCGCAAGACCGCCATTGCCGACGGTGGCGGCTGGCAGCACGACACGCTCACCGAGGATCTGGACCTGAGTTACCGCACGCAGCTGCGGGGCTGGCAGTTCGTCTTCATCCAGGATCACGTGGCGCCGGCCGAGCTGCCCGTGGAGATGAACGCCTTCAAGTCGCAGCAGCACCGTTGGGCGAAGGGCTCCATCCAGACCTTCCTCAAGCTGATGCCGCGCATCCTGCAGTCGGATCAGCCCTTCAAGGTGAAGGCCGAGGCGTTCTTCCACCTGTCGGCCAACTTCAATTACCCGCTGATGTGCGTGCTGTCCATTCTGATGGCGCCCTCGATGATCATCCGCTACAACATGGGGTGGTACGAGATGCTGCTCATCGACATCCCGCTGTTCTTCGCGGCGACGGCGTCGGTGGCCAACTTCTACATGGTGTGCCAGCGCGAGCTGTACCCGAAGACGTGGACCGAGCGGCTCAAGTACCTGCCGCTGCTGATGTCCATCGGCATCGGCCTCGCCGTGAACAACACCAAGGCCGTGTTCGAGGCGCTGTTCGGGAAGCCCAGCGAGTTCGTCCGCACGCCGAAGTACGCCGTGGAGGCCAACGGCGACGAGTGGAGCGGCAAGAAGTACCGCCAGTCGGTGGCCGTCCAGCCGATGATCGAGCTGGCGCTGGGCCTCTATTTCACCGCCACGCTCTTCTACGCGCTCGCCAACGGCATCTACGGCACGGTGCCGTTCCTGATGCTCTTCCAGGTGGGCTTCCTCTACACCGGCCTCCTCTCGCTGTTCCAGCAGTACGGCGGCGACGCCGTCGTGCAGGTGGCGCAGGGGAAAGAGGCGTAAGAGTTCAGAGTTCAGAGTTCAGAGTGGGGGGCGGCCGGGTGGCCGCCCTTCTGCGTCTAGGGGCCTCGATGACCATTCTTCCAAGCAGACTGACCGTTGGTTGCGCGCTCGTGTGGGCGGCCGCGTGCACCAGCGCGCCCGCGGTAGAGCCCGCCGACACCCTGCTCACCAACGGCCGCGTCTACACGTTGGCCTGGGACGACCCCGCCGCTGACGGCACGCCCGCCGCCAACGCCCCACACACCGCCGAGGGCTGGCGGCCCGATGCCGAGGCCGTCGCCATCCGCGCCGGCCGCATCGTCTTCACCGGCCCGTCGCAGGAGGCCGAGGCCTACCGCGGCCCTTCCACGCGCGTCGTGGATCTGAAGGGCGCGACGGCCATGCCGGGCCTCGTGGATTCGCACGTGCACATCCGGGAACTCGGCCAGGCCGAGACGCAGCTGGATCTCACCGGCGTCGCCACCGAAGAGGAAGCCGTCGAGCGCGCCGCGGCGTACGCGGCCACGGTGCCCAAGGGCGAGTGGGTGGTGGGACGCGGGTGGGACGAGGGTGCATGGGCCGGCCGCTATCCCACCCTGCGGCTGCTGAGCGAGCGCGTGCCCGACCACCCGGTGGTGCTCGACAGCCTGCACGGGTTTGCCGTGTGGGGCAACACGCTGGCGTTCGAGAAGGCCGGCATCACGCGCGCTACCAGGGCGCCGGTGGGCGGCGAGATTTTGCAGGACGCAAACGGTGAGCCCTCGGGCACGCTGCTGAACCGCGCGGTCACGCTGTTGGAGTCGGCCATTCCGCCGCCGACGCCGGACCAGGCCCGCGCCTGGGTGCTGGCGGGCCTCAAGCGGATGGCGCGCGACGGGTTCACCGGCGTGCATGAGGCCGGCGCCGACACCGAGCTGATGACGGCGTTCGAGTCGCTGGATGCCGCCAACGAGCTGCCCGTGCGCGTGTACGCGATGCTGTCGGCGCGCGACACGGCGCTCAGCCGCGCGTGGCTGCAGAAGGGCCCCCGCCTCGACCCGGCCGCC
Organism: uncultured Bifidobacteriaceae bacterium; assembly: GCA_964372085.1. Taxonomy (GTDB): domain Bacteria; phylum Acidobacteriota; class Vicinamibacteria; order Vicinamibacterales; family UBA2999; genus 12-FULL-67-14b. The sequence continues at coordinate 87,812 of CAYJPQ010000001.1, read as the reverse complement.
ATGCTCACCGTGCGGTCGGTGAAGGCTTACTACGACGGCTCACTTGGCTCGCGCGGCGCGCGCCTGATCGACGATTACGCGGACCAGAAGGGCCACCGCGGCGTGAGCGGCGGCAACTACGGCTTCGACCAGGCGCTGGTGGCCGACATGATGCTGGCCGGCTTCCAGGTGGGCATTCACGCCATTGGCGACGCCGGCAACCGCGAGACCCTCGACTTCATCCAGTCGGTGGAGGCGCGCGACGCCACGGTGCGCGACCACCGCAACCGCATCGAGCACGCGCAGGTGGTGCACCCCGACGACTTCAGGCGGTTTGCCTCGCTCGGCGTGATCGCATCGATGGAGCCGCCGCACGCGGTGGAGGACCGGCCCTGGGCCGAAGTGCGGCTCGGCGCCGATCGCGTGAAGGGCGCCTACGCGTGGCGCACGTTCCGCCAGGGCGGCGTCCGCCTGATCTTCAACTCGGATCTTGTCGGCTCAGACCACACCATCTTCTATGGCCTGCACTCGGCGGTGACGCGCCGCGACAAGACGCTGCAGCCCGAGGGCGGGTGGTTCCCAGCCCAACGCATGACGCCCGAGGAGGCCCTGCGCGGCTACTCCACGTGGGCCGCCTACGCCGCGTTTGCCGAGGCCGACCGCGGCACTCTGGCCGCGGGACGCGCGGCCGACATCACGGTGATGGACATTGATCCGCTGGTCGTGGGATCAACCAAGCCGGAGGACCTGCTGAAGGGGCGGATCCGGCTCACCATGGTGGGCGGCCGGATCGTGCACGATGCACAACTGCCGTAGTGTTCGGCTTCCGCCGGACCCGCGGTCATCCGCCGGGCCCCTCCTCCCGGGTTACCGCCCACCAACCAAGAAGCTGGCGACAACGACGGATCAAGGCCACGGACAAGACATCAGGGCCACAGATGAAACACCGACAGAACTACAGAAGGCCAGCCCTTGAGACCACGGCCTTCTGTGTGTCATCTGTGGCAAGACGGTGAGGGGATACCGCACCCCTCGCAACCCCCGCGCGGTCTAGCCCCGCCTTCCACCTTGGTCAATGTGGGAACCGCCCACTTGGCAAGGCGCCGAATCACACCATCGCCCCGGCCACCCGCGCCACCAGCGACTGCGCCGCGACCACCGGCCGGCCTGTCCACTTCGCCATCGCCCTCCGCGCATCGTCGGCGTGCCCCATGCAATCGATCACGATGAGATCGATGTCTGCGGCGCGCAGCTCGTCTGCGGCGCGCGCCATCTCGTCGTCTCGTGAGGGCGACGCCCACGTGACCGTCGGCTCGAAGCCGTCTTCCCGCCACTTGCGCTCGGCATACGGCGCTTGCGCGCGGTTGGGGGTGACGATGCCGACGCGACGCGTACGGCTGAGCGCGCCCGCTACCGCGGGCACGATGCGGCCAGGGAGCAGCACCGGAACCGGGCACGGCACGTCAGGAAACGCGCCCGCACACGCGATGACGATCATCGCCGCGCCATCCGCGGCCAGCATGCGCGCGGCGGCCGTGACGCGTGGCGCCAGGCGCGCCAGCGGCACCTCGATGTGCACGCCGGTGGCCAGGCGCACGAGGAGGGGATACTCGAGGTCCTGAGGTCTTGAGGTCCTGAGGTCTTGAAGGGCGGCCAGGTCGTCAGGGGAGATGCCGTCGAGCGCGCCGGCCACTCGTATCTCCGCGTGCGGCGCCTCGGCGCCAAACGCCTCCGCCAGGTCCGGACGTGGCGTCTGCCCGATGGTGACGATGCCCAGGACGGGCTTCATGCGGGCCTCACGAAGCGACCGTGGCCAGCCGCGCCGGTGACCTGGCCCTCGTGGAACACGCGCACACCGCGCACGAACGTCGAGACCACCCGGCCCCGCATCGCGAATCCGTCGTAGATGGCCATGTTGGCGCGCGACTTCGTGAGGGCCTGCCGGCTGTCGTAGGTCCAGGCCGCGTCGAGATCCACCAGCGTGAGGTCGGCATCGGCGCCCACCTCGATGCGCCCCTTCTGCGCGAGCCCGAAGACCCGGGCGGCCCGCGTGGAGCACAACTCCACCATGCGCGGCAGCGACAGTCGTCCTTCGGCCACGGCGGTGAGCATCAGCGGCGCCATCACCTCGAGCCCGCACAACCCGGGCGGCGCCTTGAAGATGTCGTCGGCCGCGGCCGACTTCTCGTGCTCGAGAAACGGCGAATGGTCCGTGCCGATGTAGTCGACCTGGCCGGCCTCGAGCGTGCGCCACAGCGCCTGCACGCCCTCGGCCGAGCGCAGGGGTGGATTGCACTTGGCGAACGGGCCGATCCGATCGAGCGCCTCGTCCGTGAAGAACAGGTATGGCGGGCAGGTCTCCACCGTGGCGTCGAGGCCGCGCGCACGCGCCTCGGCCACGAGCTGGGCGGACCGGGCGCTGGAGCAGTGCACCACGCCCACCGGGCCGCCGCACTCCGCCGCCAGCGCCAGCACGATCGCCACCGACACCTCTTCGACGATGGGGGGACGGCTGTCGGCGTGGGCCCTTCCGCGGCACCGGCCGGCCGCCGCGAGCGCCGCCTGCAGCGACTGGAACATCGGCGCGTCTTCGCAGTGGAAGCAGTGCCGCAAACCGGTGGCCGCCACGTTGGCCATCACGCCCCGCAGGGCGGCATGGTCGGTGCACCACAGGCCGACGAACTCGTCGAGGCGCGCGGGCGGGGGCGGCTGCAAGAAGGTCTTGAAGGCCGCCACGCCGGCTGCGGCCTGCCCCGCGATATCGTGCAGGTTCTCGTGCCCGGCGCCCCCATACAGCGCAAAATCGATGTGGGCCTCCGGCGTCATGGCCGCCACGCGGCGCCGCACCCCGTCGCCGCTGTTGGCCGGCACCTTGGAAATAGGCATCTCGAAGAGCGTGGTGATGCCCCCGGCGGCGGCTGCGGCCGTGCCCGACCGGAAGTCCTCGCGCTCGGCGATGCCGGGATGGCGCGTATGGACGTGCGTGTCGATGAGGCCGGGCAGGGCGTGCAAGCCCCTGGCGTCGACGATGCCGGCGGCCGGCGGACGGGCGTCGGCGTCCAGGATGGCGGCGATGCGGCCGTCGGCCATCGCGAGCGTGGCGGGGCCAATGGTGGGACCAGTGACAACCTGGGCCCCCGTGATCAGCACATCGAACAGCTCGGACATGTGGAGATGACGCTAGCATTGAAGGGCCGGGGAAGGGAAACCGTCGCCACCCTTTGCACGTCTATACCTCCTGGGATGAAAAGGACCGATATGCGAACACGATGGATTGGGTTGCTGGCGGCGTTGCTGCTGGCGATGGCCGCGCCGCCGGCATCGGCGCAGGGCTTCACGGTGCCCGTGGACGACTTCACGCTGCCCAACGGGCTGAAGGTGGTGGTCAGCGAAGACCACGCCGCCCCGGTGGTGCTGGTGGAGGTGATGTACAACATCGGCTTCCGCGTGGAGCCCAGGGGGCGCACGGGCTTCGCCCACCTCTTCGAGCACATGATGTTCCAGGGCTCGGCGCAGGTGAAGAAGATGGAGCACGTCTCGCTGATGCAGGAGGCGGGCGGCGTCGTCAACGGCTCGACGCGCTTCGACTACACCAACTACTTTCAGGCCCTGCCCGCCAACGCGCTGGAGCGCGCGCTGTGGCTCGAGGCCGACCGCATGCGCTCGCTCGACGTGAGCGCCGAGAACCTCAAGAACCAGCAGAACGTGGTGGGCGAGGAGGTGCGCGTCAACGTGCTCAACCAGCCGCACGGCGCGTTCGACTGGATCGAGATCTGGGAGCGGGCCAACACCAACTGGCACAACGCCCACAACTTCTACGGCGACCTCACCGAGCTCGAGGCCGCCACGCTCGAGGACGTGCGCGGCTTCTTCACGACGTACTACGCGCCCAACAACGCGGTGCTGGTGGTGGTGGGCGACACCACGGCCGCCGAGGTGCGCCGGCTGGCCGAGAAGCACTTCGGCTCCATCCCGCGCCAGCCGCCGCCGCCGCCGGCCGATTTGTCCGAGCCGCCGCAAACCGCGCCGAAGCACTCTACCCGCGAAGACAAGCTGGCCCGCACGCCCGCCATGGCCGCGGCCTGGCACCTGCCCCCGCGCTTCACGAAAGACTTCTTCGCCCTGAGCGTGCTCGATCCGCTGCTCAACAGCGACGACAGCGCCCGCATGTATCGCAAGCTCGTGCGCGACGAGCGCCTGGCCATGGCCTCGAGCGGCGGCTTCAACTTCCTGGGCAGCAACTGGGACATGAAGGGCCCCATGCTCTACACGATGCGCGTGGACTACTTCAACGACAAGACGGCTGACCAGGTGCTGGCCGCCATCGAGAGCGTGCTGGCCGAGGTGCGCGACAAGGGCGTCACGCCGGGAGAGCTGCAGCAGGCGAAGACGGCCATCCGCTCGGCCTTTCTCGACGAGCTCGAAAGCGGCGGCATGCCGCGGTTCGGGCGCGCCAACCTGCTGGCGGCCTTCGCCCTCTTCGACGACAACCCGGGCCGCATCAACACCATCCTCGATGAACTCGACAAGGTGACCGTGGACGACGTGAAGGCCGCCGCCGGGCGCTGGCTGGTGCCCGCCAACCGCACGTCGATCGACAGCCGCCCCCTGGCCAAGCCGGCGGCGGGAGGTGTCCAGTGATGCGCCGCACGCTTTCGCTCACCCTGGCGGGACTTGTCGCCGCGGCCGGCCTCGCCTCCGCGCAGGCGTTGCCCAAGCCCGAGGTAGGCCCCGAGAAGCCCTTTGCCCCGCCGCCGCGGGTGGAGCGCACGCTCACCAACGGCCTGCGCGTGATCGCGGTCCGCTACCCCACCGTGCCGAAGGTCACGGCCATGCTCACCGTGAAGGCGGGGCTGGCGGTGGATCCGCCCGCCAAGGCGGGCCTCGCGCAGTTCGTGGCCGACTCGGCGCAGGAAGGCACCGCCACGCGGTCGAGCGAACAGCTCAAGCGCGAGGTGTTCGCGCTGGGCGCGTCGCTCTCGGGCGCCGCGGGCCAGGACGCTTCCACGTTCCAGATGCGCGGGCTGGCGGAATCGATGCCGCGGATGCTGGCGCTCATCGCCGACGTGGTGCGCCACCCCACCTTCCCGCAGGCGGAGGTGGACCTGCTCAAGGCCAACATGACCCAGCAACTGCAGGCGCAACTGGCCTCGCCGCAGTTCGTGTCCAACAAGATGTTCCGCCAGTCTCTTTTTGGCGACCATCCCTACGCGCGCACGGGGGCGACGCTCGAGACGCTCCCCGCCATCGACCGCCCGTCTATCGTCGAGTACCACACGACCTACTACCGCCCGAACAACGCCTTCCTGGTGGTGATTGGCGATGCCGCGCCCGAGGCGGTGTTTGCCGCCGCCGAGCAGGCGTTTGGCGGCTGGCAGCGAGGTGCGGTGCCCGAGCCCAAGGCCTCGGCCATGCCCGTGATGAAGGGCCGTCGCCTCGTGTTCGTGCAGCGGCCCAACAGCGTGCAGTCGTCCATCTCGGTGGGCAACTTCGCGATTCGGCGCGACGATGAGCGGTGGTTCACGCTGCAGCTCACCAACCAGATCTACGGCGCCGCGTTCGACTCGCGTCTGGTGCGGAACATCCGCGAGGAGAAGGGCTACACCTATTCGCCCGGATCCATCTTCCAGGCCATGGCCGAGGGCGGCTTCTATCGCGCCGTGGCCGACGTGCGCAACGACGTGACCGGCGCCACGCTCAAGGAGATCTACGGGGAGATCGACAAGCTGCGAGCGGGCGGGCCCGAGACCGAGGAGCTCTCCGACGCCAAGCAGTACTCGCGCGGCGTGTTCCTGCTGCAAAACGCCACCCAGAGTGGCTTTGCGAACACGGTGAACACGGTGCACACGTTCGGGTTGCCCACCGACTACCCCGAGACGTTCCAGGACAAGATCTCGCAGCCGTCGGCCGAGGCCATCAAGACCGGCGCCGAGATGCTGCTGGGATCCGAGGATTCGGTGGTGGTGATCGTGGGCGACTACGCGAAGGTGAAGGACCAGCTCGGCGCCTTCACCAACGCTACGTTCGTGGACATCAACGGGAAGCCGATTCCCGAGCCGAAGCCGTAAGCCGTCAGCCCTTCGGATAGAATCGTCCGTATGGCTGCAGAAGCAAAACCCAAGGGCGGGCTCGAAGACGTCGTCGCGACCTCGTCGCGCATCTGTTTTCTGGATGGCGACCGGGGCGTGCTTGCCTATTGCGGCCACGACATTCACGACCTGGCGCGCCACGCCACCTTCGAGGAGACGTGCTACCTGCTGTGGCACGGCCGGCTGCCCAACCGCGCTGAGCTGGGCGACCTGCAGTCGCAGCTCGCCGCCGCTCGCCCGCTGCCCGAGGCCATCATCCGGCTGATGAACATGTTGCCGCCGGGCGGCGGGGCCCCCAGCGCGGCATCCGCGCTGGGGAATGACGGCATGGACGCGCTGCGCACGCTCACCTCCGCCCTGGGCCACTACGATCCGGATGCCTCCGACAACTCACTGGCGGCGTCCTATCGCAAGGCGGTGCGGCTCACCGGCCAGATTGCCAGCCTCGTGGCCACGTGGGGGCGCATGCAGCAGGGCGGCGGCCCCATCGCCCCCGATCCGGCCATGGGCCATGCGGCCAACTTCCTCTACATGCTCACCGGCCAGCGGCCCAGCGCGATGCACATCAAGACGATGGATGTGGCGCTGACGCTGCATGCCGACCACGAGCTGAACGCGTCCACCTTCGCGGCGCGCGTGGCGGCGGCCACGCTCACCGACGTCCACTCGGCCATCGTCGCCGGCATCGGCACGCTGAAGGGGCCGCTGCACGGCGGCGCCAACGCCGAGGTGATGAAGATGCTGATCGACATCGGCCCGGACGCGCCGGCCGAGCGCATCGACGCCTACGTGAAGGGGAAGTTCGCGCGGAAGGAGAAGATCAGCGGCTTCGGCCACCGTGTCTACAAGACCGGGGATCCCCGGGCCACGCACCTGCGCCAGATGTCGAAGGCGCTCGGCCAGCAGGCGGGCGACACGCGCTGGTTCGACATGAGCGAGCGCATCGAGGCGATGGTGAAGGCCGAGAAGAATCTCTACCCGAACGTGGACTTCTATTCAGCGTCGGCGTACTACACAATGGGCATCGCCATCGACCTCTACACGCCCATCTTCGCCGTGAGCCGCATCAGCGGCTGGACGGCGCACGTGCTGGAGCAACTGACCCACAACCGCCTGATCCGGCCGCGCGCCGACTACACCGGGCCCGCGTATCCGCAGAACTGGGTGCCGATGGAGCAAAGGTGAAAAGTGAAAAGTGAAAGGGTGAGGGTGGTCATGCGCGTGCGGAATGTCGTTCTCCTTCTGCTCCTGTCCGGCCCCGTCCTGCTTCATGGCCAGGCCGGCGCGCCTTACGACCTGATCATCCGCAACGCCCGCATCGTCGATGGCACGGCCAGCCCGTGGTATCGCGGCGAGATCGGGGTGCGGGGCGACACGATCGCGCGGATTGCGCCCCGGATCGACGGCACGGCGGCCCGGGAGATCGACGCGCGCGGCCTGGCGGTGGCGCCGGGCTTCATCGACATCCACACGCACGCCCGCCGCGGCATCTTCGAGGTGCCCACCGCCGACAACTACGTGCGGCAGGGCGTCACGACCCTGATCGAGGGCCCCGACGGGAGCTCGCCGATTCCGATCGCGCCGTTCCTGGCGAAGGTGCAGGCCACGCGCATCACGCCCAACTTCGCGACGTTCATCGGGCAGGGGTCGGTGAGGAGCGAAGTGATGGGCGCGGTGGACCGGCCGGCGACGCGGGCCGAGCGCGACCGAATGCGCGCCCTCGTCACGCAGGGGATGGAAGACGGGGCGTTCGGCCTCAGTTCGGGGCTGTTCTACGTCCCGGGGGCGTTCACGCCGACCGAGGAGGTGATCGAGCTGGCCCAGGTGGCCGGGCGCCTGGGCGGGATATACATCTCCCACATGCGGGACGAGGCCAAGGGCCTCATCGAGAGCGTGCGCGAGACGGTGGCCATCGGCGAAAAGGGCGGACTGCCGACCCAGATCACCCACCACAAAGTGGTGGGGAAGAAGTACTGGGGCGGTTCACGTGAGACGCTCCGCATGGTGGACGAAGCCCGCGCGCGCGGCGTGGATGCGACCATCGATCAGTATCCCTACACGGCCTCGGCCACGAGCATCGGCGCGGCCCTGTTGCCGTCGTGGGCGCAGGAAGGCGGCCGCGAGTCGACACTGACGCGGCTGAAGGACCCGGCGACGCGCGCGAAGATCAAGGCCGAGAGCGTGGCCATCATCCGCGACGAGCGGGGCGGGGGCGATCCCAAGAACGTGTCGGTGTCGGCGTGTGGGTTCGATCCGAAGCTGGCCGGCCAGAACCTGGCCCAGATCACGCAGGGCCGCGGTCTGGAGGTGACGCTCGAGAACGCCGCGGAGACGGCCATGTGGATCGTGGAGCAGGGCGGCTGCAGCGGCATCTTCCACGCCATCGGCGAGGCCGACCTTGAGCGCATCCTCGTCCACCCCGCGACGATGATTGGCTCCGACGGCGAAATCCCGATCTTCGGGCGCAACGTCCCGCACCCGCGCAGCTACGGCACCTTCGCGCGCGTGCTGGGCCTCTACGTGCGGGAGAAGAAGCTCCTGCCCCTCGAGGCGGCCATCCAGAAGATGTCGGCGTTTCCGGCCCAGCGGCTCGGGCTGAGCGATCGCGGCGTGCTGCGGACGGGCCTCAAGGCCGACATCGTGATTTTCGACCCGGCCACGGTGCGTGACACCGCGACGTTCGAGAAGCCGCACAGCTACGCCGAGGGCGTAAGCGTGGTGATCGTCAACGGCCAGGTGGCGTTCGAGAATGGCACGATGACCGCGGCCAGGCCCGGGCGCGTGCTGTACGGTGTGTCGAAGAAGGACTGACTACTGGGGCCAGCCCGCCGTGGGCAGCTTCAGCACGCGCAGCGCGTTTCTGTAGTAGACCTTCTTCAGCACGTCATCCGGCAGGCTCATGCCGTACAGCTTCCAGAACGCGTGGTAGCCGCGGTAGTAGTCGAAGTACTCGTCGGAGGTTTCGAACACCCGCCAGTAGTACGGGTACTCGTTGGGTTGGTACGAGTCCTTGCCGAACAGGATGCGGTCCTGGTACTTGATGAAGAACTCGCGCGCCGCGCGCGGCTGGCGGCCGAAGTCGTAGAGCACGGCGCCCAGCTCCACGGTGACGTTGGGGAACTCGTCGAGCATCTTCGCGGCGCGGGCCAGGTCGTTGGCGTGCCAGCCGAAGTGGGCGGCGATGAACCGCGTCTTCGGGTGCTTGCGGAACACGTTGTTCCGCTCCACCATCAACTCGTCGAAGGTCACCTGCCCGGGCTGGTTGTTGCGGCGCTCGCGGAAGAGCGCCAGCTCGAGCCAGCGCTCGTTCTTCATGTCGAGCGGTTGGAAGAATTCCTGCGGCTCCGCCGTGTGGATGAACGCGGGCACGTCGAGCCGCGCGAAGGCCGCCCACAGCGGGTCGAGCTCGGGATCGTCCACGTGCAGGCGGCTGCCATCGGCCTTGCGAATCTGCAGGCCGAACCCCTTGCCGACCTCGCCCACGCCGAGGGCCCCGGCCTTGATGTCGGCCTCGAGCTGCTTCACGGCCTTGTCGGCCCACCCCGGCCCCACATTGCGGAAGTCGACGCCAGCGAGCAGCGCAAAACGATCCTTGTAGGGGCTCGCCTTGATGGCCGCCAGCGTGCTGGTGAGGCGGTCGCCCGATGAGTTGTCGGCGCTCACGTACAGGCGCAGGTTCAGCGCGTCGAGCTCCTTTACCATCTTGTCCATGGTGCCGGGATTGGCGAGGCCGAACGCGTGGCCGTGGATGTCGACCACCGGGTACTTCGCCTTCGGCACCTTGTGCTCGGCGGTGACCAGGGTCGATTTCGGCCGGTAGTCGAGGATGCTGGGCGCCGGGAACTCGGGCGGCTGGCAGTTGCCGGGCCGTGTTTCGGTGGTGCCAGGCGGGCACTCCTCACCGGGCGCGATGCGCGTGCCGCCGCCGCCCCTGCCCTGCGCGGAGAGGATGGCGCCGATGACTGCGGGGATGGCGATGATAAGGGCTGTCGTCAGGCGACGCATGTGTGCTCCACGGGAGATGACGCCGATTCGTTGATCCACAGATTACACAGGTTACGCAGATTTCCGTGAGCGAGAGCCTCGCGGGCGCCTGCCAGAGGCAGGCGCCACGCCGATGATTTAACAAATTGACCAACACTGACGACGATGGTAGGGTTG
>CAYJPQ010000001.1:38035-77573 GCA_964372085.1 uncultured Bifidobacteriaceae bacterium | reverse complement strand
CCCCCGGCACACCTCAAAAATGGTGGCGCCGCGGCCCGCCCCCGCGCCCCGGGGGCCCCCCCCGTCGTGCTGCGGCCCCCGGGCCGCCGCGAGGCTCTCGCTCGGTACTGAAGAATCGGCGTCATCGGTGGAATCTGTGGATGATCACAACCGTGACGCCCTGATCCAAACGTCCGCGCCGAGAATTGACCAACTTGACCAACACTGGCGACGATGGTAGGGTTGCGGTGTGGTGAAGAGCATGAACCTCTACGAAGCCAAGACCCAGTTGTCGGCGCTCGTGGACGAGGCGGCGGCGGGCGCCGAGATCGTGATCGCCAAGGCCGGGCGGCCCATGGCCAAGCTGGTGCCCTTCCGCCAGCCGGCCCGGCGGCGGCCCGGTCGGGCCAAGGGCAAGACCTGGGTGGCCGACAACTTCGACGCGCCGCTTCCGCCCGACGTGCTCAACCGCTTCGGCGGCGCCGTGGAATGAGGCTGCTGCTCGACACCCACGTCGTCCTCTGGTGGCAGACCGACGACCCCCGCCTGGGGCGGGAGGCCCGCCGCGCCATTGCGACGGCCGAGGTGGTGTGGGTGAGTGCGGTCTCCGGCTGGGAGGTGGCCATCAAGTCGGCGCTCGGCCGAATCCGCCTCGACGAGAAGTTCCATCTCACCGTGCGCGCGGATGACTTTTCGGAGCTGCCCGTGTCGCTGGTCCACGCCGACCGCGTGGCGGAGCTGCCCGTGCACCACGCCGACCCGTTCGACCGGCTGCTCATCGCGCAGGCGCAGATCGAGGGAGCCACGCTCGTGACGCACGACCGCGCCATCGAGCCGTACGGCGTCCCGGTGATCTGGACTTAGGAAACCCTTTTACTTTTCACCTTTCACTTTTCACCTTCTGTAGGCCCGTTCGATCCGGACCGGGGCCAGCAACGCCTCGCGGTCGTTGGTGGCGCCGGCCTGGATGTGCCGCACCACGTCCATGCCCGCCACCACGCGCCCGAATGCGGCAAAGCCCTGGCCGTCGGCGTTGCGCGCGCCGCCGAAGTCGAGCGACGGCTGGTCGCCCACGCAGATGAAGAAGTCCGACGTGGCCGTGTCTGGGCCGCTGCGCGCCATCGACAGGGTCCCGTCCACGTGCCGCAGCCCCGTCGCCGACGTGCGCTCGAGCGCGATCGGCCCGAAGCCCTTCTCGGTCTTCGCGCGCTCAGGATCGCGCCCGGCCTGGACGACCTCGATCTTCACGTCCTGCCGCACCTGGTTGTCGAGGCGCACCGCGCGATGAAAGCGCCCGCCGTCGTACATCTTCTGGTCCACGTAGCGCAGGAAGTTGGCCGCCGAGATCGGGGCGCGGGCCTGGTCGATCTCCGCGGTGATCGTGCCGGCCGTGGTTTCGATCACGACCGTGACAACCGGCTGGGCCCAGGCCGGGCCACAGATACACAGGCCACAGATGAAACACAGATAAATCGGGAGGAGCCTTTTCCGCATGGCCCAATCCTACTCGTAGTGCAGCGCCTCGGTGGGATTGAGCGCAGCCGCCCGGCGGGCCGGGAAAAACCCGAACACGACGCCGATGAGCGCCGCGAAGCCGAACGAGATGGCGACCGACGGCGTGGACACGGCCGTGGTCCAGTTCAGCGCCTGGCTGACGGCCCACGATCCGCCCACGCCCAGGGCGACGCCCGCGGCGCCCCCGGCAAGGCTGAGCGCCAGTGCCTCGATGAGAAACTGCCTCAGCACGTCGGCGCGCCGCGCGCCCAGCGCGCGACGCAGGCCAATCTCCTTGGTTCGCTCCGTGACCGACACCAGCATGATGTTCATGATGCCGATGCCGCCCACCAGCAGCGACACGGCGGCCACGCTGGCCAGGAGGTAGCTCATGGTGTCGGTGGTCTGCGTCAGCACCGTGGCCATCTCCTCGGGGGTCCGCAGCATGAAGTCGTCCTGGTCCGAGGGGAACAGGCCGTGGCGGCGCCGCAGCAGATCGCCGATGGCGGCCGACACCGTGGACGACCGCGTACCTTCGGCCACCAGCACCGAGATGCTCGACACGTGCTGCACGCCCTGGATGCGCTTCTGCACCGTCGTATAGGGCACAAACACCGCGTCGTCCTGGTCCTGGCCCATGGCCGACTGCCCCTTGCGGCCCATGACGCCCACCACGCGGAACGGCTGGTTGGCGATGCGCACGATCTGCCCCACGGGGTCGGCGTTCTCACCGAACAGTTGATCGCGGACGCCGGCGCCCAGCACCGCCACCTTGTCGGCGCGCGTCACGCTGCTGGCCTCGAAGAACGCGCCGATCTGCACCGGCCAGGCGCGCACCAGCGGCAACGACTCGCTCACGCCCTGCACCTGGGTCTGCCAGTTGCCGGCGCTGGCGACGAGCTGCTGCCGCGTGTTGAGCCCCGGCGACACCGCCACGACGTTGGGGACCTCGTCGAGAATCGCCTGGGCGTCGGCCGCGGTCAGCGTGGTGGTGGCCCCGCCGCCCATCCGCACGCCGCCCATCTGGAACGAGCCCGCCGACACGGTGATGACGTTGGTGCCCAGGCTCTGGATGCGCGAGGTAATCGACGCGCGCGCCCCGGCGCCGAGCGCCATCATCACGATGACGGCCGCCACGCCGATGATGATGCCCAGCGAGGTGAGCGCCGAGCGCAACAGGTTGCGCGCGAGGGCTTCGAAGGCAACGCTGAGGACGGTGCCCGCGTTCATGGCCGGCTCCTCACCGCGAGCCGCCGCCGGGCCGGCGCGGCATGTTGGGCACGAGGGGCGACCCGGAGGCGGGCGCCGCCGCGGTGGTGGTCGCGGCCAGCGCGTTGGTCACCACCTGCGCGCCCTCGGTGAGCGGGCCGCCGAGGACGGCGACGAGCGTGCCGTCCGACAGGCCGGCGCGCACGCGCACCGGCTGCAGCGTGCCATCCACCAGCTGCCACACCGTGGCCGGGCCCTGGCCGCTTGGCCTGAACGCCCGCGCCGCAGCGGCATCGCCGCCACCCGCGCCTGCCGGCCGGCCGCCCGGTCCGCCAAATCCCCTCGCGGTCCCTCGAGCGCCCGTCCCGGGCGCCCGGGGCGACTGGTTCGCGCTAGGGGGAGACTGGTTGCCGCTCGCCGCGTCCGCCTCGATGGCGCCCCCGTAGGCCAGGAGCACTTCGTCGGTGGGCCTGAAGCGGGTGGCCGCCGCCGGCACCCGCAGCACGTCGTCCGCGCGTTCCACCTCGATGCTGAGCGTGGCCGTCATGCCGGGCTTGAGCCGCCCGCCGGGGTTGGGCACGTCGATGATGGTGGTGTAGCTCACCACGTTCTGCACCACGGTGGGCTGGAGGCGCACCTGGCGCACGGTGCCGGTGAAGGTGCCCTGCGGGTAGGCGTCTACCGTGAAGCTGACGGCCTGCGCGGCCTGCACGCGGCCCACGTCCGATTCCGACACGCTCGCCGCGAGCTCGAGCGTGTCGAGGCTGCGCGCGATCACGAAGAGTGTGGGCGCCTGCAGGCCCGCCGACACCGTCTGGCCCACGTCGACGTTGCGGCCCAGCACGATGCCGTCCACCGGCGACTTGATCACCGTGTAGGAGAGGTTCACCTTGGCCTGGGCCAGGGAGGCGTCGGTCTGCGCCAACTGCGCCTGGGCCGACCTGAGGCTGGCCTTGGCCAGCTCCACGGCCACATCGGCCGTCTCGACATCGCTCACGGGAATCAGTTCTTCCTCGCCCAGGCGCCGGGCACGCCTGGCCTTGGTCTCGGCGTCGAGCAGCTGCACCCGCGCGCGCTCTTCCTCGGCGCGCAACCGGATGACCTGCGCCTGCTGTTGCTCGATCTGGGACAGGAAGATGGCCTGGTCGAGCGTGGCCACGATCTGCCCGCGCTTCACCGTGTCGTTGAAGTCGACGCCGAGCGACGAGATGGTGCCGCTCACCTGCGTGCCCACCTCCACGGTGTCCACCGTCTGCAGCGTGCCCGTGGCGTCAACCGTCGACACCACCGACCCGCGCGTCACCTGGGCGAACACCAGTTGGGGGGGCGCCGCGCCCACGTCGGCGCGGTAGTAGTAAACACCGCCGGCGATGGCGGCAAGCAGCAGCACAGTCCAAGCGGCAGCCTTCATGATGGCGTCTCTAAAAGAGAATACGAAGGCCGTGGCGCCGGGATTACACCCGACCTGTGAAAAGAGTGTGACCTGGGGAGCACGGGCCCGGGGGACGCGCGGGCCCGTTCGGTGCGTCGATCAGCCTTTGGCCTTGTGCGCGTGCACTTCCGGCAGGTCCGTGTCCTTCACGCCGTCCTTGTGACACTTCACACACCCCGCCTTCTCGGGCTTGGCGATGAGGCCTGCGGCCTTCGACTTGGCCGGATCCTTCATCACCGACAGCGGCATGTAGGCCGAGCCGGGGCCGTGGCAGGTTTCGCAGTCGGCGCCCTCGGCCTTGTCCAGGGCGTGCTTCGACTTGGCCCAGGACGCAAATTGCACTTTATGGCACATCTTGCCGCATTTCTCGGCACCGACGACCTTGTTCTGAGCCGAGGCGGTACCCGCACCGACCAGTCCGAACGCCAGAATCAAAAAGAGCATAGAGAGACGTCGCATAGGCCTCACTCCTCCTCCCTCTACTCCATGCCTATTGGACGCGTTCGTCAAGCTCGAATCGGGTCCTTGCGCGGCATGCCCTTCGCAGCTTCCCGCGTCGCCGCCGCTTGTTGTTGGAGGACGATGCTACGATGGGCGGCGGCACGAGCTCATCGATGCTTCCGCGACTGACACGCGCCTGGCCAGCGTCGCTACGACGGCGGCTGCTGGCGCTTGCGCCGCGCCTGGATCTCCGCAACGCCCACCTCGAGGGCATGGACGAGCGCCACCTCCTGCTTGTCGGGCGAGATGCCCCTCAGGTATTCCACGATGCCGGCGCGCTCGATCGACAGGTCCCGGATGTGCATCCGGGTGGCCTGCACCTCGATGTGCTGGAGGCTGGCCCCGAGGGGGACGACGGTCTTGCCGGTGAAGTCTTCGCTCATGGGTTTCCCTCCAGTCGGTGTAGAGGCAAGGGCCATGCCGTGAGGAATTCGGCAGGAATGAGGTGGCGACGCCGACACCGTGTGCCGTAACGGCACAGCCGATTACGACCGCACCACGTCGAACCCCTGCTAGGGAAGGACGACCGTCCTAAACAGCACCAGCCCGCCGGCCGACAGCCAGGCCACCACCAGCGCGGCCTGCGCCCGCGGGCGCGCCCCGCCGGGCTCGGCGGAGCGATGGTTCCCCAGGGCGATGCGCACCACTGGCACGAGCGTGCCGGCGACCAGCAGCAACTGCAGCGCCAGGATCAGCCAGCCGAGAACGGCCGGGTCGAATCCGCCCGCTCTCCACAGGCGTTCGACGCTCAGCAGCGGCGACGTGGGCCTGGCCGACACCAACAGCCATCGCGCTACGTAGGAGGTGGGCAGCATGGCCACAAGCAGGGCCAGCACCGACAGCAGGGCCGCGCGCAGGCTGCTGGCGCAGAGCGTCGACACGTAGAGGCTCGTCGTGGCGATCGCGACCACGGCCAGGATGAATGGCAGCCGCGCGAGCTGGACCATGGGGTCGGCGGGGTTGATCAACGACAACAACACCGAGGGAAGGCCGAGCGCCAGCAGCAGCGAGAGCATCCAGACGACCGCGATCTTGACCCGCCACTGCGTGGCGGCCGGGACGGGCAGCAGCATCTGCCACTCGAGCGTGCCGTACTGGCGCTCTTCGGCGCTGGCGAGCGAGCCGGCCAGCACAGGGACCGCCAGGACGTAGAACACCGTGAGCACGCCGAGGACGGCCGGGGCGTCCGGCACTCGGGACGTCAGCGCCACGGTGGCGAGCCAACCGAGCCCGTAGAAGCCCGAGGTGGCAAACGTCATCCGCTGCAGGTCCAGTTCCTTTCGGGCCAGCAACCAGAGGGGATGGCGCCGCTCCACGGCCGAGTCCGGCGCCGCACCGGCGCGTCGTTCCAACCAACGCGGCACGCCCAGCGCGGGGCCGGGCCCGTCGACGGCTTCGAGGCGGGCGAACGTTGGCCAGCTCAGGCTCGCGCCGATGGCGCAGAGGCCAAGCGTTCCCCATTCGAGCACGCGCATCTGGGCGTCGCCCGACGGCAGATGGCCGTATGCGAGCAGGAGGGCCGTTGCGTAGCCGGTCATGAGGGTGCCGGGCAGCGCCAATGTGAATGCGGCGCCGGCGACAGGGCTGCGGAACGCCATCGTCAGCCACGGCGCGAGGCAGATGCCGCAGAGCGGCGGCAGCACCGCGAGCCACACCGGCGGCATCTCCGGAACGTTCACGCCCACCATGGGCACCGCGATGGCCGCCAGGGTGACCTGCGTCACGGCGAGCACGCCGAACTTCACGGCGAACAACCGCGCCCGCGGGGCGGGCTGTGACAGCCACAGCGGCAGCGTGCGATGGGAGTACTCCTGGCCCATCGACAGCGCGCCGAGCGACACGGTGCCGAGCAGGTACGCGGCTATCTCGATGCCCGGCAGGAAGGGCACGTCGAGTGCGGCCGCCACGATGACGGCGGCCACTGCTGCGAGCCACGTCGTGCCGACACCGCGGATCTCCTTGGTCAGCGCCGGCGGGAATGGTGGTGCGAGCGTCACGCCGCCATGCCTCCCGGCCGCAGTGTGGCGACGAAGATCTCCTCCAGCGTGAGCGCCTCGCTCGTGAGCGCCTCGGGCGATCGTGCCCGCAGCCGCGCCATCACGTCGGCCGAGTTGCCATTGACGACCACCTCGACCTCTCGCCCCCGCTGCCGGACCGCGTGCGCGCCGGGCAGGTCGATTGCATCCGGCTCGGTCGAGAAGCGCGCGTAGATGCGCTGGTAGCGATCGCGAGCGGCGTCCGCGTCCATCGTGAGCACGCCGCGCCCGTGCTCGATGATGGTGAACTGGTCGATGAGCCCCTCGAACTCCGCAATCAGGTGGGTCGAGACGAACACCGTGCGCCGGCCGGGATCGCCGTCCTGGTAGGCCCCGATGACGGTCTGGATGAACTCGCGGCGGACGATCGGGTCGAGCCCGGAGGTGGGTTCGTCGAGCACGAGCAGCTCGGGCTCGGGGCAGATCGCCGTGATGAGGGCGAGCTGCGTGCGCTGGCCCTTCGAGAGGTGGCTGGTCTTCTGCCGCGTGTCGAGCCCGAACTGGTCCAGCAGCGTGCGCTCGGTCTCGCGGTTCCAGTGCGCGCGGAACGAGGCGAAATAGTCGAGGGTGTCGCGCACGGTCATCCACGGATAGAAAGCCACGGTGTCGGGCACGTACGCGAGCCTCGACTTGACGGCCACCTCGTCGCGCGTCGGGTCGAGGCCGAAGAGCCTCACCGCGCCGCTCGTGGGCCGCAGCAGGTTGAGCAGGCACTTGATGGTCGTGGTCTTGCCGGCGCCGTTGCGGCCGAAGAAGCCGTAGCACCCGCCGGCGGGGACGCGCAGGTCGAGGCCTGCAACGGCGTCGGCGCGCCCGAACCGGCGCACGAGATGGTCGACGGCGATGACGGGGATATCGGGATTCATGGGCGTCATGACCTCGCGGCGCGGTCGCGCTGGTGTTGGAGCAGGTCGAATCGCTGGTCGGCGATCCGGAGGAACTCGGCCTTGCCCACCTGCAAGTGGTGCGCCTGCACCACCGCCTGGTCGATGTCCTGCGTCAGCAGATCGCGGCGCACTTCCTTGTTGAACGGTGAATTGGTGCCGCGGACGAAGCAGCCCTTGCCGGCGATGGACTCGATCACGCCCTGGCTTTCGAGCTCGGCGTACGCCTTGGCCACGGTGTTGCGGTTGACCCGCAGCGCCTCGGCGAGCGGGCGAATCGCGGGCAAGGGCTCGCCCTCCCGGACGGCCCCCGACGCGGCAGCGGCCCGCACCTGGTCCACCACCTGCAGGTAGACGGGCTTGCCCGACTTGAAATTCAGTTGGATGCGCATGGCGTAATTGTCATATGACAGTATGACAGTCGGTCGGCCGTGTCAAGCCGGTTCTCGGAGGGGCGTGCCACAATGTGGGGCATGCCCTCCCGCGCCCGGCTCGAGATTTCCCCGCAGGACATGCGCGTGATGACCGACGAGGTCGTCGCGCGCTGCCTGGCCCACCTCGCCTCCCTTGCCACGCAGCCCGTGTGCGGCGACGTGGACGCGGCCGAGTTGTGCCGCCGGCTGCGCGAGCCGGCGCCCGAGCAGGGGAGCGATCTCACGCCGCTGCTCGACGTGCTGTTCGACCAGTGCATCCCGCGCTCGTTCGGCACGCCGCACCCTGGCTACCTGGCCTTCATTCCCGGAGGCGGGCTCTATCCGGCGGCGCTGGCCGACTACATTGCCGACACGACCAACCGCTACACCGGCGTCTGGATGGCGGCGCCGGCGCTGGTGCAGCTCGAGGCCAACGCGCTCGACTGGCTGCGCGACTGGATGGGCTTTCCCGACGGGACGCGCGGGCTGTTCACCACCGGCGGATCGATGGCGAACTTCAACGCCATCGTCTGCGCGCGCGAGCGGCACCTGGGCGCCGACATCCGGAACGGCGTGCTCTACGCGTCGGACCAGGTGCACCACTCGGTGTTGAAGTCGGCCAAGCTCGCCGGCGTCATGCCCGATCGCGTGCGCGCCATCCCGAGCGACGCCCGCTTCCGCATGCCGGTGGAGGCGCTGGCGGCCGCGATCGCCGAGGACCGCCGCGCGGGGCGCACGCCGTTCATGGTGGTGTCGAGCGCCGGCACCACCAACACCGGCGCCGTGGATCCGCTCGACGCGATTGCCGATCTCGCCGCGGCCGAGGGGCTATGGCACCACGTCGACGGCGCCTACGGCGCCTTCTTCCACCTCTGCGCCGGCCTGCGCGGCACCCTGCGCGGCCTGTCGAGGGCCGACTCGCTCACGCTCGACCCGCACAAGGGCATGTTCCTGCCGTATGGCACGGGCGCGCTCCTGGTGCGCGATGGCGCCGCCCTGCGCGCGGCCCACGAGGCCACGGCCGACTACCTGCCGGCGATGCCGCATCCCGAGGACTTTTACGATCCGAGCCAGCACGGCCCCGAGTTGTCGCGCGGCTTCCCGGGCCTGCGCGTGTGGCTGTCGGTGAAGCTGTTCGGCGCGGCGGCGTTTCGCGAGGCCCTCGAGGAGAAGCGCGCGCTGGCGCTCGACGCGGCGCGCCGCGTGGCGGCGCTGCCCGGCGTCGTGATCGACGCGCCGCCCGAGTTGTCGCTCTTCGCCTTCCACCTCACCCGGCCGGGCGCCACGCGCGCCGAGGAAGACGCGGCCACGCGGGCGCTGCTGCAGCGGACCACCGACCGGGGACGGGTGATGATCACCGGCGCGGTGGCGGGCGGGCGGTACGTGGGCCGCGTGTGCGTGCTCAGCTTCCGCACGCACGCGCCGCAGATCGACATGTTGGTGGAGGACCTGACCGCCGCGATCGCGGAGACGACTCCGGGCTGACGTGAAAAGTGAAAGGGATTTTCACTTTTCACCGCGTCCAGACGCCGTTCTCCACGCGGTACCGGCGGCGGGCGTCGCGCAGGGTGCCCGGGTACACGCCGGCCCGCCGCGCCTCTTCACCGACCGCCAACAGGCGGTCCCGGAACTCGCCGGCGCCTCGCACGAAGTCGCCGTGATAGGCGGCGCACTGCGGGTTCACCTGGTCGGGCATGGCGCGATCCGTGGCCAGCGCGAACCACTCCCGATCGAAGACGCCAACCACGCGGCCTGAATAGCACTGCTGGCGGTACCGCTTCCACTCTCCATCGAGCGAGTCGGCCGCGCGCGCCAACTCCGCAAGGGCCTGCTCGTAGAGCCGCTCCCCTTCGGAGCGCCGCCGATCGCTCTCGGAGACGGCGCCCTCGTTTCGGGCTCGCACCGAGTTGGGCGCGCCGGGCGCCGGCCCGGTGGGCTCGGGGCCGCCGGCGAGAATCGCGTGGCCGTGCTCGGCGGCCACGGCGAAGTTGAGCCCCTGGAACTCGCGGTAGCCCATGGTGGTGATGCCCACGGCGACGCCCGAGCGATCGAGCAGCGGCCCGCCGCTGTTGCCGGGGTTGGCCGCGGCGTCGGTCTGCACCAGCGTGGCCGCGCCGCTTTCGCGCAGGGCGCTCACGATACCGCGCGTCACGGTGTTCTGCAGCGCCCCGAGCGCCGATCCAATCGTGAACACTTCCTGTCCCACGCGCACGCCGGCGGCGGACCCGAGCCGGATGGTCGACTGGTCGGGCGGCGGGGCCGGCAGCTTCAGCACCGCCAGGTCCACGGCGCGCCACACGCGCTCCACGCGCGCGGTGAGCGGAGGGCCGCTCGTGCGCCGGACGGTCACCGCGCGGTCGGCGCCCACCACGTGGGCGTTGGTCAGCAAGGTGTCGGGCTGCACGAAGAAGCCGCTCCCCGTGCCGGTGGAGGCTTTGATCAGGACCACGGCGGGCATGACGCGGCTCACGGTGTCCTCGAGTCCAGCGTCCGCGGGCGGCGTCGCTGGCGGTGGAGGCGCGGGCACGGGTGGCGCCGGCTCCGGCGCGGCCGCGGGCGTCACCGGAATGTCGAGACTCGGCCATACGGGCTGCGGCGCCGGCGCCGGCGATGCCGCTGACGGCACGGGCGCGCCCTCGGAGGCCGGGGCCGCCGCCGGCGGCGCGACGGGTGAGGTGAACCGGTAGGCCATGAACGCCGCCACGCCGAGCGCGGCCACCGCGGCCAGCGTCGCCCTCACGCCCGCGGCAAAGCTGGACGGCGTGTCCTCGGCCGCCCGCGCCGGGGGCGACTCGGCGTCGGCGGGCAGGTTGGCGCCGCAGCGGCAGACCTCCACATGCCGGGGCACTCGCCGCCCGCACGCCGGACAGCGACGGCCCGGGCCGTTCGCATCAGCCATGGGTCATCCTAGATCGAGACGGGAGACGGGAGACGGGAGACGGGAGACGGGCGGGAGCCGAGTACAATAGGAAGCCGCAACCCCGGTAGGATCCGAGCGTCAGTGAACCAGCCCCACATCCGCAACTTCTCGATCATCGCCCACATCGACCACGGCAAGTCGACGCTCGCCGACCGCTTCCTCGAGGTCACCGGCGCGCTCCAGATGCGCGAGATGTCGGCGCAGGTGCTCGACAGCATGGACCTGGAGCGCGAGCGCGGCATCACCATCAAGGCCCATCCGGTGCGGTTGAACTACACCGCCAGGGACGGCCAGGCCTACATCCTGAACCTCATCGACACGCCGGGGCACGTCGACTTCAGCTACGAGGTCACGCGATCGCTCGCGGCGTGCGAGGGCGCGCTGCTGCTCGTGGACGCCTCGCAGGGCGTCGAGGCGCAGACGCTGGCCAACGCCTACCTGGCGGTGGACAACAACCTCGAGATCATCCCGGTGATCAACAAGATCGACCTGCCGAGCGCGCAGCCCGAGGAGGCGCGGCGCCAAATCGAGGAGATCATCGGCCTCGACGGCGACACCGCCATCCTCGCCAGCGCCAAGGAAGGCCTCGGCGTCGTCGACATCCTCGAGGCGGTGGTGACGCGGCTGCCGCCTCCCGAGGGCGACCCGGCGGCGCCGCTCAAGGCGCTGATCTTCGACTCCTGGTACGACTCGTATCGCGGCGTGGTGATTGTCGTGCGCGTGCTCGAGGGCACGATTCGCGCCGGCATGAAGGTCACGCTGATGAACACCCGGCAGGACCACGAGGTGGAGACGCTTGGCGTGTTCACGCCGAAGGCCGTGCCGGTGGAGCAACTCGGCCCCGGCGAGGTCGGCTTCATCGCCTGTGGCATCAAGGTCGTGTCGGACGCCCAAATCGGCGACACCGTCACCGAGACGTACCGGCCCACGCCCGAGCCGTTCCCCGGCTTCAAGGAGCTCAAGCCGATGGTGTTCGCGGGCCTGTATCCCGTCGAAAGCCATCAGTACGCGGAGTTGCGCGAATCGCTGGAGAAGCTGCGCCTGAACGACGCCGCCTTCTTCTTCGAGCCCGAAACCTCGGTGGCGCTCGGCTTCGGCTTCCGCTGCGGCTTCCTCGGTTTGCTGCACATGGAGATCGTGCAGGAGCGCCTCGAGCGCGAGTTCAACATGGACCTGGTGACGACGGCGCCCGGCGTGCTGTACCGGGTGACCAGGACCGATGGCGAGGTCATCGAGATCGACAGCCCGGCGAAGCTGCCAGAGGCGGGCCACATCGCGAAGATCGAGGAGCCGGTCATCACCGCGATGATCCTGACGCCGGCGGAGTTCGTCGGCGCCATCCTGCAGCTGTGCCAGGACAAGCGCGGCGTGCAGAAGACCTTGGAATTCAAGGCCGCCGACCGCGTGCTCATCACCTACGAGCTGCCCTTCAACGAGGTGGTGCTCGACTTCTACGACCGCCTCAAGACCATCTCGCGCGGCTACGCGTCGCTCGACTACCATGTGACCGGGTACTGGGAATCGCCGCTCGTGAAGCTCGACATCCTGGTGAACGCCGAGCCCGTGGACGCGCTGTCGATCATCGTGCACCGCGACCGCGCCTACGATCGCGGCCGCATGCTGGCGTCGAAGATGCGCGAGCTCATCCCCCGGCAGATGTTCGAGGTGGCCATCCAGGCCGCCATCGGCGCGCGCATCATCGCGCGCGAGTCGGTGAAGGCGATGCGCAAGAACGTGCTGGCCAAGTGCTACGGCGGCGACATCTCGCGCAAGCGCAAGCTGCTCGAGAAGCAGAAGGAAGGCAAGAAGCGCATGAAGCGGGTGGGCACCGTCGACATCCCACAAGAGGCGTTCCTCGCCGTCCTGAAGATCGGTGACGAATGAGCGCCGCCTTCCAGAAGTCGACCGTCCGCGAGTACTTCGAGTCGATCGTCGTCGCGGTGATCCTGGCGCTGTTCGTGCGCACCTTCGTGTTCCAGGCCTTCAAGATCCCCACCGGGTCGATGAAGCCCAACCTGCTCGTGGGCGATCACCTGCTGGTGAACAAGTTCGGCGCCGCCCCCGCGGCGCTGGGCCTCGAGCGCGCGCTGCTGCCCCTGCGGCCCATCCAGCGCGGCGACGTCATCGTGTTCAAGTTCCCCGAGGATCCCGAGCGCGACTTCATCAAGCGCGTGATCGGCCTGCCGGGCGACGCGCTCGAGTTGCGCAACCAGACCGTGTACATCAACGGCGCGCCCCTGATGGAGCCCTACGCGCACTACCTGTTCCCGCCCGCCGGCGACGAGGCCGGCGAGGCGCTCGACCTGCGCCGCAAGTTCGGCCCCGTAAGCGTGCCCGCCGGGCACTTCTTCATGATGGGCGACAACCGGGACGACTCGCAGGACAGCCGCTACTGGGGCTTCCTGCCAGAGTCATACGTGAAGGGCCGCGCGCTGTTCATCTACTGGTCGTTCGAGAGCCCCGGGGACGGCTCGGCCCCGGGCCTGCTCACCGGCCTCTTCAGCGGCACCCGCTGGGGACGGCTCTTGCACCAAATACACTAGGGAAGTCAGAAGTGGGAAGTGAGAGGTGAGAAGCCGGGGACTTCTACTTCTCACTTCTCGCTTCCGACTTCTCACTTCCTTTTTTTTGGGCGTATGATGGCCCAGGCGTCCTCCAGGGGCCCCGCGATATGACGACCATCATCAAGCTCCTCATCGCCGCGCTGGTGCTGAACGCAGCCGCCCAGGCGGGCCTGGCCTACTTCAAGCTGTACAAATTCCAGGACGCGATGCACGAGGTGCTGCTCTTTGCGCCCAACGCGTCCGACGCGGAGCTGGCCGACCGCGTGATGGACCTGGCCGCCGAGCACGGCGTGCCGCTGGAGCGCGGCAACATCGCGTTCCGGACCGAGCGCTTCGAGCGCGCGGTCGAGGCCTCGTATGTCGACGAGGTCGCGCTCGTGCCCGGGGTCTACACGAAGGCCTGGGCGTTTGCTCCCGCAACCTCGGTGCGGGTGATTCCGGCCGGCCGGCCCGCCTCCTGAAAGCCCGCGGCCCTGCGCCAGCCCGGCCGCCTTGAACGACGATCCCGCTACGCGCCTGCCGTCGACGTGCCCGTCGACCGCGGCTTCACCTGTTGATACCAGGTCGACTCGGCGCCTCCGCCAATGCGGGAGACGACGACCTCGATCAGGTACGGATTGCCGGCGCGCGTCTCCGCCGTGCCCTTCTTGAGCGCCTCCGCGATGTCGCTGGCCTGGGTGACGCGCTGCCCCTTGACGCCCTGGCTCTCGGCGAGCTTGGCGAAGTCGATGTCGGGGTCGCCCAGGTAGAGGCCTGGGAAGCGCCCCGTTTCGGTCATCCGCTTGTTGTAGCGATAGGCGCCGTTGCGGACCGTCTGGTAGTTGTGGTTGTTCCAGACAATCGTCAGCACGGCGGTCTGGTGGCGCGCCATGGACCAGAAGCCGCCCGCGCTGTACATCAGGGAGCCGTCGCCGATGCTCAGGACGACCTGCCGGTCCGGGGCCGCCAGCTTGGCGCCCACGGCCGCCCCGACGCCCCAGCCGAGCGATCCGCCGCCGTGGCTGATGTTCTGCTTGTCCTCGGCGCGAGGGCCAAAGCTCAGGAAGTCGTGCTTGCCGCCGACACCAGGCTGGTTCTCGGTGACGATCAGCGCGTTCTTCTCGAGGGCCTGCTCCATCGCGAACCCGAGCTGGTCGGGATGGATCACGGGCTGCCCGAAGTTCTCGCGGGCCCGCGCCAGCCGCGCGGCCGTCGCCTCGGCGATGGCCGGCTTGATCGCGGCCAGCCGCTCGTCGCGGATCTTCGCCAGCCGGTCCTTGGTCACCAGGGCATTCACGGCGTCGGCGAGGTCCTTCGCCGTCACCTTGACGTCGCCGACGACGGCCAGATCCAGGGGCTGCATGCGGCCCAGGTTGTTCGTGTCGAGACCGATCGCGATGTAGCGGGAACCCGCCGTGCGCGATGGCGGCCCGGCGGCCGGGCTGCCGCTCGGCTCGCGCGATCCGAACTGGACCATCAGGTCGGCGCCGCCGTACGGGTAGGGCCGATTGCCCATCTGGACCGTTCCCACGTACAGGGGGTTAGTGGCCGAGAGGTACTGGAACGCGCCCAGCCGAGGCGCCGCCATCGGCACGCCGAGCATCTCGCACAGGGCAATCGCCTCGGCGGCCGCGTCGGCCTTGTAGATCTCGTCGCCCAGCACCACCAGCGGGCGCTTGGCTTCGACCAGCATCCGCGCCGCCGCCTCGACCTGGTCCACGGCCGCCCGTGGCCGCGCGTCGACCAGGAAGGCCTCCTTCGGCCAGATCTCTCCGGTCACCGGCTCCTGCATGGCGCGGGTCGAGAACGCCACGTACACCGGGCCGCCCGGCGCGGCGGCCGCCAGCTTGTACGCACGGCGGATGGCCACGGCCGACGATGCGCCTGTGCGCACCTCCCAGGACAGCTTGGTGAACTGGCGGTTGATCTCGGCCTGCGTGAACCCCGGCCGGGGCGCAAGCACCATGTCGTCGCTGGCGATCGTGTTGTCGTTCATGCCCGCCGTGACGATCAACCCGGAGCCGTCGAAGTGCGCGTTGTACATCTGCCCGGCGATCTGCGCCGTGCCGACCGCCGCGTGCACGTTGACCATCGTCGGCTGGCGCGACACCTTGTGGTACCCGTCGGCCATGCCGATCACGATGCCCTCGTGCAGGCCCACCACCAGCTCGAGATCCGGCCGGTCGATGAGGGCATCGAAGAACGCCACCTCGAGCGAGCCCGGGTTCGTGAAGATGTACTTCGAGCCGGCCGCCCGGATCTGCTCGACGAGCAGCTCGCCGCCCGTGCCGGTGAACGTCCTGGTATCACCGGCGGGCTGGGCGTCCTCGATGGCCCCCCGCTCCGCGGCTTCGAGCATCGACTGGGCGGCGGCGGCGGTGAGCCCGGTGGCGACCAGGCGCTCGAAGAAGCCGCGCCTCGAGACGCGGCCGTTGAAGTAGTCGCGAAGGAGATTCTGCATGCGTCACCCCTGTATGCCGCGCGGGAACCCTGCGGCCGGCGCCAGTGTATACCACTCCAGGGTACGGAAGCCCCCAGGGCGCCGAGGACCTGCGTCGGCCGGCGTGACGGGCTAGCCGAGGGCCGCCCTGGCGGCGGCCCGGGCAGACGTGGCCGCGGCCAGCAGCTGCACCACGTCGGCGGCGGTGGCCGCCGTGAACGCCTCGTCGCGCAGGCTCCCCAGGTTGGCCCGCACGTTCGCCTCGGCCCCCGCGGCCGCGGCCCCCGCCAGTTCGATGGCGACGCCCGCGTCGCTGGCCGCCGCGCGGTGGCCGCACTGCGCCACCACCACGGCCTGGCGCAGCGCCTCGGTGCACGCGCGCAGCGTGTCGAGCGGCACCACCGTGGCCTCCTGCAACGCCGCCTGCACCGCGGCCGTGCGCGCGGCTTTGTCCTGGTCGGTGGCCTTGGGCAGGCGATATGCCGCCATCACCGCGTCAAACGCCCGCGTGTCGGCGTCGGCCAGCGCGACGAGCGCATCACGGACGGGCCCGAGCGCCGCCCGCGCCCCCGCGAGCGCGGCCTTCTCCTCGTCGGTGTTGGTCTTCGACTTGGCGAGCCCCGTCACCATGATCAGGAGCGAGGCCCCCATCGCGCCGGCCATGGCCGCGGCGGTGCCGCCGCCGGGCGTGGGATGGGCGCTGGCCAGGGCATCGAGGAACGACGAGACCGACCGCGAAGCAAAGTTGGGCATGTCCGTCATTCTATGACGGCCAGGCGCGGCGGCCGCGCTTCACCACGTCGCGAATCACCGGCGCGCCCACGCCGACGAGGTCGGCCAGCGCGCCGTCCACCACCACCGCGTCCAGTTGCTTGCCGGCCTCGAGGCTGCCCACCCGGTCGGCGCGGTCGATCGACGCCGCGGCGTTGAGCGTGGCGCCCACCAGCGCCTCTTCGATCGTCATGTGCATGCCGAAGCAGGCGAGGCTCATCACGAAGGGCATGGCCGGTGTGAAGCCGCCGCCCGGGTTGAGGTCGGTGGCCAGGGCCACGGCCACGCCGCGGTCGATCAGCATGCGCGCCGGTGCGAACCGGCCCAGCTTGAGGAAGTACGCCGCCGCGGGCAGCAGCGTGGCGATGACGTGGCGCTCGGCCAGGCGCGCCGCGTGCGGTTCGTCCACGAAGATGAGGTGGTCGGCCGAGCGGGCGCCCACGTCGGCCGCCACGCCGGCGCCGCCGCTCAGCGCCAGCTCGTCGGCGTGGATGCGTGCCTTCAGGCCGTGGCGCTGCCCGGCCTCGAGGATGGCCCGCGACTCGTCGGGCGTGAAGACCCCGGTCTCGCAGAACACGTCGCACCACTCGGCGAGGCCGTCGCGCGCGACGGCGGGAATCATCTCGTCGATCACCAGGCGCACGTACTCGGCGCGGCGGCCCCGCCATTCGATGGGCACCTCGTGCGCCCCCATGAAGGTGGCGGCAAGCTCCACGGGCTGCGAGGCGTCGAGGGCGCGGATGGCGCGCAGCATGCGGCGCTCGGTGTCGAGGTCGAGCCCGTACCCGCTCTTGGCCTCCGCCGTCGTGGTGCCGGCTGCCAGCATGCGGGCCAGCCTCGGCCGCGCGGCAGCCACGAGCGCCTCTTCGCCGGCGGCACGCGTCGCCGCCACCGTGCTCACGATGCCGCCTCCCGCCCCGGCGATCTCCGCGTAGGTGGCGCCGGCCAGCCGCCGGCGCAGCTCGTCGCAACGATCCCCGGCGAACACGAGGTGGGTATGCGGATCCACGAACCCCGGCACCACCGTGCAACCGCGCGCGTCGATGACGGTGGCCCCTGATGAGAGGGTGACTTCGCGCCGGCACTCATCGGCCGGCCCCACGAACACGATGCGGCCGTCGAGCCCGGCCACCGAGGCGCGGGCGATCGCGCCGATCTCGCGCTGCGCCGCCCCGCGGCGGGGCGCCGGCCCCGCGCACGTGGCCACCAGGTCGGCGTCGTCGATGAGGCAGTCGGCGATCATGCGGTCACTCCGAGCGCGGCGAGCGCCTGCTTGCGGGTGAGGCCCTGCACCCGCACGCGCTTGCTGCGCGATCGCTCGCCCGAGACGATGGTGATGGCGCGCTTGGGGAGGTCGAGGGCGCGGGCGAGCACGGCCACCAGTTCGTCGTTGGCGGCGCCGTCCACCGGCGCGGCGGCCAGCCGCACGAGCACGGCGCCCTCGCGCAGGCCGGCCAGGCCGCTGCGGCCCGCGCGCGGGATCACCCGCACGTCGATGGCTGCCTCCGCCGCCGGCGGATTACCCGTGCTGGGCGTCGGCCTTGGGCGCGGCATCCGCGGCGGGGCGAGGGGCCGGGGCGGCCGGCTCGGCGCCGCGGGGCCGGTGCAGCAGGATGCGGTCCTCGCGGGCGCGCGCGTCCTGTTCCTTGATGAACTCGAGCGTGTTCTTGAGCGTGCCGACCAGGCCTTCGATGCCGGTTTCCACCTCGCGGCGCTTCATGCGCAGGCTGTCGATCTCCCGCTGCACGTCCTCGAGCCTGCCCTGGGCCTTCTGCAGCAGCAGGTCGGCGCGGCCCTCGGCCTCGCGCACGATGAGCGCGGCTTCCTGCTGGGCGTGCTCCTTGATTTCGTCGGCCAGCTTCTGCGCCGTGAGCAGCGTGTTGCGAAGGTTGCGCTCCTGCCCGCGGTGCTCGCCGAGCACCGCGTCGAGCTTGGCGACGTCCTGCCGCAGCTTGTCGTTGTCCCGCAGCGCGTTCTCGTAGTCGTCGGCCACCTCCAGGAGGAAGGCCTGCACTTCGCCGCGGTCGTACCCGCGCATCACGGTCTGGAAGCGCTGCTGCCGGAGATCGAGCGGTGTCACCTTCATGGATAGTGCCTTTCACCAAAAATAGCGGTGCCGACCCGTACCATGGTGGCCCCTTCCTCGATGGCCACCTCGAAATCGTGGCTCATCCCCATCGACAATTCCCGCAACCGCCCGGCCGGCACGCCCGACGCGCCCAGCTCGTCGCGCACGGCGCGCAGGCGCTGGAACCACGGCCGCGCCTGCTCCGGGTCGTCCACCAGCGGCGGCAGCAGCATCAGGCCCACCAGCCGCGCCGAGTGACAGCCCTCGGCGACCGCGAAAAGGTCCGGCAGCGCCTCAACCGGCGCGCCGAACTTGGTCGCCTCGAGCGCCAGGTCCACCTGCACCAGCACCTCCAGCGACGCCCCGGCGGCGCCGGCCGCCTGGTCAACCTGCCGGAGCCGGTCGGCGCTGTCGATGGCATGCACGAAGCGGAAGGCCCCGCTCCCGGCCTTCTTGGCCTTGTTCGACTGCAGGTGGCCGATGAGGTGCCACCGTAATCTGGTATCGGTTGCCAGGGAAATCTTCTGCAGGGCCTCCTGGACCTTGTTTTCGCCAAAGTCCAGGTGCCCGGCCCCCGCGGCGGCCAGGATGGCCTCGACGGGATGGGTCTTCGAGACGGCGATGAGTCGCACGTCCTCGGCCCGACGCCCCGCCCGCCCGGCGGCCTCCGCAATGCGATCACGGATGGCCGCCAGGCGCCGGGGAATGTCTTCGTACACTTCTAACTTCTCACTTCTCACTTCTCACTTCTTGAGCTGCGCAATCATCCCCTTGGCCTGCGCCGCGTACTGGCCGTCGGGCGCCAGCTTCACGTAGGCCTCGAACGAGGCCACCGCCTCCGGGAGCTTGCCCTCGTTGAGCAGGGCCATGCCCAGCTGGTAATGGGCATCGGCGTGGTCGGCGTTGATCGCCAGCGTCTCCTCGAACTTCGCCTTGGCCTCGGCTATCTTGCCCTGGTTCCAGAGGATGATGCCCTGGTTGAACACCGCGTCGGCGTTGCCCGACGCGCCGCCCAAGGCGGCCGCCTTGGCGCTCATCGCAGACGCCTCGTCGAAGCGCTTCTGGTTGTTGTAGAGCGTCGACAGTGCGTTCATCGCCTCGGCGTAATCGGCCTTGAGCTCGAGCGCCTTCATCCAGGACGCCTCGGCCTGCTTCTCGTCCTTCTTGGCCAGGTACTCGACGCCGATGTTGTAGTAGCAGTCGAAGCACTGGGGCGCCAACGTGACCGCCGCCTCGAACTTGGCGATCGCGCCATCATGGTCACCGGCCTTGCTGGCCACGACGCCCTCTTCGAAAGCCTTCTTCAGCTCGGCCGCCGCGGCTGCCTCGGGGCCCGTGGCGCCGGCCGGCGCCAGCATGATGTTGGCTTCGGCCGCCTGGCCCAGCCGCACGCGCACCTCGGCGCTGGCCGCCCCCACCTTCTCGACCGTGGCCGTCACCTTGTAGGTCCCAGAGTCCGAGAGCAACTGGATGAACTCGCCCTTCCGGTCGGTCTTGGTCTGGTACTTGCGGTTCGCGCCACCCGTGAACTCGATGGTGACGGCCACGCCCGCCATGGGCTTGCCATCGGCATCCACCACCTTGCCCTTGATCATCGTCGTCTGCGCCCACGCGGCCGGCGCCAGTGCCAGCACCAGCCCCGCGATGAATGCGGCGAACGCGAATCGGCGTATCTGTGTCATCTGTGTCATCTGCGACTCCATGTGCGGCTCCGTCTCCCTATCAGGAGAGTGTACGACAGCTCTCGAAAAAGCGTTCAACTGCGGTGAAGTCGTGTGTCACCGGCGCCGGCGGAAACGAATCCAGGAACCGGCGGCCGTAGCCCATGGTCCGCAGCCGTGGATCGAGCACCGCCAGCAGCCCACGGTCGCCCCGATGACGGATGAGGCGGCCCAGCCCCTGCAGCAGGGCCAGGATGGCCAGCGGCACCTGGTACTCCTGGAAGGCGTCGCCCCCGGCCGAGGCGATGGCCTCGATGCGGGCGGCCGTGATGGGATCCCCTGGCGAGGCAAACGGCAGCTTGTCGATGATGACGCAGCTTAGCTGCTCGCCGGCCACGTCCACCCCCTGCCAGAACGCCGAGGTGGCCAGCAACACCGCGTTGGGCGTACTGCGGAACTGCCCGAGCAGCACGCTGCGCGGAGCCGAGCCCTGCACGAACAGCGGGTAGGGCAGCCGCTCTTCGATCCGATCGCGCACCGTGCGCAGCATGGCGTAGCTCGTGAACAGCACGAAGGCCCGGCCGTGGCTGCGCAGCAGCAATTCGAGCACCTGTTCTGCGGCAGCCTCGCCGAACTGCGGCGACCTGGGCGGCGGCATCTGCCGCGGCAGGTAGAGGATGGCCTGCTCGGCGAAGTTGAACTCCGAGGGCACGCGCACCTCTGATGCCTCGTCGATGCCCAGGCGGCCGCGCACGTACCCGAACGAGCCTTCGACCGTCAGCGTGGCCGAGGTGAGCACCGTGGCGCGCATGCGCCCCAGCAACTGCTCGCGGATGATGCCCGACACGTCGATGGGCGCCGCCCGGAGGAAGACGCCCCGGCCGCGCGCTTCGAGGAAGTAGACGAAGCCGGGGTCCGAGGCCTCCAGCAGCACACGCAACTGGTCGCGCAGCTCGCCGGCGCGGCGCGCCAGCGTTTCGGCGTCCTCGTTGGGCGAGGTGAGGGCCATCGCCGACTCGAGGCCGTCGAGCGCGGCCACCAGCGCCAGCCCATCGTCGAGGATGTCGCCGAACCACTCGGGGCCGATGCGGAGCCGCTCGTCGCCGGCGCCGCGCGCGGTGCGCGCCATCGAGAGGGCGCCAAAGAAGCCCCGCGCGTGATCGTCCACGCGCCGCACGGCCCGGCGTACGCCGGTGTCGGCGTCCTCCACCGAGCCGAGGTTGAGGGCCCGCTCGCCGTCGCGCACCAGGTCGTCGACGCGGTAGTTGCTCACGGCGATGCCGAAGTACTGCGTGGCCACCTCCTCCAGCTGGTGGGCCTCGTCGAGCACCGCGGAGTGACAGGACGGGATGACCTCGCCGTAGGTGCTCTGGCGCACCGACGCGTCGGCGCACAGCAGGTGGTGGTTGACGATCACCACCTGGGCCTCGGCCGCGCGCTGCCGCATGCGCGTGACGAAGCACTCCTGGTACTGTGGGCAGTCGTTGCCCAGGCAGGTGTCCGCCGTGGCCGACACGTCGTGCCACGCCGCCGAATCTTCGGGCAGGCCGGCCAGTTCGGCGCGATCGCCGGTGCCGGTGGTCCGCAGCCATTCGTCGAGCATCGACACGAAGTCGGGGAGCGCGGCCGGCGAGGCGCGCAGCTGGTCGAGGCGGTGCAGGCACAGGTAGTTGGCGCGCCCCTTCATGTAGGCGGCCTCGAAAGGCACGCCCAACGCCTCGCGCAGCACGGGAAGGTCCTTGAAGTAGATCTGCTCCTGCAGGTTCTTGGTGCCCGTGGACACGAGGACGCGCTGCCGGCTCAGGATGGCCGGCACCAGGTAGGCCAGCGTCTTGCCGGTGCCCGTGCCCGCTTCGGCCAGCAGCACGCCGCCGCCCGAGAGGGTGGCG
Source organism: uncultured Bifidobacteriaceae bacterium (assembly GCA_964372085.1). GTDB lineage: Bacteria > Acidobacteriota > Vicinamibacteria > Vicinamibacterales > UBA2999 > 12-FULL-67-14b. Next base: position 55,333 of record CAYJPQ010000001.1, on the reverse strand, counting down.
GCCACCGCGGCCGCCATGGTGCGCTGTCCCTCCCGCGGCTCGAACGCCTCCAGCGCCCGGGTCAGCGGGCCGTCCTCGGCAAATGCGGCGTCGACCTCGGCGATCAGGCCTGGCGTTCCGGGTACAGCGGGAACTTCCGGCACAGCTCTTCGACCTCGCCCTTCACCGCGGCCAGCGCGTGCGCATCGCCGGGCGTGGCGAGCGCCCGCGTGATGAAGGCCGCAATGCGATCCATCTCGGCCTCGCCCATGCCCCGCGTCGTCACCGCGGGCGTGCCCAGGCGCACGCCGCTCGCCACCATGGGCGGGTTGGAGTCGAAGGGAATCGCGTTCTTGTTCACGGTGATGCCGGCCAGGCCCAGGGCGGCCTCGGCGGCCTTGCCGGTGATGCCCTTCGAGAACACGTCGACCAGCACCATGTGGTTGTCGGTGCCGCCGCTGACCAGGCGGAAGCCCGCGGCCGCCAGCGCCGACGCCAGGCGCCTGGCGTTGGCGGTCACCTGCCGCTGGTACGCCGCAAACGCCGGCGTGGCGGCATCCTTGAAGCACACGGCCTTGGCCGCGATGACGTGCATCAGCGGCCCGCCCTGCACGCCCGGGAACACCGCGCGGTCGAGGTCCTTGGCGTACTTCCCGCGGCACAGCACCATGCCCCCGCGCGGCCCGCGCAACGTCTTGTGCGTGGTGGTGGTCACGAAGTCGGCGTGCGGCACCGGGCTCGGGTGCACGCCGCCGGCGACGAGGCCCGCGATGTGCGCCATGTCCACCATCAGCGGCGCGCCCACCCGGGCCGCCACCTCGGCCACCCGCGAAAACTCGATGACCCGCGGGTAGGCGCTGGCCCCGAGGATGATGAGCTTCGGCTTGTGCTCGTCGGCGAGCCGCGACAGCTCGTCATAGTCGATCCGCTCGTCGCCCTGGCGCACGCCGTAGGGGACGATGGTGTAGAACTTGCCCGAGAAGTTCAGCGGGTGGCCGTGCGTGAGGTGGCCGCCGTGCGCCAGGTTCATGCCGAGCACGGTGTCGCCGGGCTTGAGCACGGTGAGGAACACCGCCATGTTGGCCTGCGCGCCCGAGTGCGGCTGCACGTTGGCGTGCTCGGCGCCAAACAGCGCCTTGGCGCGGTTGATGGCCAGCGTCTCGGCCACGTCCACGTGCTCGCAGCCGCCGTAGTAGCGCTTGCCCGGGTAGCCTTCCGCGTACTTGTTGGTGAGCACCGACCCGGCCGCCTCGAGAACGGCCGCGCTCACGAAGTTCTCGGAGGCGATGAGCTCAAGACCGCTGTTCTGCCTGGTCATCTCGTGGCGGATGGTCTCGGCAATCTCGGGATCGGCTTGTGCGAGCGTCTGGTGCATGAGGGACAGCGTGGTGGTTGGCATGGCGTAAGCTTCCATTCTAAAGCCAAACATAGGGCGGAACTTCAGTTCCGCCGTCCAGAATGCCATGCTGACTCTAGGTTGACGTCCCCGACGGCTCCCGATGAGTGGGGTCTCCCGGCGTTCGCTCTCGCTCGGCGGTCAAATGCCCCTTGGCCGGACAAGCGCTTCGGCGAACTCGCCCGCACCGCTTGGGGCTCAAACAACGCCGCGGCTTGGCCTCCGGGGAATTTGTCGGATCCGGCGTCGCCTCGTTCGAATGCTCACGCCGTGAGACCCCTCTCATCGTGAGCCGGCAGGTGACGCCTGACTCCGATCCACTGTGCTAGGATTCGCGCCGTCAACGGCTTCCCGCGACCGTCGCGCCTGGGAGGCCAGAGCGGGATTCCAGCGAAGGAACCACGTTCGTTTTTGACCTTGACCACGCAGCTCACCGTGAGGATGGCGGCCCTCGAAAGCACGGTGGACAGTAGAGACATAGATATTGCGGCATGCCCTAATCTCGAAGACGTTGTGCGGCGTGATCGAGCCTGCAGTACGGGTGGTTGCAGACAGGATCTTCGTCCTTACAGGGGGCCGGGCAGGCTCCCAGAGGCACAAGCCCACGATTGCATCGTTCTACGAAACTGGCCTTGTGGTCGCGATCTACGAGTTCCTGCTGATGTCACCTGCTCTTGCACACTTGGAGATCCGCCATGAGATGCCGTACGCGGGGACAACCAGACCTGAGCAAGTGGATCTGTGGATTCGGCCCCCGGCCGGTGGCTACGCACATCTCATTGAGGCCGGTGATTTCACTCCAGGCAAAGTCAAGAACGATGCGGCCAAGATGCGACGGGTGAACCCGAGGGGCTCGAACTGGTTTCTGGCGTTCTTCCGTGACGCGCCTCACGCTGCAGATCCTTGGGCGAAGATCCAAGACTGCCGCCGCAGAAGGGGAAGCCTCAAGTTCGCACGCCTTGAGTTCGACCGGCGAATGACGGCTTCGTTCAAGATTCGACTGCCCGGGATGAGCGACGTCACGTTCGGATACGCACTGATAAGAGTCAAGCAGATTCGGCGGGCACGACGTCCCAACGGAGACGATGCCCTTTTGCCCGCTCGAGCCAGCCGGCGGGCGCGGCACACAACGATACGCTAATCGCAAACGCGCGAGGCGCATGATGCACCAGCGCCGAGGCCGCTTCCCCTCCTGGCCTGGCACAGCCGCCAGATGACAGGGTTCGGATTCGAACCTGTTCGACCGCGCCTCTACGACGTCGAGATCGCGGCGAGCGGGACCTCACGGCGTGAGCATTCGAACGAGGCGACGCCGGATCCGACAAATGCCTCGGAGGCCAAGCCGCGGCGTTGTTTGAGCCCCAAGGATCCCGGGCGAGTTCGCCAAAGCGCTTGATGCGCCAAGGGGCATTTGACCGCCGAGCGAGAGCGAACGCCGGGAGGTCCCGCTCACCGCGGTCCGTCAGGGACGGCCTGAGCGAAAGGATTCAGCGCCCGGTCTTCCCGCCCTCAATCCCGTGGATCTTGTTGACGCGATTCGCGTGCCGCCCATCCGGATCGGCGGGGCCATCGAGGTTGGCGAGCAACTCAGCCGCCAACTCGGCGCGAGCGTCCTCGTCTAGCCGCAAGGCCTCAGCCAGCACCGTCGTCAAGGGCTTGGTCATGGGCCAATCCCACGCCCAAGACCGCCGGCCAACAAGCGGCGATCACGGCCAGAATGCTCTTGACCGGTCGTATCCGTTCGGATACAGTCTGCATGTGTATCAGCTGCAGTCGACGGAGGTATTCGACCAGTGGCTGCGGAACCTGCAGGATCGCAAGGGTCGGGCGCGGATCTTGGCGCGTCTTGAGTCCGCGCAACTCGGGAACCTCGGAGACGTCAGAGCTGCCGGCGACGGTGTTCGGGAGATGCGGGTACATGTCGGGCCCGGCTACCGTGTCTACTTTGCGCAAAGAGCGCGAGTGCTATTGCTCCTCCTGTGCGGTGGTGACAAGTCGACCCAGGCGCGTGACATTGCCAAGGCGCGTCACATCCTGCGAGATCTCGGCAAGGAGTAGTGCATGCCCAAACTGAGGCCTTTCGACACCAGCGCCTTCCTCGATGACGACGAAGTGGTCGCGGAGTACCTGACCGCAGCGCTCGAGGATTCCAATCCCGACGTGTTCCTGGCGGCGGTTGGCCAAGTGGCGAAGGCCAGAGGTATGAGCGCCGTCGCCGAACACACGGGGCTCGGCCGCGAGAGTCTCTATAAGGCCCTCACGCCCGGAGCCAAGCCTCGGTACGACACGGTACTCAAAGTGCTGCAAGGCCTAGGCGTGAAGCTCACGGTCACAGCGGACTAACACGGTATGCACCAGACGGCGCGTGGGGGATCACGCGGCGTCGCTGGTTTGTGCCAGGTCTTGCTCAGAGGCTGCGAAACTTGGCACGGGGTTGTTGGCTCCGGTGCGTGCGGACTGCTGCGAGCCTCAGCACCTGATTGAGGAAGCAAGAACACGACAGTCTAGTCTCATTACCGTGGTAATATGGCGGCATGGCGCTCGCACATTCGAAGCTCACCTCTCAAGGGCAGGTGTCGGTTCCCGCCAAGGTGCGCCAGCGGCTGGGTGTCGGTGCGGGCTCGGTGCTCGAGTGGGAGGAAGATGGCGACCGGGTTATCGTCCGGAAGGCCGGCCGCTATTCGTCCGAAGATATTCATCGGGTGCTGTTCTCGAAGACCCCCAAACGGCGAACCATCGAAGACATGAAGAGCGGCGTGCGACAGTACATCAGGAAGCGTCATGCGGGCCGTTGACACCAATGTGCTGGTCCGACTCATGACGCGAGATGACACCAAACAAGTGGCTGTCGCTGAGGCCTTCGTCGTTAAGGGGGCATGGGTGCCGCATCTGGCCGTTGCCGAAGCCACCTGGGTGCTGGCTTCCGTCTACGATCGTGGTCCAGAAGCTATCGCGACTGCCGTCGAGATGCTGTTGAGTCACGAACGCCTGACGGTCCAAGACTCGGAGACCGTTGCCGCCGCTGTTGCGCAGTTTCGGCAACAGCCGAGGGTCGGATTCTCTGATTGCCTCATGGTGGAGGTCGCCCGGAAGGCAGGGCATATGCCACTGGGCACGTTTGACCGCGACTTGGGCAAGATTGACGGGGCGCAACGGTTGTGAATGCATGGCGGCCCAACATGCGATGGAGCCGACCGCACGTCCACGCCGGGAGGTCCCGCTCGCTGCGGTCCGTCAGGGACGACCTGAGCGAGAGGAATCAGCGCCCGGTCTTCCCGTTCTCGATTCCGTGGATCTTGTTCACGCGGTTCGCATGCCGCCCGCCCTCGAACGGCGTCTGCAGGAAGGTGCGGACGATGTCGCGGGCGCGGGATTCGGGGGTGAGGCGCGCGCCGAGGGTCAGCACGTTGAGGTCGTTGTGCTCGCGCGACAGCCGGGCGCTCTCGGTGTCGCCCGCGGCGGCCGCGCGCACGCCGGCCACCTTGTTGGCGGCAATCGCCATCCCGATTCCGCTGCCGCACACCAGGATGCCGCGGTCGAACCGCCCGGTTGACACCCCTTGCGCCACGGCCTGGGCGAAGTCGGGGTAATCCACCGACTCGCCGGACGAAGTGCCGAAGTCCTCGTAGGCGATGCCCAGCTCGTCGAGCACGCGCTTGATGTGGTCCTTCAGCTGAAATCCGGCGTGATCCGCGCCAAGTGCCACCTTCATGATGCGGGAAAGTATACGATGCCAGGCGTGGAACCCACTGCCGTCGTCAAGGCCCGTGGCGAGGATCGCATCCGCGCCGGCCACCCCTGGATTTACCGATCCGATGTCGCCGACGTGACGGGGGCCGGGCCGGGGTCGGTGGTGGCGGTGCGCGGGCCGCGCGACCGCGACCTCGGGCACGCCTTCTTCAGCGACCAGTCGCAGATCACGCTGCGGATGATCGCGCGCGACGACCGGGCCATCGACACGGCGTTCTGGCGGGCGCGACTCGACGCCGCGATCCGGTTCCGCGAGTCGCTGGGCATCGACGCCACGGCCTACCGCCTGGTGCACGGCGAGGCCGACCTGCTCCCGGCGCTCATCGTCGATCGGTATGGCGAGTACCTGGTGACCCAGGCCCTGTCGCAGGGCATGGATCGCCTGATGGCGGAGATCGTGCCGCTGCTGGTGGAGCTCACCGGGGCCCGGGGCGTGCTGGCGCGCAACGACCCGAAGGTGCGGCTGCTCGAGGGCCTCGAGCAAACGGTGGACGTGCTGCACGGCGAGGTGCCGCCCCTCATCGAGGTGCACGAGGGACCGGTGCGCTACGACGTGGACCCGTGGCGGGGCCAGAAGACGGGCCTGTTCCTCGACCAGCGCGAGAACCGCGTGGCCGCGGGCCGCTACGCGCACGGCGCGCTGCTCGACTGCTTCAGCTACAACGGCGGCTTCGCGCTGGCGCTCGCGCCGCGCTGCGCGACGGTCGAGGCGCTCGACGTGTCGGCCGACGCCGTGGCGCGCATCACGGCCAACGCCGCGGCCAACGGCGCGTCCAATGTGACGGCGCGCGAGGCCAACGTGTTCGACGAGCTGCGGCACCTCGAGCGCGAGGGCGCCCGGTACGACACCATCATCCTGGACCCGCCGGCGTTCGCGAAGAACAAGGCGTCGGCGCCCAAGGCCATGTCGGGCTACAAGGAAATCAACCTAAGGGCGCTGCGGCTGCTGGCGCCGGGTGGGTACTTGGTCACCTGCAGCTGTTCCTACAACGTGGACGAGGCGATGTTTGCCGAGGCGGTGTACGACGCCTCGGTCGACGCCCGGGTGCCGGTGACGGTGGTCGAGAAGCGGATGCAAGGCCGCGACCACCCCGTCCTGCTGGGGGTACCCGAGACCTACTATCTGAAATGCCTGATCCTGCGGAAGCTGGCCTGACTACGACGAGGTCGACGCCAGTATGGGCTTCAGCGCCTCTTCGAGCGCCTCAATCGTCATCCGACCCGGATTGAACCTCGACACGTTGCCCGCGCGGTCGATGAGCACCAGCGTGGGCGTGGTCGACACGCCGTACTGCGTGAAGATGTCCCCGCTGACCGGCACCGCGTAGTTCTTCATCCAGGGGTACACCTCGTCCCGGACCTGGGTGATGTAGGCCAGTTCTTCAGCCGGTGTGGCCCTCTGGCGCCTTGCCACGTAGCCGTAGCGCTGCGTGGGCGCCACCAGCGTCAGGCCCTGGCCCTTGTACTTGTTCAGCAGCGTCTCGAGGATGGGCCCCTGGATCTTGCAGTCGGGGCACCAGTGCGCCCAGAGGTACACGATCACCGGCTGGCCACGGAGGTCGGCCAGCACGGGCGGCGCCTGCCCCAGCCACTCGCGGCTGGTCACCGCGAAGGCGGGCTGACCCTCGAGGCTCAGCAGGTTGATGTTCTTCTGCGTCCGCATCACGATGGACGTGTCCTTGTACTTCTCGAGCTCGCTCTTGAGGAACAGCACGGCCTCTGACCGGTTGTTGTCGGCCGCCATCACCAGCGCCTGCACCTCGATCGACGCGCCCAGCGCCAGCGGCAGGTGCGTCTCGCCGTCGAGCGTTCGCGTCATCAACTGCTCTTCCACCATCGCGTAGGTGCGCGAGGCGTAGCCCTGGGCCTCGTCGTACTTCTTCGCGGCCAGCGCGCCGCGGCCCAACCACGACAGCGCCTCGATGGCTTCGGGCGTCGTGCCTTCGGCGGCCAGCGACGCCAGCACGATCCTCTCGCCCCTGGCGAAGTCGCCCTCGGCGATGGCGGCGCGGGTTTCGGCAATCACGCCCTTGGGCGCGGGCGCGGGGGCCGGGACGGCCGCGGGGGCGGGCGCGGGCGCCTGCGCCAGGGCGGGGACTGCGCAGACCAGCGCGCACAGGGACAGGGCGGCGAGCTGCAATTTCATGGTGACGAGAATACCCCAACTCCTTGCGTGGATCTCTCCCGGACGATATAACCACACTCTATGCCTCGCCACGCCCTGCCGCTTGCCTGCGTCCTGCTGTTGTCCCTGGTTGTCCCTGGTCCTCCGATTGCGGCCCAGTCACCCGCGCTCCGGGGCTTTCCCGACGATGCGGTGACGGCGCAGCGCCAGCGGGAGGAGCAGTTCCGCAAGGTGCCCGACGCCGCGCGGTTGAAGGAGTACATGGAGGCCATGGCGGGCGAGCCGCACGTGGCGGGCCAGCCCTCATCGCGCAAGGTGGCGGAGTACGCCCTCGCCAGGTTCAAGTCGTTCGGCCTCGACGCGCGCCTCGAGGAGTTCGAGGCGATGATGCCCTGGCCGATCGAGACGAGCGTGGAGCTGGTCGCGCCCGGGAGGCACGCGCTCAGGCTGAAGGAGCCGGTCCTGCCGGAAGATCCCGATTCCGGCGACCAGACCCCGCTCTACAACGCCTACTCGGCGGACGGTGACGTCACCGGCGAGGTCGTGTACGTCAACTACGGGATGCCGGCCGATTTCGAGCGGCTGAAACAGATGGGCATCAGCGTGAAGGGCAGGATCGTCCTCGCCCGCTACGGGGCGGGCTGGCGCGGCATCAAGCCCAAAGTGGCCCACGAGAACGGCGCCATCGGCTGCCTGATCTACTCGGACCCGCGGGACGACGGGTTCTTCGCCGGCGACGTGTATCCGGGCGGGCCGTTTCGCCCCGAGTTCGGCGCGCAGCGTGGTTCGGTGATGGACATGCCCATTCATCCGGGCGATCCGCTGACGCCGGGCTGGGGTAGCGAGGCCGGCGGCCGCAAGAACCGCATCGAAGAGTCGCCGACGATCCTGAAGATCCCCGTGCTGCCGATTTCCTATGGCGACGCGCTGCCCATCCTGAAGCAGCTCAAGGGGCCGGTGGCGCCCGTGGAGTGGCGCGGCGCGCTGCCCGTGACCTATCACGTGGGTCCCGGGCCCGCGCGGCTGCACATGAAGCTGGCCTTCGAGTGGAAGAACCGCCCGCTCTACAACGTGATGGCCACCATCCCCGGCACCACTCGCGCGGATGAGTGGATCATCTTCGGCAATCACCACGACGCGTGGGTGAGCGGCGCCGACGATCCCATCTCCGGCGCGGTGTCGTTGATGGAAACGGCGCGCGGACTGGGCGAGCTGCTCAAGACCGGCTGGCGCCCGTCGCGCACCATCAAGCTGGCGTTGTGGGACGGGGAGGAGTGGGGCCTGCTGGGATCCACCGAGTGGGCCGAGAAGCACGATGCCGAGCTCAAGCAGAAGGCGGCGATCTACATCAACACCGACAGCACCGGCAAAGGCTGGCTCAACGCGGGCGGCTCGCACGGCCTGCAGCAGTTCCTGGGCGAGGTGGCCAGGGACGTGATGGATCCGCGGACGGGGAAGCCCGTGTTCGAGGAGGCGCGCCGGCGGGCCGTGCTCGCCGAACCCGAGACCGATCGCAAGGCCGCCGAGGCCGACCCGTCGCTGCGCATCGCGCCGCTCGGATCCGGCTCCGACTTCACGCCCTTCCTGCAGCACCTCACGCTGTCGGCGCTCAACGTCAGCTTCGGCGGCGAGAGCCCCGGCGGCGTGTATCACTCCGCCTACGACACCATCAAGTGGTACCAGGCCTACTCGGACACCGACTACGCCTACGGGCGCACCCTGGCGCAACTGACCGGCATCCTCGTGCTGCGCCTGGCCGACGCGCCCGTGCTCCCGTTCCAGTTCACCGACACCGCCGACACGCTGATGCGCTACGTGGTGGAGATCGAGAAGCTCGCCGAGACGAAGAAGGACTCGAAGGTGGACATGGGCCCCGTCCGCAACGCCGTGGAATCGCTGCGCCGGGCGGGGCAGGCGTTCGAGAAGGCCTACACCTCGCTGGGCGGCGTCCCGACGGCGTCCATCCTCGGCCGGCAGGAGCTGCGGGCGCTCAACCAGCTGCTGCTGACCTCGGAACGAAAGCTCGGCAACACCGAAGGGCTGCCGCGGCGCGAGTGGTTCAAGCACCAGATCTACGCGCCGGGCTTCTACACCGGGTACGGCGTGAAGACGATGCCCCAGATTCGCGAGGGGCTCGAGGAAGGCCGCTATACTGAGGCGCAAGGCGGCGTACGCACGGTGTCGGCGGCCGTCAACGCGCTGGCCGCGCAGGTGGAGCAGGCCACGCAGGCGCTGCAGAAGCTGGCGCCGGGTCGGTAGAGCCGAGCCATCAGGCTCGGCTTCTCTTCGTCGTGCGGTGCGTCGGCGTCGCATTCCACGGATCCTCGGGCCAGGGGTGCTTCGGATACCGGCCGCGCAGTTCCTTGCGCACTTCCGGATACGTGCGCTCCCAGAAGCTCTTGAGATCGCGCGTCGTCTGTACCGGACGCCCGTTTGGCGCGAGCAGGTGGAAGGTGACGGGCACGCGGTTGGGGCCCAGCCGCGGCGTGTCGGCCAACCCGAAGAGCTCCTGCAGCTTGACGCCCACAGATACCGTGCCATCGGCGGCGTACTCGAGGCGCATGTCTCGGCCGCTGGGCACGTTGAGCATGCGGGGCGCCGCGCGATCGATGGCCTGCCGCACGGTCCACGGCAGCGCCTCCTCGAGATGGATGCCGCCGAGGCTGCCGGCGTCGTGCGCGGCCACCCCCACAAGGGCCGTGAGGTCGATCTCCTGGCCGGCGAAGCGCGCGCGTTGCAGCAACTGCTCTGCCTCCGCGTCGGGGCCTCGTTTCAGCCACGCGTCGGCCAGCACCTGTGCGCGGGCCTCCGCATCGGCGGGGACGGGCCTCTCGGCCATCACGACCTCGCCGTACCAGTCGACGGCCATCGTCTTCACCACCCCCGACGCGGCGTCCAGCCGGTGCACCACCTCCGACCTCGTGGGACGCAGCCACTCGGCCTCCACGCGGCTGGCCATGCGGACGATGGCCTCGGTGTGCGGGGTGGTGCGGCCCGCCGTCACGTCGAGGGCCACGAGCCAGTCGCCCTCGCGCACGCCGCTCTCGCGCCCCATGACGGCGCCGTGGCCGGTGGAGAGCGTCACGCGGTCGGGGCTTGCGGCGCGGCGTCGCGCCACGCGGTCGGGATAGCCCAACAGCAGCGCGCGCCGCAGGGCGGCATCGTCGGCGTGGGACCGTCGCGCGGGCCCGAGCGCATCGCCGGCCAGCCGCTCGAGTTGCGCGGCCACGCGCTTCACGTGCGGCAGCGCGCGCGGCCACTGGTCGATGACGGGCAGCAGGTCGCACGACGTGGTGGTGTCGTTCGACTGTGACGCGCCCGATTCCGACAGCCACGCGCAGGCCGCCGCGGCCTCGAAGGCGCCGTCTGCCGCCAGCAGCACGCGGGCGAGGCGAGGATGGAGCGGCAGTTGCTGCAACTGGCGGCCAACCTGCGTGATTCTGGTGTGGCGGCGGCCCTTCAGGGTCGCTTGCGTAGCGGCGCCGAGCGCCTCGAGCAGGGTCTGGGCGCTCTGCAGGCGATTGTCCGACGGCCGCTCGAACCACTCGAAGGTGGAGGGATCCGCGCCCCACGCGAGAATCGAGAGCAGGGGCCCCGACAGGTCCACCCGTTGAATCTCGGGCTCGCGATGCGGCCGCAGGCGGTCGCGCTCGTCCCAGAGCCGCCACACCGCGCCCGGCCCGAGCCGGCCGGCCCTGCCGGCCCGCTGGTCGGCGCTGTCGCGCGTGATGCGCTCCGTGGTGAGGCTGTCAACGCCGCGCGCGGCGTCGTAGCGCGCCACCTTGTGGAGCCCGCTGTCGACGACGACCGACACGCCCGGAACGGTGAGCGAGGTTTCGGCGATGTTGGTGGAGAGGATGACGCGCCGCTGGCCCGTGGCCGGGGCGAGCGCCGCATCCTGCGCGTCGGCGTCGAGGGAGCCGTGCAGCGGCAGCAGCCACGCGCCGTGGCGCCGCGCCGCGGCCTCGGATTCCCGCATCGCCCGGACAATTTCGCCCGCGCCCGGCAGGAAGCCGAGCACATCGCCCCGCGTGGCGGGCAGCACCGCGTCGAGCGCCGCCGCCATGGTGAGTCCAGGCGCGTAGGTGGTGGTAAGCGGATGCACCGCGCCCGGCACGTCGATGACGGGACAGCCGCCCAGGAACCGCGCCACGGGCGCCGTGTCGAGCGTGGCCGACATCACCAGCAGACGCAGGTCCACGCGCGCCAGCCACGCCTGCCGGGCCAGGGCCAGGCCGAGGTCGGCGTGGATGCTGCGCTCGTGAAACTCGTCAATCACGATGGTGGCCACGTCGGCGAGCAGGGGGTCGTCCTGCAGGTAGGCCGTGAGCATGCCCTCGGTGACCACGAGCAGGCGGGTGTCCGCAGAAGCGCGGCGCTCGAACCGGATATGCCAGCCCACCTCTTGGCCCACCGTCCAGCCCTGCTCTTCGGCAATGCGCCTGGCGATGGCCCTCGCCGCCACGCGCCGGGGCTGCAGCAGCAGCACCCGCCCGGCGTCCACCAGCGCGGGCGGCACCCGGGTGGTCTTGCCCGCCCCGGGCGACGCGGTCAGCACGGCGGCGCGGTGCCGGGCCAGGGTGGAACGGAGCGGGTCGACGAACGCATCGACCGGGAGCGGAGGCGGGGCCACGTCACTTATGATGGCAGACCATGCGCCGAAGCCGTGCCGCCTGGTTCGCCCTCGTCCTGTTGTCCGCCTCGATTCCCGCGTGGGCCCAGGGCAATGCCACCCCCGCGCAGGCGCCCCGGCCGGAGCCGCCGTCCACGCTGCGCGCGCCGGGCCGCGCCGACCTCCTGCGCGGGGAGTACGGCCCTTACCGCGCCAACAACGACTTGCTCTACTACGAGCTCGATGTCCGCATCGATCCCGGGCAGAAGGCCATCAGCGGCCGGAACACCATCCGTTTCAAGATGCTCCGCGACGGCACCCGCATCCAGCTCGAGCTCTACGCGAACCTGAAGGTCGAGCGCATCCAGCTCGGCGCGGCGCCGCTGAAGTACGAGCGCGACCACAACACGGTCTACGTGGACTTTCCCGAGACCCTGCGTGCCGGCCGCACGTATGCGATCGACTTCCACTTCTCGGGGGCGCCGCAGGAGCAGGGCCGCTTCGGGGGGCTGGCCTTTCGCAAGGACCCCGCCGGCCGCCATTGGATCAATACCGCCAACGAGGGCGAAGGCTCCAGCGTGTGGTGGCCCAGCAAGGACCAGTGGCGCGACGAGCCCGAGGGCATGGATCTGCGCGTGGCCGTCCCCAACGGCCTGATGGACGTGTCCAACGGCCGGTTTCTCGGCAAGACCGACCTCGGCGACGGCTACACGCGGTGGGACTGGCGCGTGCACTACCCGATCAACTCCTACAACGTCTCGCTCAACATCGGCGAGTACGTGCAGTTCTCCGAGCGCCTCGGCGACCTCACGCTCGACTACTTCGTGCTGCCCGCGAGCCTCGAGAAGGCGAAGGCGCAGTTCGCGCAGGCCAGGCCGATGATCGAGGCCTTCGAGAAGTTCGTCGGCCCGTACCCGTTCCCCAAGGACGGCTACAAGCTGATCGAGGTGCCCTACTCGGGCATGGAGCACCAGAGCGCCGTGACCTACGGCAACCGCTTCGCCAACGGCTACCTGGAGCGTGACTGGACCGGCGTCGGCGTCAGCCTGAAGTTCGACTTCATCATCATCCACGAGAGCGCGCACGAGTGGTTCGGCAACGCCGTGTCGGCCGCCGACGTCTCGGACATGTGGATCCAGGAGGGCTGGACCACCTACCTGGAGGGCGTGTACGTGGAAGCGCTGTTCGGGCCCGGCGACGCGCTGAAGTACGTGAACGGCTACAAGTCGAAGGTCGCCAACCGGGAACCCATCATCACGCAGCGCGGCATCCACCGCACGCCCAACCAGGACATGTACTTCAAGGGCGCGCTGTTCCTCAACACCCTGCGCAGCGTCGTCAACGACGATGAGCGGTGGTGGAAGCTGGTGCGCGACACGTACGCGCGGTTCAAGTACCGGAACATCATGACCGATGACCTGGTCCGCTTCTTCAACGCCGAGCTGAAGCAGGACCTGACGCCGGTGTTCGACCAGTACCTGCGGCGGGCGGACCTGCCCACCCTGGAGCTGGCCTTCGACGCCGCCGCGGGCACGGTGGCGTACCGGTGGAAGGCCGACGAGCGCGCCTTCGCCATGCCGATCCGGGCCGGCTCGCCGTCGAGCTGGCAGACCATCAGGCCCACGGCCGACTGGCAGGTGATGTCGACGACCCTCGCGGCGGGGCAGTTCCAGGTGGCCACCGACCTCTACTACGTGAACGTCGCGATCCTCGACGGCAACGGCCGGCCGGTGCGGTAAGATCGCAAGCAACCGCGATGAACAGCTACCAGGACGCGTACCCCAATTCCACCAAGGTCTACGAAGAGGCCTCGGTGCCCACGCCCGCCGGCGAGGTGCGCCTTCGCGTGCCGCACCGGGAGGTGTCACTGGGCGGCGGCGAGGCGCCCGTGCGCCTCTACGACACCAGCGGCCCCCAGGGGCACGATGTCCGGGACGGCCTGCCGAAACTGCGCGAGGCGTGGGTGGCGCCGCGCCGCGCGGCGGCGACGGCCGGCCGGCCGGTCACCCAGCTCCACTACGCCCGCGCGGGCGAGGTCACGCCCGAGATGGCCTACATCGCCGCGCGCGAAGGCCTGCCCGCCGGGTTCGTGCGCGACGAGGTGGCCCGGGGCCGCGCCATCATCCCCGCCAACATCAACCACCCCGAGCTCGAGCCGATGATCATCGGCCGACACTTCCTGGTGAAGATCAACGCCAACATCGGCAACTCCGTCGTCTCGTCGTCCATCGACGAGGAGGTGGAGAAGCTCCGGTGGGCCACCCTCTGGGGCGCCGACACCGTGATGGACCTGTCCACGGGCAAGAACATCCACGAGACGCGCGAGTGGATCCTGCGCAACTCGCCCGTGCCGATCGGCACCGTGCCCATCTACCAGGCCCTGGAGAAGGTGGGCGGGCGGCCCGAAGACCTCACGTGGGAGATTTACCGCGACACGCTCATCGAGCAGGCCGAGCAGGGCGTGGACTACTTCACCGTGCACGCGGGCGTGCTGCTGCGCTACATCCCGATGACGGCCGGGCGCCTCACGGGCATTGTCTCCCGCGGCGGATCGATCCTGGCCAAGTGGTGCCTGGCGCACCACCAGGAGAACTTCACCTACACGCACTTCCGCGAGATCTGCGAGATCATGAAGGCCTACGACGTGTCGTTCTCGCTCGGCGACGGGCTCAGGCCTGGCTCCATCGCCGACGCCAACGACGAGGCGCAGTTCGCCGAGCTTAAGACGCAGGGCGAGCTGACGAAGATCGCGTGGGAGCACGACGTGCAGGTGATGAACGAGGGCCCCGGCCACGTGCCCATGCACCTGATCCGCGAGAACATGGAGAAACAGCTGGAGTGGTGCAGCGAGGCGCCCTTCTACACGCTCGGGCCGCTCACCACCGACGTGGCGCCGGGCTACGATCACATCACGTCGGCCATCGGCGCCGCGATGATCGGCTGGTACGGCACCGCGATGCTCTGCTACGTCACGCCGAAGGAGCACCTCGGCCTGCCGAACCGCGACGACGTGAAGGCGGGGGTCATCGCCTACAAGATCGCGGCGCACGCCGCCGACCTGGCCAAGGGCCACCCGCGCGCCCGCGCGTGGGATGACGCGCTGTCGAAGGCCCGCTTCGAGTTCCGGTGGCAGGACCAGTTCAACCTGTCGCTCGACCCGGTCACCGCCCGCGCGTACCACGACGAGACGCTCCCCGCCGACGGCGCCAAGGTGGCGCACTTCTGCTCGATGTGCGGCCCCAGGTTCTGCAGCATGGAGCTCACCCAGCAGGTGCGGGCCGAGGCGCAGAAGGGGATGGAAGAGAAGTCGGCCGAGTTCCTCAAAGAGGGCGGCGAGATTTACGTCAAAAACTAGCCACGAAGATCACGAAGGGCACGAAGCGATTTGGTCAAGTTATCTTCGTGTTCTTCGTGTCTTCGTGGTTAGTCTTTCGGTAGCGGCACGATCTGGATGATCGTGGCAAACCGCTCGGGCGTGGCGCCCTTCGTGGGGTTGGGGAAGCCCGCGGACCCGCCGTAGGTGTAGTCCTTGATCGTCACGCTGGGCGGGAAAGCCATCGACTCGTCGCGAAAGCGGCCCGTCTCGAACTGGTGCGTGGGCGGCGCCTCGAACAGCTCGTTGCCCTTCTGCTTCAACACCGCCTTGTAGTAGGTGACCATCCCCGCGTACGGCGCCTGCGTGCCGAACAAATAGAAGCGCTGGCCGCGGCCCGCGTCATACGACGTCAAATACGTGGCCGACGGGTACACCGGCACGCCGAGCGTCGCCTCCGTCGGCGCCCCCGGCGCCTGAGGTGCCTCGGGTGCCTGCAGTGCCTGGGGTGCCGGGGTGGGTGCCGCAGGTGCCGGTGCCGAAGGTGCCGTGGTGCGGGGCGGCTGCGGCGGGGTGTTGGGGCGCGGGAACGGCTGCGGCGTCTGCGCCCACACGCCGGTGGCCAGACACAACGCCGCGACGAACCCATGGACGGCGAACCCCTGAACCCGTGAACCCCTGAACCCGTGAACCACGCGATAATTATAGGGCCTCTCTGACCCATGCCGACCAACCATCCGCTCTTCGCCTATTGCGCCGCCCAACGGCAGTGGCTGCTCGACTTCATCGACGAGCTGGTCTCGATCGAATCGCCCACCGACGACATCGAGGCCCTCAACCGGTGCGGCGCGGCGCTGCAGGCGCGGCTCGAGACCCTCGGGGCGGTGGTCACGCCGGTGCGCCCATCCGGCGCGGGCGATCACCTGCGCGCCAGCTTCGGTTCGGGGGACCGGCAGGTGCTGCTGCTCGGCCACTTCGACACCGTCTGGCCCGTCGGCCAGTTGCAGCGAATGCCGCTCGTGACCAGGGACGGCCGGCGGCATGGCCCCGGCATCTTCGACATGAAGGCCGGCATCGCCCTGGCGACCCTGGCCACGCGGGCCGTGATGGCGGCGGGGCCGTTGCTGGGTACGCGCATCGTGATGCTGTGGACCACCGACGAGGAGACCGGCAGCGCCACCTCGCGCGCGCTCATCGAGGCCGAGGCGCGCAAGAGCGACGCCGTGCTCGTGTTCGAGCCGTCCCTGCCCGGCGGCGCGCTCAAGACCAGCCGCAAGGGCGTGGGGCAGTTCGAGGTGGTGGCGCGCGGCGTGCCGGCGCACGCCGGGCTCGACCCCGGCAAGGGCGTGAGCGCCATCCGCGAGCTGGCCCGGCAGATCCTGGCCATCGACGACATCCAGGATCCCGCCAGGGGCGTCACGCTCACGGTGGGACAGGTGCAGGGCGGCACGCGCGTGAACGTCGTGCCGGCGGAAGCGCACGCCCTGGTCGACGCCAGGGCCGTCACCCGCGCCGACGCGGACGAGGTGGAGCGGCGCATGCGCGCCCTCGCGCCCCACCTGCCAGGGGCTTCGCTCTTCGTCACCGGCGGATTCGATCGGCCGCCCCTTGAACGCAGCGCCGGCGTGGTGCGGTTGTTCGAGATGGCGAGGGCGGTGGCGGCCGAGATGGGCCAGGCGCTCGACGAAGGGGCCGCGGGCGGCGGCTCCGACGGCAACCTCACCGCCGCGCTGGGCGTGCCCACCCTCGACGGGCTGGGCGCCGTGGGCGACGGCGCGCACGCTGTGCACGAACACGCGGAAATCGAGGCGCTGGTGCCCCGCGCGGCGCTGATCGCCGGGGTACTGCGGCGCCTGACAGGGTAGCGGGGCCACAGATCAGGCCACAGGACAGGCCACAGATAAAACACAGACAAAATGCAGATCAGGTCCAGGGGGCGGTGTCGTTGCGCAGCCGCGCGGGAGCTGTGGCTTCGAGGTGGCGCAAGACACTTAGGAGCCTCCCGTATCTGTGTTTCATCTGTGGCCAGGCCACAGACAAAGCACAGACAAAATACAGATCAGGTCCGGGGGGCGGTGTCGTTGCGCAGCCGCGCGGGAGCTGTGGCTTCGAGGTGGCGCAAG
>CAYJPQ010000001.1:0-37935 GCA_964372085.1 uncultured Bifidobacteriaceae bacterium | reverse complement strand
TCGAGGTGGCGCAAGACACTTAGGAGCCTCCCGTATCTGTGTTTCATCTGTGGCCCGTGGCTTGACCGCGCCAATACTCCAGCAGGTCGCTCACGGTCTGTTCGAGAGGGATATCCGCGGCCCAGGAGGTCGAGGCGCTGGTGCCCCGCGCGGCGCTGATCGCCGGGGTACTGCGGCGCCTGACAGGGTAGCGGGGCCACAGATCAGGCCACAGATCAGGCCACAGGACAGGCCACAGATAAAACACAGACAAAATGCAGATCAGGTCCAGGGGGCGGTGTCGTTGCGCAGCCGCGCGGGAGCTGTGGCTTCGAGGTGGCGCAAGACACTTAGGAGCCTCCCGTATCTGTGTTTCATCTGTGGCCCGTGGCTTGACCGCGCCAATACTCCAGCAGGTCGCTCACGGTCTGTTCGAGAGGGATATCCGCGGCCCAGCCGGTGGCCGCGCGCAGCCGGGAGGCGTCGCCCAGCAGCAGCGGGATGTCGTTGGGGCGCAGCAGCGCGGGATCCTGCTCCACCCGCACCGGCACGCGCGCGTGCGCCACGAACAGCTCCACCACCTCCCGAATCGCCACCGCGCGGCCCGAGCACACGTTGTAGGGCACGCCCGGCGCGGCCGACTGCATCATCGCGCGGTAGGCCCGCACTGTGTCGCGCACGTCCATGAGGTCGCGGCGGGGATCGAGGTTGCCGAGCGTCAGCACCGGCGGACGCGCGCCGGCTTCAATCAGCGCGATCTGGCGCGCGATGCTCGGCGCCACGAACGACGGGGCCTGGCGCGGCCCCATGTGATTGAACGATCTCGCCAGCAGCGCCGGCAGCCCATCGTCCTCCCACGCGCGAAACGAGAGCATCTCCTGGGCCAGCTTGCTGGTGCCGTACGGGCTGGTGGGGCGGACGGGATCGTGCTCGGTGATGGCCCGGTCGAGGGGCGTGTAGATGGTGGCCGAGAGGGTGACGAGCACCCGGGGGCGCAGGCCGGCCCGCCGTAGGCCGTCGTAGAGGTGGTGCGAGGCCAGCACGTTGCCGGCGAAGGTCTCGCGCGTGTAGCGCCACGAATCGCCGACGTGGGCGGCGCCGGCCAGGTGGTACACCGCGGCCGGCCTGGTGGCGGCCACGGCCGCCGCCACCCCCGCGCGGTCGTGCATCTCGACGGTGTCCCATCGCACGCGGCGTCCCGGTACCAGGGGATCGGTGCCGGGGCGCTTCCAGGCCACGATGTCGGTGTCGTCCTGCTCGAGGAGCTCCAGCAGGTGGCTGCCCACGAAGCCGGCCGCGCCGGTGACGAGGACCGGGCCGGCCATCAGCGCGTGCCGTACTGCGCGTCGATGTAGGCCTGGTAGGCGGGGTCGGCTTCCTTGATGGGGCGCCACCACCACTCGTTGGCCTGGTACCACTGCACGGTGTCGGCGAGGCCCTGCTCGAAGGGCACCTGCGGCGCCCAGCCCATCGCGCGCAGCTTGGCCGTGCCGAGGCTGTACCGGCGGTCGTGGCCCTTGCGGTCGGCCACCGGCTTGATCAGCCGGTCGGTCTTGCCGGCCAGGCGGATGATGTCGTGGGTGAGGTCGAGGTTCTTCACCTCGTTGCCGCCGCCGATGTTGTACACCTCGCCGTTCACGCCGGTGTGGATGAGCAGGTCGAGCGCGCGGCAGTGGTCGAGCACGTGCAGCCAGTCGCGCACGTTGCCGCCGTCGCCGTAGAGCGGCACCGGGATGTCGTCCATCAGGTTGGTGACAAACAGCGGGATGATCTTCTCGGGGAACTGGTACGGGCCGTAGTTGTTCGATGCCCGCGTGACGATCACCGGCACGTCGTGCGTGGCCCAGTAGCTGTAGGCCAGCCGATCGGCGCCGGCCTTGCTGGCCGCGTACGGGTTGCGCGGCTTGAGCTCGTCGGTCTCGGTGCTCGAGCCCTCGGGCACGCTGCCGTAGACCTCGTCGGTGGAGATCTGCACGAAGCGCTTGAGCGCGGGGTTGCGGCGCGCCGCCTCGAGCAGCACGAACGATCCCTCGACGTCGGTCTTGATGAACTCGCCGGCCGCCATGATCGACCGGTCCACGTGGGTCTCGGCGGCGAAGTGCACCACGTAGTCGGCGGCCTCCACGAGCGGGCCCGCGACGGCGGGGTCGCAGATGTCCCCGTGGACGAAGGTGTGCCGCGGGTTGTCCTTCAGGTCGTGCAGGTTCTCGAGCCGCCCCGCGTAGGTGAGCTTGTCGAGGTTGGTGACGTGCCAGTCGGGGTGCGCCTGCAGCGCGTAGCGCACGAAGTTGCTGCCGATGAACCCGGCTCCGCCGGTGACCAGTACCTTCATATCAACGGATCATCTTAATATGTGCGACCGCCGAACGCGCCGAAGAAGTTCGAGAACGAGCCCACGCCGGCCAGGGTGAAGGACATGTTGAAGCGGCGGTCCCTGGGCACGGGGAAGTTCGAGGTGTTGGGGTAGTTGTACGCCTGGTACTCGAAGCTCACGCCGCAGCACTGCGCGTTGTAGAACGCGATGTAGCGATGGTTGAGCAGCGTGGACCGCCCGATGTCGTAGTTGAACGACACGGTGGTGCCGTACTTGCCGTCCGCAAACCGCAGGGCGGCCGCCGACTGCAGGTAGTCGGCCGACGAGGCGGACGACCCGCCGGCGGAGGCGCGCCGGCTCCAGCCCGCCGTGGCGTCGACGAGCGGGATGCGAATCGTCCCGTTCAGGCCGAAGCCCAGCATCCGCACCGTGGCGTCCTTGATGGGGTCGTACTCCAGCCTGAAGTCGATGTTCACCGGCGTGGCCGGCGCCGCCCGGGCCACCACCGAGATGGGCGAGTAGGGACTCGGGGGGCGGGACAGGTACGCGTAGGAAAACGACGAGTCGAACCGGCTGGCGAGCGGGTCGGTGTAGTAGGTCTGCCGAACGGCGACATTCAGCAGCTCGCGCGGTGCGCCGCCCGACAGGTCATCGCCGGCCCCGGCCTTGCGCACCAGTAGGCGGTTGGCCACGCCGTACGACACCTGCGTGGAGCCGCCGATCACGGTGTCGTAGCCGCCGCCCGCCGCCGTGGGGATGTTCCTCTGGTTGTCGATGGCCG
Organism: uncultured Bifidobacteriaceae bacterium; assembly: GCA_964372085.1. Taxonomy (GTDB): domain Bacteria; phylum Acidobacteriota; class Vicinamibacteria; order Vicinamibacterales; family UBA2999; genus 12-FULL-67-14b. Next base: position 34,861 of record CAYJPQ010000001.1, on the reverse strand, counting down.
TTCGCCGCTGCACCGAGTACGAGGGCTCGATCACGTGCTTCAGCCGGTCGGCGAACGCGTTGTTGGGCGAAAACACGCGCGAGAACACCGGGCCGATGGCCTCGGCCCGCATGTCGGCGTAGCTGCGCGTGACCGGCGATTCCACCTGCAGGCCCCGCTCGTCGAGGCTCTCACTGAAGTAGGTGGTGCGATAGGCCAGGGTGGCGTTCACCGTGAGGTAGGGCAGCGTGCTGAGCGGCGCGCGCAGCGAGGGCTGCAGGTCGACCTTGGTCAGGCCGAGATCGCTGATGCGCCCCGACGACTTCTGCTGGTACAGGATGCGGCTGGCCTCGGCATTGACCTGCGCGAAGAGGGGCAGCGGCCCCAGCTGCTGCCCGGCGTACGAGAGGATCACGCCCGGCGCCGAGCCGCTCACGAACGAGTCGGTCGACCCGGTGAAGTACTCGTTGCGCTGGAAGTTGCCGCTCACCGACAGACCCCGCCACGCGCCCGACACGGCGCCACCCAGGGTGCGCGTGCTGCGCGAGGCGTCGTAGAAGTTGTTGTTGTAGAGCTGCTGCACCGTCACGTCGGTGAAGTACTCGACGCGCGCCCGGGCGGACAGCCCCAGGGGCAGCGCCTGGCTGAGGCCGCCCGTGAACTGCTGGCTCCTGCGCGCCGGCTGCAGCACGCCGTTCACCTCGGCCTCGTGTTCGTTCAGCCAGTACGCCTTGAAGTTGCCTTGCGACTGCGGCGCCAGCATGTAGCGGTACTCGCTGCCCATGCCTTGCCCTCGTGAGAAGAACCAGTCGTGGAAGAACGTGGCGTCGTGGCTGCGGTTGATGGCCCAGAAGAGCGCATTGCTGATCGACTGCCCCCGATAGGTGGACGCGCCGTAGGTGGGCATCAGGATGCCGGTTGACCGGCCGTCCTTCTGGATGGGGTAGTACAACACGGGCAGGTAGAACACCGGGACGTCCTTCGCCCGGATGACGGCATGCGTGAGCACCACGTAATCGCCCAGGTTCACGGTGGCGCTGTTGCTCACGATCTCCCACCGGGGCGTGGGCTGCACGCACGTGGTGAAGCCGCCGCGCGTAATCTTGTACTTGTCGGGCCCCACCTTCTCGATGGTGGCGCCGTAGAAGTACACGTCGGGCTCGACCGTGCCGAACATGCTCATGTTGCGGGCGCCGCGCTCGCCCAACTGCGCGATGCCCGACGCGTTGTTGAAGGTGCCGACCTTGGTGCGGGTGTTGAACACGACGGTCTCGGCCGAGATGCGCGAGGTGGGCGTGGCGAAGACCACGTTGCCGCTGGCGACGAGCTCCCCGGTGCGCAGGTTCATCTCGAGGTCGTCGGCGAAGAACTTCTGGCCGGCGTTGGCGCTGCCGGCCTCGCCCTCGATCTCCACCTCGCGCATGAGCCGCACGCGATCGGCATCGAGGCGCTCGAGCGCGAACTGCTTGGTGGTCCATCCCGGGAGCGACTGCGCGGAGGCGGGACGGGCCGCCCCCACGGCCACGAGCGCGCACACGAAGAGGCCGAGTCGGACGCGCATGGTCACGGGAGTCGAGAATAACACGCGCCCCGAGCGATCAGGCGCGCGCGCAGGGGGCCGATGAGGAAGATCGATCCGGCCGCCACTGCGGCCGGGCCCGCGGCCAGCGCCTCGGCCACCGCGGCGTCGGCCGACGCGACCGCGGCCACGGGCACGCCGGGGGCGAGCGCGGCCAGATCGCGCGCCAGGTCGTCCGCCGATCGCGCCCGGGCATGCGGCACGGTGGTGGCCACAAAGCGTGACGCCAGCGGCACGAGCGGCATCACCATCCCGGCCAGGTCCTTGTCGGCCATCACCGCCATCACGATCGGCAGCGGCGCCAGGCCCGCGTCCTCCAGGTAGCCGGAGAGCGCCAGCGCCCCGGCCGGGTTGTGCGCCGCGTCCAGCAGCACCCGGCGTCCGTCCGGCAACTGGAGCCACTCGAGCCGGCCCGGCCACTCGCATTCCTCGATCCCGGCGGCGATGGCTGCCGGAGAAAGCGCCGCCGCGCGGTGCGACCACTGTTCCAGCACGCGGACGGCCACCACCGCGTTGTCGGCCTGGTGCCGCCCGAGCAGCGCCAGGCGCATCGGCGGATAGGCGCGGTCGGGCGTGGTCAGCGCCAGGGTGGCCCGCCCCGCCGAGAGGCTGACACCGGCGGTCACGCCGCCGTGCGCCTCGACAATCGGCGCGCCCTCGTCCAGGGCCGCCTGCCGGATGGCGGCGGCCGCGTCGGCGGGCACGCGCCCCACCACCAGCGGCACGCCCCGGCGCGCGATGCCGGCCTTCTCGAACGCGATGGCGCGAAGGGTGCTGCCCAGGTGGCGCTCGTGGTCGAGCGCAATCGACGTGATGGCCGACACGTCCGGCGCCAGCACGTTGGTGGCGTCGAAGCGGCCGCCCAGCCCCACTTCCACCACGCCGGCCTCCACGCGCGCCTCGCGGAACAGGTCGAAGGCGATGGCCGTGGACGCCTCGAAAAACGTCGGGGTCACGCCGAGCGCGCCCGTGTCGAGCGAGGCGTCGATGGCCGCCATCACCCGGGCGGCCGCCAACCCGAAGGCGCTGGCCGCCACCGGGACGCCGTCGAGGGCCACGCGCTCCTCGATCCGGTCGAGGTGGGGGGAGGTGTACCGGCCGGTGCGCACCCCGGCGGCGCGCAGGGCGCGCTCCACCATGGCCGCGACCGACCCCTTGCCGTTGGTGCCCGCGACGTGGATGGATCGAAAGGCCCGCTCGGGATGGCCCAGCGCCTGCAGGAGCGCGCGGATGTTGTCGAGGCCGAGCTTGATGCCGAATTGTTCGAGGGCGAACAGCCGTTCGACGGGGGACATTGCGGAAGGGTGTCGGGGAGGTCTTGAGGTCTTGAGGTCCTGAGGTCCTGGGCCCGGTCAGGGGTGGCCGGTCTGCGTCATCTGCGTCATCTGCGGCCCTGCGTCATCTGCGACCCATGAACGCGAGCATCTTGCCGAGCGTGGCCTTCATCTCGCGGCGGTCCACCACCAGGTCGAGCATGCCGTGCTCCACCAGGAACTCGCTGCGCTGGAAGCCGTCAGGCAGCTTCTGCCGGATGGTCTGCTCGATGATGCGGGGGCCCGCAAAGCCGATGAGCGCCTTCGGCTCGGCGATGTTGAGGTCGCCGAGCATCGCGAAGCTCGCGGTGACACCGCCCGTGGTGGGGTCGGTGAGAATCGACACGTAGGGCAGCCGCGCCCGGTCGAGGCGGGCCAGCGCCGCCGAGATCTTCGCCATCTGCATCAGCGACAGCGCGCCCTCCATCATGCGCGCGCCGCCCGAGCACGAGACAATCACCATCGGGATGCGCCGGGCGAGCGCCAGCTCGATGCCGCGCACGATCTTCTCGCCCACCACCACGCCCATCGATCCGCCGATGAAGCTGTACTCCATCGCCGCCACGACCGCGTCGACCCCGTTGATGCGGCCCACGCCCACGATGACCGCGTCGTTCTGGCCCACCGACTTCTTCGACGCGGCCAGGCGCGCCTTGTACGGCTTGGTGTCGGTGAACTGCAGGGGGTCGTTCGAGACCAGGTTGGGCGCCAGCTCCTCCCACGTCTCGTCGTCGAACAGCGTCTTCAGCCGCTCGGTGGCGTTCAGCCGGAAGTGGTGCGCGCACTTGTGGCAGACGTGCAGGTTCTTGACGAGGTCCTTGGTGTAGATGATGGTGTCGCACTCCGGACACTTCACCCACAGCCCCTCGGGCACGCGGCTGGTCTTCTCGGGCGCCGCAATCGGTTTGCGGGCCTTCTTGAACCATGCCATAGGCGATCAGCTTATCAAAGTTGGAAGTGAGAAGTCAGAAGTGAGAACCTGGGCCACTTTCCCTCCTTTCTCACTTGTCACCTCCCACTTCTCACTTCCTGGCCACGTAGTAGCGCGTCCCCTTGCCCATCCCCCGAATCTGCCTGACCAGCTCGTCGAGCGCTGCATCGTCTGATTCGGGGTCGAATTCGGAGGTGTCCACCACCAGGAGCGGCGTGGCGGTGTAGTGGAAGAAGAAGTGCTGGTACGCCTCGTTCAGCTCCCGCAGGTAGTCGGGGCCGGGCGAGGGCTGGGGATTGTCGGGGTCGGCGGCCCGCGCCTTCAGGCGCTGCACCAGCAGGTCGGTGGGCGCCTGCAGGTACACCACCAGGTCGGGCGTCGGCACGTCCCTGGCCAGCAGGTCGAACAGGCGCTGGTAGATGAAGAGCTCGTTGTCGTCGAGGTTCAGGTAGGCGAAGATCTTGTCCTTGTCGAAGACGTAGTCGCAGATTGTCGCCTGCAGGAAGAGGTCGGCCTGCCGGAGGTTGGCGAGCTGGCGGTGCCGGTTGAGCAGGTAGAAGAGCTGCGCCTGCAGCGCCGCCCCGGGCCGTTCGGCGTAGAACTCGGCGAGGAACGGGTTCTCGGCGTCCTCGAGGATCGTGGTGGCGTCGAGGCGGCTGGCGAGCCGCTCGGCCAGCCGCGTCTTGCCCGCCCCGATCGGGCCCTCAATGGCGAGATAGTGAAAGGCCACGGCGAGAGCTACTATAGTTCACGCATGCGAATCGACAAGGTCGAGCTGTTCCTCTGCCGGCTGCCCCTCGTCCACTTCTTCGAAACCAGCTTCGGCCGCTCGTACGATCGCACCTTCGTGCTGGTGCGCGTCGAGGGCGGCGGCCACGAAGGCTGGGGCGAGTCGGTGGCCGAGGCCAATCCCTACTACAGCAGCGAGACCACCGAAACCGTCTGGCACATCGTGTCGGGCTTCCTGGCCCCGCTGGTCATCGGGCGCGAGTTCGGCCATCCCCGCGAGGTGTTCCCGGCGATGGCGCGCGTGCGCGGCCACAACATGGCCAAGGCCGGGATCGAGATGGCCGCGTGGGACCTGTACGCCCGCCTGGCCGGCCAACCCCTGTCGCGTGTGCTCGGCGGCACCCGGCCCCGCATCGCGTCGGGCGTGTCCATCGGCATCCAGGATTCGCTCGATCAGTTGATGGAGAAGGTGGATCGCGAGCTGGCCGCCGGCTACCAGCGCATCAAGATCAAGATCAAGCCCGGCTGGGACGTCGAGGCCGTGGAGCGCGTGCGCGCCACGCACCCCGCCGTGCCGCTGATGGTCGACGCCAACGCGGCCTACCACCTGTCGGACGCGGCCCACCTCGCGCGGCTCGATCCCTACAACCTGATGATGATCGAGCAGCCGCTGGATTATGACGATGTGATGGATCATGCGGAGTTGCAGCGGGCCATCAAGACGCCCATCTGCCTGGACGAGTCGATCCACACCGTGCGCATCGCGCGCGACGCCATTGCCGCCAGGGCCTGCCGCATCATCAACATCAAGCCGGGTCGGGTGGGCGGCCACCAGGCGTCCATCGAGCTGCACGACCTGTGCGCCGCGAGCGGGATCCCCGTGTGGCACGGCGGCATGCTCGAAAGCGGCATTGGCCGCGCGCACAACATCCATCTGGCCAGCCTGCCCAACTTCAGCCTGCCCGGCGACATCGCGGCCAGCAAGCGGTACTACCAGCCCGACCTGATCGAGCCGGCCATCGAGGTGGCTGCCGACGGGACCATCGCCGTGCCAGACGGCCCCGGCATCGGGGTCAACATCGTACGGGACCGCATCGCGCAGGCGACGCTGCGCCACATCAGCCTATGATCCCATTCGAGCGTTGCGTCTGTGCCGTGCTCCTGGCGGCGGTCGCGGCCGCCGGGTGCGGGCCCCAGGCCGCGCCCCAGGTGTCGGGCGCCGCGCCCCTGGCGGGCTACGAGCAGAAGATGCGGGCCCTGCTGCGCCTTGAAGACGAGCGCCACTTGCGGGCGGGGGGCGTGGACCTGGTGGCGCTGCTGCAGGACCCCGAGGCCCGCGTCAGGCGCCGGGCCGCCCTGGCGCTGGGCCGCGTGCGCATGGCCGAGGGCGTGGCGCCGCTCGGCGCGCTCCTCTCCACCGAGGCCGATCCCGAAGTGAGGCAGATGGCCGCGTTCGCGCTGGGGCTCATCGGCCACCCGTCGGCCGCCGATCCGTTGCTGGCCGCGCTGGCCGACCCCGACCCGATCGTCCATGCGCGCGCGGCCGAGGCCCTGGGGCAGGTCGGGCACAAGCCCGCGGCCACGGCCATCGCCACGATGATGTCGGGACACATCGCCGCCGGCGCGCTGAACGGCCTCGACGCCGACGACATGGGCTACCCGAAGAGCGCCGCCCTCGAGGCGGTGCGGCTGGGCGCCTACGCGCTGGTGCGGTTGGGCAGCTACGACGCGCTGGCCTCGAGCCTGCTCGACTCCGCCGGCCAGCCGCGCACCCGCTGGTGGCCGCTGGCCTACGCCTTCCAGCGGGTTGGCGACCCCAAGGCCGCGCCGGTGCTGCTGGCGCTGCTGCAGGGCGAGGGACAACTGACGCGCGCGTTCGCGGCCCGGGGCCTCGCGGCACTGAAGGAGCCGCGCGCCGCGGCGCCGATGCTCACCATCGCCGGCGACGCCGCCGAGCCGCAAGCAGTCCGCATCCAGGCCATTCGCGCGCTGGCCGCGCTCGGGGAGGCCCGCGCTGGCGCCGTTCTCACGCGTATCGTCACCGCCCCGAAGGTGGAGGCCAACCTCCAGCTGGAGGCCCTCACGGCGCTCGGCGCGTTGCGCCCGGCCGGGTCGGTCGATCTGCTGATCGACCTGGCGTCGGCCCCGTCGCCGTCGATCCGGGCGGCGGCGCTGACGGGGCTGATGCGGGCCGACGTGGACACGTTCGTGACGGCCATCTCAGGGCTCGATCCCGACCCGCACTGGTCGGTGCGGGCGGCGCTGGCCACCTCCGTGGGCGAGATGGGGAAGGCGCGCGCCGAGGCGCCGCTGACGAGCATGCTGCGCGACGGCGACCAGCGGGTGATTCCGTCGGTGCTGGCGGCGCTGGCGAAGGTGGGGGCCTCGAACGCGGCGGCGGCGCTGCACGAGCGGCTGGCGAGTGACGATCCGGTGGTGCGGGCGGCGGCGGCCCGGGGCCTGGCCGTGGTCAGGCCGGCCGGCGCGGCGCAGGCGCTGGAGATCGCCGTGACGCGGGCGGCCAGCGACGGGCTGTACGTGGCGCGCGCGGCGGCGCTCGAGGCGCTGGCGGCGGTGGATCCGGCGCGGGCGAAGCCCGTGCTCGCCACAGCGCTCGCCGACAAGGACTGGGCGGTGCGCCTGAAGGCCGCAGAGCTGCTGCGCGGCATCGACGCCGCCGCCGACACCTCGGCGATGCGCCCCGCGCCGGCGCCGGCGCTGCCCGAACTGGCGGAGGTGGACCTCTTCGTGGCGCCGCCCTATTCGCCGGCCGCCTATATCGACACGGCGAAGGGCACGGTGCAGTTCGAGCTGGCGGTGATCGACGCGCCGCGCACCGTGGCCAACTTCATCGCGCTGGCGCGCAAGGGCTACTTCAACGGCGTGAGCCTGCACCGGGTGGTGCCCGACTTCGTGGTGCAGGACGGCGACCCGCGCGGCGACGGCGAGGGCGGGCCCGGCTACACGATTCGCGACGAGATCAACCAGCGGCCCTACCTGCGGGGCACCGTGGGGATGGCCCTCGACTGGGCCGACACCGGCGGCAGCCAGTTCTTCATCACCCACTCGCCGCAGCCCCACCTCGACGGCCGCTACACCGTGTTCGGCCAGGTGGTGTCGGGGATGGACGTCGTGGACCGGCTCTCGCAGTGGGACACCATCGTGCGCATCCGCGTGTGGGACGGCGTCAACTGGATCGGCCAGTAGGCGGGCATTAAAAAAGGGGGCGAACGTTGTCGCCCCCTCTTTAATCTTCTGGCTGATGAAGCCTAGCGCTTCTTCGCCTTCTTCGCCGCCTTCTTTGCTTTCTTGGCCATCGGTCTATCCCCCCCTTCAGGTTGGGTTATGCGGAAGAACTCGCCGCTCCACGTCTGAGCTCCTGCCGCCTGGCACTCGGCTCCGTGCGTGCCGGCGTTCCTCGCGCCTTGGTGCGCGCCCGGAACGGGCGCGCCATCTGCTGGTGAAAAGGGTGGGGCAGTTTTTTGAGGAACCGCCCCTGTAAGCGGCCTAGCGCTTCTTGGCCTTCTTCTTCGCCGCCTTCTTTGCCTTCTTCGCCATTGTTCTCTCCTGATGGGGGGTGACTCTGCCTGATGGCAACCGCTGATTGTTTTTACGTGTTCACAATCAGTGGCCTGAGCCTTCCACCCTCATACCAGATGTAGATTATGGATGAGAAATTTGTGTTGTCAAGCACAAAGCGTTTGTGGTTGTCAAACCAACCGCCTGGCGCCGCCCATCCCTCTACACCTTCAAGAGAGACTTTCGGACGCGGCCGCGCGCGTCAATAGGGGCGCGGGGCTGCACCCGCTGCACCCGATGCACCCGATGCACCCGATGCACCCGATGCACCCGCCTCACCGCGTTATCTGCTGGCGCATCTGCCGAGCGCGGGCCAGGGCTCCCGCGGGCGCCGCCGGCCGCTGCGCGATGATCGTGTCGAGCTCGGCGAGGGCGCGGTCGCGCCGGCCGAGGGCGTCAAGCTGCGCGGCCATGTTGAGGCGCGCGCGCACCTCGGCGATGTCGGCGCGGTGCACCTGTCGGGCCTGCGCGAGCGCCAGCAGCCGCTCGGAGGCCGCCAGGCTGCCGGCGTGGTCGTGGAAGTACACGTCGCGCACCTCGGCCTCGATGTGGTGGAACAGGGGATTGTGGGGGTAGCGGCCCTGCAGGTCGCGCACGATCTGCAGCGCGTCGCGCGACCGGTCCTCGTACCAGAGGTACAACACGTGCATCTGGTAGGCGGCCTCGCCGCCGACCAACTGGCCCTGCCGGCTGGCGCGTTCGAGCTGCGCGAGGCCCTCCTCGCGGTTGCCGCCCGGCAACAGCAGCAGCCACCGCAGGAACTTCAGCGCGGCCGGGGCCACGTCGGCGTAGTACCGGTAGAGGCCCACCCCGAACTCGGCGTCGTGCATCGCGGGGTCGAGGGCCAGCGCGCGCTCGAGCGCCGTCTTGATGCGCTTGCCGTCGCGGGCCGCCGACAGCCGCTCCCGGCGCAGGACCTTCCACTGCGCCCGCACGCCGTAGGCGGCGCCCACGTAGAACCAGGCCTCGGCCCGCTCGGGCTCGGCCCGGCTCCAGCGTTCGGCCTCGGCGATGGCCTGGTTGGTCTTGTCGAGGAACGCCGCGTCGAGCGCGCGGCTGTCGGGGTCGATCTGGATCTGCCACCAGAGCGACAGCGCCTCCAGGCCCAGGCAGGCCGCACGCGGCGCCGGCCCGCAGGCGGCCGGCAGTCCCGCCTTCAGTCGATCGAAATCAGCGTCGAGGATGAGGTCGTAAACCCGGGCGACGACCGGCGCGGCCGTGATGCCACGTTGCGGTTGCGCGGCAGCGAGCACGAGGCGCCCGGCACCCACCCCGAGGCCCACCAGGCACGCCAGGCACCCAAGGCACCGCATGAGGTGCCGACGCTTCATAGCACGCTCGTCTTGAGCCGTTGCTTCTCCGCGTGGCGCGCCAGGGCCAGCTCGATCAGCCGGTCCACCAGCGCCGGGTAGCCCACGCCGCTGGCGTCCCACATCTTGGCGTACATGCTGATGGCGGTGAACCCGGGCATCGTGTTGATCTCGTTCACGTAGATCGCCCCGGTGCCCGACTCCATCAGGAAGTCCACGCGCGACAGGCCGGCCGCGTCCACCGCCCGGAACGCCTCGATGGCCAGGCGCTGCACCTCGGCCACCTGTGCGGGCGCAAGCTCGGCCGGGATGATGGTGCGTGAGCCTTCGTCCAGGTACTTCGCCTCGTAGTCGTAGAACTCCCGCGACGGCACCACCTCGCCGGGCACCGACGTGGCCGGGTCGTCGTTGCCCAGCACCGCGCACTCGATTTCGCGGGCCCCGGCCACGCCGGCTTCCACCACCACCTTGCGGTCGAAATCCAGCGCGGCCTCGATGGCGGGCTCGAGTTCCGCCGCCGTCTTCACCTTCGAGATGCCAACGCTCGACCCCATGTTGGCCGGCTTCACGAACACGGGCAGGCCGAGGGCCGCCAGGTCGCGCAGCACCGACGCCCGATCGCGGTCCCAGTCGGCGCGCACAAACCCGCGCCAGGGCCCCACGGGGAGACCCCGCGCCGCGAACAGCACCTTCATCACCGCCTTGTCCATGCCCGCCGCCGACGCCAGCACGCCCGGGCCCACGTACGGCACGTTCGCCAGCTCGAGCAGGCCCTGCACCGTCCCGTCTTCGCCGTACGGGCCGTGCAGTACCGGGAACACCACGTCGAGCCCGAGGCGGGTGACCACGGCCAGGTCCGCCTGGCCCTCGCCCTCCCCGCCGCCGGCCCGGGCCTGCTGGATCACCTCGGCCGCCGACAGCGCCACGGGCGCCCGGTCGGGCAGTGTCCAGCGGCCGTCCTTTTCAATGCGGATGGGCACGGGCTCGTAACGGGCTCGGTCGATGTACGTGAAGATCGCCGCCGCCGAGGCCACCGACACCTCGTGCTCCCCCGACCGCCCGCCGTAGATCACCCCCACGCGAAGTTTCTTCACTCAGTGATAATACACAGTCGGCAATGTTCTCCTTCACCCTCACCCACAGCGACGGTCCGGCCCGCCGCGGAACCATCACCACGCCCCACGGCGACATCGAGACGCCGGCCTTCATGCCGGTGGGCACCCAGGGGGCGGTGAAGGCCATGACGGCGCGCGACCTCCAGGACATCGGCGCGTCCATCATCCTTGGCAACACTTACCACCTGTACCTCCGGCCCGGCGATGCCCTCATCGCCCGGCGCGGGGGGCTGCACCGCTTCACCGGCTGGTCGCGCCCCATGCTCACCGACAGTGGCGGCTACCAGGTGTTCAGCCTGGCCGATCGCCGCAAGCTCACCGAAGAGGGGGTGCACTTTCGATCGCACCTCGACGGCAGCGCGCACTTGCTCACGCCCGAAAAGGCCGTCGACATCCAAGCCCACCTCGGCTCCGACATCGCGATGGTGCTCGACGAGTGCCCCGCCCTGCCTTCCACCCGCGACGTGCTCGATCAGTCGCTCGAACTGACGGCCCGCTGGGCCCGTCGATGCCGCGACCGGTTCCTCCAACTCAAGGAGGGCTCTGCTGCCGACGTGGCCCCCACCAACCCCGGCCAGGCTCAATTCGGGATCGTCCAGGGGGGCACCTTTGCCGATCTGCGCGAAAAAAGCGCCGAACTCACTGTGTCCATTGGGTTTGAGGGCTATGCCATCGGCGGGGTGAGCGTGGGCGAGCCCAGCGACACTATGTACATGGTGGCGGAGCAGACGGCGCCGCTGCTGCCCGAGTCTCAGCCCCGCTACCTCATGGGCGTGGGCACCCCCATCGACCTGGTGGAAGCGGTGGCCCGGGGCATCGATATGTTTGACTGCGTGCTCCCCACCCGCAATGCCCGAAACGGCCAGCTATTCACCAGCGAGGGCCCGCTCAACATCAAGAACGCCCGGTATGCCGAAGACGATGGCCCGGCCGATCCGGCGTGCGGCTGCTACACGTGCCGCCACTTCTCGCGGGCATATCTTCGCCATCTTTTCACGGCGGGCGAGATGACCGGTTCCACCCTTAACACGTTGCATAATCTGAGCTTTTACCTTGACACCATGCGGCGGATTAGGGAGGCTATAGCGTTTGGGAAGTTCGAAAATTTCAGGCAGGATTTCCACCGGACTTATACCCGCCGCGCGCTAGGTTCATGACACCGACGGAACCCCCAATCGGCTTTCTTCTGGCTCTGGCCGCGCCGCCTGATCAGGCGGTCAGTCCGCTCATCCAGCTCATCCCGTTCGCGCTCGTCCTGGCGATCTTCTATTTCGTCATCTTCCTGCCCATGAAGCGGCGGCAGAAGAAGGTGGCGGAGTTCCTGGGCGCCCTCAAGGTTGGAGACAAGGTCGTCACCTCGGGAGGGCTCTACGGCTCCATTGCCAAGCTGGGTGACCAGTCGGTGCAGCTGCAGATTGCTCCCAATGTCCGTGTGGACGTCTCCCGCGCGGCCATTGTCGGCTACCAGGGCCAGGCCCCCGTGGTCGACGCCCCCTCTTCTTAAACACATGGCGAAGAACCTTCGTTGGAAAGCCCTTTTCATTCTCGGCGTCGTCGCACTGGCCATCTGGTCGTTCTATCCGCCAAGCCAGAAGGTGCGGCTCGGGCTCGACCTCAAGGGCGGCGTGCACCTCGTCATGCGGGTGCAGACCGACGACGCGCTGCGTCTCGAGACCGAGACGACGGCCGACCGGCTGCGTGAGCAACTGCGCACGGCGAACATCGGCGCCACGGCGACGGTGGCCAACGCCACCTCGTTCACCGTGTCGGGCGTGACGCCCGACCAGGACGCCCAGTTCCGCGCGTCGCTCACCGAGGCCGAGCTCAACTACGACCGCTCGTCGGGCGTGGCCGGCTACACCTTCCAGCTCAAGCCGAACGTCACCGTGCAGTTGCGCGAGGACACGGTGAACCAGGCGCTGCAGACCATCGAGCGCCGCGTCAACGAGCTGGGCGTGGCCGAGCCCATCGTGGCGCGGCACAGCACGGCCGACCAGATCCTGGTGCAGCTGCCGGGCGTGACCGACGTGAACCGCGCCAAGGAGATCATCCGCTCCACGGCGCTGCTCGAGCTGAAGCAGGTGGAGCAGGGGCCCTTCGCCGACGAGGCGTCGGCGCGGCAGGCCTACGCAGGCAACGTGCCGTCCGACATCCAACTGGTGCCGGGACCCGCCGAGGGCCTGGCGCCCGGGCAGACGCCTTCGACGGTGTACTACGCGCTGCGCCGCGTGCCGGCGGTGACGGGCCGCGACCTGCGCAACGCGCGCCCCACGCTCGACGAGAACAGCCGGCCCGCCGTGAGCTTCACGCTCAACAACGAGGGCGCCCGCAAGTTCGGCGCGTTCACGCAGGCCAACATCGGCCGGCAGCTGGCCATTGTCCTCGACAACCGCGTGATGTCGGCCCCGCAGATCCAGTCGCGGATCGACGACGAGGGGCGCATCACCGGCAACTTCACCAACCAGGAGGCCACCGACCTGTCGCTGGTGCTCCGGTCGGGCGCGCTGCCGGCGTCGCTGACCTACCTCGAAGAGCGCACGGTCGGCCCGTCGCTCGGCGCCGACTCCATCCGCGCCGGTGTGACCGCGGCCGCGGGCGGCCTCGCGCTGGTCACGCTGTTCATGCTGTTCTATTACAAGCTGGCCGGCATCAACGCGCTCATCTCGATTGCCATCAACCTCACGGTGCTGCTGGGCATCATGGCCTACGCGGGCGCCACCATGACGCTGCCGGGCATTGCGGGCTTCATTCTCACCATCGGCATGGGCGTCGACTCGAACGTGCTGATCTTCGAGCGCATCAAGGAAGAACTGGCCACCGCCAGGGGCGTGAAGCAGGCCGTGGGCGCCGGGTTCGACCGGGTGCTGCTGACCATCCTCGACACCCACGTGGCGTCGCTCATCTCGGCGGCGTTTCTCTTCCAGTTCGGCACGGGGCCCATCCGGGGCTTTGCGCTGACCCTCACCTTCGGGCTGCTGTCGAACGTGTTCACGGCGTATTTCGTGTCACGCACGCTGTTCGAGCTGTCGCTGTCGGGCCGCCAGACGGCGAAGCTGAGCATTTAACCGAGACCTGCTGAGCATGTTCAACAACGCACACTACAACTTCATCCAGTGGCGCTGGCACGCCATCGCCCTCTCCACGCTGATCGTCGTGGCCGGCCTCGTCATGGTGGCCACCAAGGGCCTGCCCCTGGGCATCGACTTCTCGGGCGGCACGATCGTCGTGGTCAAGTTCGAGCAGCCGACTGGTGACGACGCGGTGCGCGCCGCGCTCGACACGGCGCTGCCGGGCGAGAAGGTGGTGCAGCAGTACGGTGATGCCGCCAACAACGAGGTGCTCGTCCGGCTGCCCCAGATTGCGGTCGAGGAGGGCGCCTCGCTCGAGCAGGGCGCGCGCGCCGTGGTGGACGCCATCACCAAGGCCAACATCGGCACGTTCGAGGTGATCAGCCAGGAAATCGTGGGCCCGGTGATCGGCCGCGACCTGCAACTGAAGGGCATCTACGCCACGCTGGCGTCGATTGTGGGCATCACGCTCTACATCGGCGTGCGGTTCCGCTTCGCCTTCGCGATTGGCGCCATCGCCGCGACCCTCCACGACGTGCTGGTGACGATCGCCTTCCTCACGTTCATGGGCTACGACCTGTCGCTCAACGTGGTGGCGGCGCTCCTGACCATCACCGGCTACTCGGTGAACGACACCATCGTCATCTTCGACCGCGTGCGCGAGAACCTGCGCACCAAGCGGCGTGACCCGCTCGAGCAGGTGGTGAACCTGAGCGTCAACCAGACGCTGAGCCGCACCGTCATCACGGCGGGCACCACGTTCCTGGCGGTGCTGTCGCTGTACATCTTCGGCGGCGAGGTGCTCGAGGGGTTTGCCTTCACGATGCTGGTGGGCATCGTGAGCGGCACCTACTCGACGGTGTTCATCGCGGCGGCGATCGCGATCCTGGTCAGCGGCCGGCAGGCCAAGGGCCGCCCGCAGGCCGCGCGCAAGGCGTCGTAGGCAGCGGACGCCCCGGTGGACTGGCTCTCGGCCACGCTGTTGGGGGTGGTGCAGGGACTCACCGAGTTCCTGCCCGTGTCGAGTTCGGGGCACCTGATTCTGGCGCGCGCCTTTTTCGGGTGGGATGCGGGGCGGTTCGGGCTGGCATTTGACGTGGCGTGCCACGTGGGGACGCTGCTGGCGGTGGTGGCCTACTTCCGCCGCGACATCGTGCGACTGGTGGCGGCGGCGCCGGGCAGCGTGGCGGGACGCGACGGCGACTGGGAGCGGTTCGGGCGGCTCATCCTCGCGGGCACCGTGCCCATCGTCGTGATCGGCGTGCTGTTTGCGGACGTGATCGAGACCACGCTGCGGTCGCCCGCGGTGGTGGCGGTCACACTGGCGCTGGGCGGCGCGGGGCTGGTGCTGGCGGAATGGAAGGGCGGGCACAGCCGCGAGGCGTCCACGCTGGGCTATGGCGAGGCGTTCGTGATTGGCCTGGCACAGGCTGCGGCGCTCGCGCCCGGCATCTCGCGATCGGGCGCCACGCTGACGGTGGCCATGCTGATGGGCCTGCGGCGCGAGTCGGCGGCGCGGTTCACGTTCCTCATGAGCCTGCCGGCGGTGGTGGCGGCGGCGGCGAAAGAGGGCCTGGCGCTGGCCGAGTCGGGTGTCGACGGGTTGCCGGTCGGATTGTTTACGATAGGCGTGGTCGTGTCGGGCGTGGTGGGGTACCTGACGGTGAAGTACTTCATCCGCTACCTGGCCGCGCACACGCTGACGGGGTTTGCGGCCTACCGCTTTCTGCTGGCGGGCGTCACGGTGGCGTGGCTGCTGGCGGGGTGATACCGGATGTCGTGGCTGCGTCGTAGTTTCTTGACCGGCCTGATCGTCACCGTGCCGCTGCTCTTCACGGTGGCGGTGCTGGTGTGGACGTTCCAGTTCGTCGACGGCGTGGCGACGCCGTTCTCGACCCGGTTCCTCGGGCGCGACGTGCCGGGGCTCGGGGTGCTCATCACCTCGGCGGCCATCCTGCTGGTGGGCGCCGTGGCGAGCAACGTGATTGGCCGGCGGGTGCTGCAGCAGGCCGAGGGCTGGCTGCTGCACGTGCCGCTGTTCAAGACCGTGTACGCGCCGGTCAAGCAGCTGGTGGCGGCGTTCTCGCCCGACAACGAGGCGGGGTTCAAGAAGGTCGTGATCGCCGAGGACGACCGGCGCGGCCTGGTGCTGGGGTTCCTGACGCGGGAGTTCACGGTCGACCGCGGCACGGGGCCAGAGGCGATGGTGGCGGTGTACGTGCCGACCAATCACCTCTACCTGGGTGACGTGGTGGTGGTCCCGCGCGAGCGGGTGAGTTTTCCCGACCTCTCGGTGGAGGACGGGATCCGGGTGTTTCTGACGGGCGGGATGGCCCTGCCCACGCGGCTTCGGACGAGGACAGGACACGATGGTGATGAGACTTTGTAATCGAGCAACGTGGCGCCGGCTCGTGGGCACGGCGGCCGTGGTCTTCGGGCTGGCAGTCCTGGTGGCGCCGGTGGCGCTCGCGGCGCAGGCCGGGCAGGACACGGCGGAGCAGGCCGGCGGGCACCGCCCGGGCGGCGAGGTGAACATCCAGCTGCCCGACCTCAACCAGGGCGACTTCCTCGGCATGACCGGGCACCAGATCCTGCTGTCAGGCCTGGTGGTGTGCGTCCTGGGCCTGCTCTTCGGCCTGTGGACCTACACGGCGGTGAAGAGCCTGCCCGTGCACCAGTCGATGGCCGACGTCTCCGCGATCATCTACGAGACCTGCAAGGCGTACCTGATCCAGCAGGGCAAGTTCCTGCTGATTCTGGAGGTCTTCATCGGCACCGTCATGGTGGCGTATTTCTGGCTGACCGGCCTCGAGCCCTCCCGTATCGCCATCGTCATCCTCTTCAGCCTGATCGGCATCGGCGGCAGCTACGGCGTGGCGTGGTACGGCATCCGCATCAATACACTGGCCAACTCGCGCACGGCGTTCGCCAGCCTCGAGGGCAAGGCCTTCCCGGTGTGCGACATCCCGCTGCGCGCCGGCATGAGCGTGGGCATGATGCTCATCTCGGTCGAGTTGCTGTTCATGCTCGCCATCCTGCTGTTCATTCCCGGCGAGTACGCGGGCGCCTGCTTCCTCGGCTTCGCCATCGGCGAGTCGTTGGGGGCCTCGGCGCTGCGCATCGCGGGCGGCATCTTCACCAAGATCGCCGACATCGGGTCGGACCTGATGAAGGTGGTCTTCAAGATCAAGGAAGACGATGCGCGCAACCCGGGCGTGATTGCCGACTGCACGGGCGACAACGCCGGCGACTCGGTGGGCCCCACGGCTGACGGCTTCGAGACCTACGGCGTCACCGGTGTGGCGCTCATCATGTTCATCATGCTCGCGGTGCAGGACCCCGCGACGCAGGTGCAGTTGCTGGTGTGGATCTTCATGGTGCGCGTGGTGATGGTCGTGGCCTCGGCCGGCTCCTACCTGGTCAACAACGCCGTGGCCACGGGCAAGTACGCCGCCGCGGTGAAGATGAACTTCGAGGCGCCCCTGACCTCGCTGGTGTGGCTCACCTCGATCGTGTCGGTCGGGCTCACCTACGTGCTGTCGTACTTGCTGATTCCGGACCTCGGCGGCAACACCGACCTGTGGTGGCAACTGTCCACGGTGGTCACCTGCGGCACGCTGGCGGGCGCCATCATCCCGGAGTTCGTCAAGGTCTTCACGTCGACCCACTCCGGGCATGTGCGCGAGGTGGTGACCTCGTCGCGCGAAGGCGGCCCCTCGCTCAACATCCTGTCGGGTCTCGTGGCCGGCAACTTCAGCGCCTACTGGCTGGGCCTGACCATCATGGGCCTCATGACGGGCGCCTACTTGATGGCCTCGATGGACCTGTCGTCGGCGATGATCGGCGGCGCGCCGCTCATGGTGGCCCCGGCCATTTTCGCCTTCGGCCTCGTGGCGTTCGGCTTCCTGGGCATGGGCCCGGTGACCATCGCCGTCGACTCGTACGGCCCCGTCACCGACAACGCGCAGTCGGTCTACGAGCTGTCGCAGATCGAGGAGATTCCCGGCATCGAGGCGGAGATCGAGAAGCAGTACGGCTTCAAGGTCAACTTCGCCCTTGCCAAGGAGCTGCTCGAGGAGAACGACGGCGCCGGCAACACCTTCAAGGCCACGGCCAAGCCGGTGCTGATCGGCACGGCGGTGGTGGGCGCCACGACGATGATCTTCGCGATCATCATGGCGCTTACGCAGGGCCTGACCAACCAGGCGTCGATCGCCATGCTGTCGATCCTGCACCCGCCCTTCCTGCTGGGCCTCATCACCGGCGGCGCGGTGATCTACTGGTTCACCGGCGCGTCGATGCAGGCGGTGACGACCGGCGCCTACCGCGCGGTGGAGTTCATCAAGGCCAACATCAAGCTCGAGGGCTCCACCAAGGCGTCGGTGGAGGACAGCAAGAAGGTGGTGGAGATCTGCACGGTCTACGCGCAGAAGGGCATGTTCAACATCTTCCTGGGCGTGTTTTTCTCGACCCTGGCCTTCGCGTTCATCGAGCCCTTCTTCTTCATCGGCTACCTGATCTCGATTGCGGTCTTCGGCCTCTACCAGGCCATCTTCATGGCCAACGCGGGCGGCGCGTGGGACAACGCCAAGAAGATCGTCGAGACCGAGCTCAAGATGAAGGGCACGCCCCTGCACGACGCCTCGGTGGTGGGCGACACGGTGGGCGACCCGTTCAAGGACACCTCGTCGGTGGCCATGAACCCGGTGATCAAGTTCACGACGCTCTTCGGCCTGCTGGCCGTCGAGCTGGGCGTGTACCTGTCGGCCGAGCAGGGCCCGGGCCTCACGCACGCGCTGGCCGCGGTGTTCTTCGTGGTGAGCATGGTGTTCGTGCACCGCTCCTTCTACGGCATGAGGATTGAGAACTGATTCGGTCGGAGATTACGCAGATATGGGGTCATCCACAGATGACGCAGATTACACAGATTCCATTTTTTCGGACGCCAGGGAGCCAGGCTTATCGGACGCCAGGGAGCCAGGCATTCTTGAAAGAAGTGAATCTGTGAAATCCGTGTCATCTGTGGATAACCCCCCAATCTGTGTAATCGCCCCGCCGGGGGCACTTGTAACAGTTCGTCAGCATCGGTGAAATTCATGCCTTTTTTGCGATCCAGCCGTTGACGGGCGTCTCGCGGCCCGACTAAAATCGCCGGGCTGCATGAACCGCCGGGAGCCGATTCTGGGATCCGGTGTCTAAGAGAAGCACCGGCCCGGTTTGGCGGTGCCAGGCGTAGACGGCGTCCCCGTGACGCTAGGGTATAATCGGCGGTCTTCGCCGCCACTGCGGGAGGTCAGGAGGAACAGTGCCACGCGACATGTTTGGTGATGTCGTCGATCCATCGATCAAGATGGGCAACAAGATGTGGTACACCGTGCCACTCACGATGCTCGGTCAGGCTGTGATCGTTGGGGCGATGGTCATCATCCCGTTGATGGCGGCAGACATGCTGCCGACCCCCCCATCCATGATGGCGTTTGTCGCGGCTCCGCCGCCGCCGCCACCGCCCCCGCCGCCCCCGCCTCCACCCGAGGCGAAGGCGCCGCCGCCGCCCATGGACGTCAGCCCGACCGCGGCGCCCGTGGAGGCCCCGTCGGAAATCAAGCCTGAAACCGGCCTCGAAGCCGGCTTCGAGCGCGCCGCGGGTGTCGAAGGCGGCATCATCGGCGGCGTTGCCGGTGGCATCACCGGCGGCATTCCCGAGCCCCCGCCCCCCCCGCCGCCGCCGGCGGCGCCGGTGCGCGTGGGCGGCAACATCAAACCGCCCCAGAAGACCAAGGACGTGCGTCCCGTCTACCCGCCGATCGCCCAGTCGGCGCGCGTCCAGGGTATCGTCATCATCGAGGCCACCATCGGCCCCGACGGGACGGTGCAGAACGCGAAAGTGCTCCGTTCGATCCCGCTGCTCGACCAGTCGGCGCTCGACGCGGTACGACAGTGGGTGTTCACGCCGACGCTGCTCAACGGCATGCCGGTGCCCGTCATCATGACCGTCACGGTGCAGTTCACCCTGCAGTAGGCGCGTCACAGGTTGTCAACGGTTCGTAGCGTTCTTTTCTGGAGGATAGCGATGGAAGTTCGGAAGATGGCTCAGTTCGGACGGATCGCGTTTGCGGGTTTCGCACTCACGCTTGCGAGCACGCCGGCGTTTGCGCAGGAAGGCGGCGGCCTCGACCTCATCGACATGTTCGAGCAGATGGGTCCCGCGGCGATCGCCGTCGCCGTGATCCTCTTCATCATGTCGTTCTGGTCGGTGGGTGTCGCCGTCGAGCGCATCTACACCTTCACCCAGGCGACCAAGCAGTCGAAGATGTACGCGCCCCTCGTGGCCAAGCACCTCAAGGAGGGCCGCCTGAAGGAGGCCATCGCCCTGTCGTCGGCCAAGGAATACCGCTACAGCCACCTCGCCAAGGTGGTGCTCGCCGGCCTCCAGGAATACCAGTTCCAGCAGGAGAGCGGCGGCAACCTGTCGCGTGAAGACCTGCTCGACACCGTCCGCCGCTCGATCCAGCGCGCGACCGCGCTGACCTCGAACGACCTCAAGAAGGGCGTCTCGGGTCTCGCCACCATCGGCGCGACCGCGCCGTTCGTGGGCCTGCTCGGCACGGTGGTCGGCGTCATCAACGCGTTTGTCGGCATCGCCTCGTCGGGCTCGGGCGGCATCGGCGCCGTCTCGGCCGGTATCGCCGAGGCGCTCGTCGAAACGGCGCTCGGCCTCTTCGTGGCGATCCCCGCGGTGTGGTTCTACAACTACCTGTCGGGCAAGCTCGAGTTCTTCAACGTGGAGATGGACAACTCCTCGTCGGAGATGGTCGACTACTTCATCAAGAAGACGGCGTAATAGAAGTGAGAAGTTGGAAGTGAGAAGTCGGAAGACTTCTCACTTCGCACTTCACACCTCTCACTTCAGGAGTTACTGCAATGTCAATGGATGTCGGCGGCAACAAAGGCGGAATCAAGTCGGACATCAACGTCACGCCCCTCGTGGACGTCATGCTGGTGCTGCTCATCATCATGATGATCGTTGCCCCGCTGCTCCAGAAGGGCGCCGACGTGAAGATGCCCTCGGCCGCGAACACGACGGACAAGCCCGAGACCCAGGACCAGACGGTTGTCGCCATCGACAAGGCCGACCGGTACTTCGTCAACGGCCTGCCCGTGCGCCGCGAGGAACTGCGCCAGAAGGTCGAGGAAGTGCTCGAGACCAAGAAGGAGCGCATCATCCTCATCAAGGCCGATGAGGACGCCCGCTACTCCGCCGTGATGGACGCGATGGACGAACTGCGCGCCAGCGGCATCGAAGACATGGGGCTCATCACCGAACGCAAGGTGCGCCCCGGACAGACGGGAGGCAACTGACATGTCGCACGCGCATCATCATCTCGGCGCCGACAAGGTTGTCAGCGCCAAGAAGCTCGAAGCCAACTCGGACATGAACATCACGCCGATGATCGACGTGCTGCTCGTGCTCCTCGTCATCTTCATGGCCGCCCTCCCGCTCTCGCAGCGTGGCCTCGACGTGAACCTGCCGGCCGAAACCAAGAACGCCGAGCAGACCCAGGTCGACGTCTCGCAGATCGTGCTCGAGTACACCGCCGACAGGCGGATCTCGATCAACAAGCAGGACGTCAGCGTCGCCGATCTCGAAAGCCGCCTCCGCACCATCTACGAGGAGCGGAAGGACAAGACGATGTTCATCGCCGCCGCCGGCTCGCTGCGCTACGGCGACATCGTCGAGGTGATCGACGCCGCCAAGGGCGCGGGCGTCGAGAAGGTCGGCATCGTCACGGACGGCATGCGCCGCGCCGCGGGCGGCGCCGGCTCGTCCTGACCCGCACCACCACGCTATATACCCAAGCGGCCGCCCGGGGCATCCCGGGCGGCCGTTTTAGGTGTACGAAGGCGCCGCGCGAGGATGCTTCGCTGAGGCGCTTCACGACGGTGGAACGCGAGGCAGTTCCTTCAGCTCGGGCAGCGTCTTGTCGGCCCTGGCCCACACCTGACGCAGCTCGGCCCAGGCGCGGCGGGCGGTGGCCTGGTCGCGGGCCGCGGTGGCGGCCCGGGCGAGCCCCAGCAGCGACAGCGCGCGCCCCGGGGCCTTCTTCAGCGACGCCTCGAACGCGGGGATCGCCTCCTTCGGCCGCCGCAGGTCCATCAGCATCTCGCCCACCAGCTCGTGAGCCGGCTTCACCGGCACCGGCGGGCCAAACTCGAACGACACGCTGTCTTCCACCACCGCCGCCTGGCGGGCCAGCACCAGCGCTTCCTCGCGGCGGCCCTCCACGAAGAGCAGGGCGGCCTCCAGCTGCTGCGCCATCACCGCGGGCAGCTTGCGGTCGCCGCCCGCGCCCCCGCTCGGCAGCCCGGCCTGGGGCTGGGCCGCGTGATCCTGGCGCTGGTCGAGCGGGGTGTCGCCCGTCAGCGTGGCCATTTGCTGCAGGGCGTTGTTGGCGCCCATGCCGTTGCCCGTCTTGAGCGCCGCGAAGCCAATGGCAAACAGGTCGGCCGCGGCGGCCTCGGCGCCCAGGCCCGCGGCGCTGACGGGTGCCTTGGCGTCGGCCCATCGCCGCGTCTCCACCAGCCAGGCCGCCCGCGCGAGCGCCAGGTGGCTGCGCGTCCGCACCGACCCGCTCCTGGCGGCATCGGCCTCGACCTGCGCCAGCACCGCCTTGGCCTCGTCGTACCGGCCCTGCTGCGTGTAGCTGTAGACGAGCCAGAGCATGGCGTGGAAGCCGCGGTTGTCCACGCCCAGGCCCTTTCGCGCCACGCGCTCGTCGGCGGCCCGGGCCGATCGCTCGTTGAGCTGCGACGCCTCGTCCCACATCCCCAGCGCGAAGTAGATGTGCGAGGGCATGTGGAGGGCGTGCGCCGCCGAGGGCGCAATCTTCGCGTAGGCGTCGGCGTAGCGCAGGCCGAGCGGCGCGTGGATGGGGTCGTCGTACGAGTGAATCAGGTAGTGGGCGGCGCCGGGGTGCAGCGGGTTCTTCGCGGACACCTCCTCCAGCAGGGCCGCCGCGCGCATGTAGATGGCGAAGTCGCGGCCGGTGTGGCTGGCGCCGAGAAGGGCCAGGGCGTAGAAGGCGGTGACCTCATCGTCGGCCGGGTATTTCTCGTGCATGCGGCGCATGTGGTCGGCATAGGCGCGATCGCGGACGAGCTTGCTTGCGCCGAGCGGAGTCGAAGCGTCGCCGGGGCCGTACAGGGCCTCGAGCGACGCCAGCCAGTCCCTTTCGCGCGCGGTGGGCGCCTTGGCCAGGCGGGCCGCGGCCGTGGGCGCCAGGCGGGCCAGGGCGGCCTTGGCCGCCTCGGGGGCCGTCTGCTGCCATATGGGGTGGTTGTAGGTCATGGCCTCACCCCAGTAGGCCATGGCAAAGCCCGGGTCGGCCTCCTGGGCCTCCAGGAAGGCCTCCTTGGCATCGTCGTACTCGAAGCTGTGCATGAGGAGCACGCCGCGGAGGAAGGCCTCCTGGGCGGCCCCGGTGCCCGAGGTGGGGAAGTCGATCCGGCCCAGGCCCTGCTGCGCGCGCGGCGAGGACGGCACGAGCGCAACGAAGGCCAGGACCGCGAACAGGGTGAGGGCTCGCCGCGTCATGTCGGGGGAACTCCTGACGTGAGAATAGCCCAAAAAGAAAAAGGGGCGGATCCGAAGACCCGCCCCTCCCTCTCTTGTAAGCCCTAAGCCCTAAGCCCTAAGCCCCAAGCCCCAAGCCGTTAGTTAAAGAAATACCGAAGGCTGATCATCACCTTGTAGACGTCGTTGAGGTCGGCCGTCTGCTGCAGCGACGTGTTCATCAGCTGGCTGTTCACCACGCGCATCCGGTAGGTGAGCCGGCCCTGCGAATCGACACCGGGGTTGGTGAGCGGCGAGTTGTTCACCAGGCGCTGTGACACGCCCCAGTCGGAGTTGAGCATGTTGCCGAAGTTGATGAGATCGGCACGGATCTGGAGGCGGTGACGGGTGCCGCCCAGTTGCTTAAAGATGTCCTGCGACACGCTCAGGTCCATGCGCGTGACCCTGGGCAGGAACACGGCGCCGCGCTGCGCGTACTCGCCGCGGTGCTCGCTGAGGTAGGCGTCCTGCGCGATGTAAGCGTCCCACGCCGCGGCCTGCGCGGCGGCGGTGTAGACGACGCCGCCAGAGGTGAACTGCGAGAAGTTCATCTCGCCCTGGTCGCGGTGGATGTAGACCAGGTCGTTGAACGACGAGCCGTCGCCGTTGGCGTCGCCCGAGAAGATGTAGCTGGCGTTGCCGATGGTCCGGGTCTCCCAGAACATCGAGAACGCCGTGGCGCCGAAGCCGAAGTACTCCTTGCGGTAGTTGGCGTTGACGAAGAAGCGGTGGCCAGGGGAATACTGGCTGAAGCCGACGCCCGGGCTGTTTGGGTCGCTCGAGTGGTGGTTGTTGGTCCACGACCCCGAGGCGATGGAGCCCGGGTCGAAGCTGTTCTTCGCCTCGCCGTAGTTGTACGCCACCTGGACGAAGGCGTCGCGCATGGTCTTCTTGGCCGAGAACGAGGTGTTCCAGTTTGTGCCGTCGCTGACGTTCTTCAGCACGGTGGCGTTGGCCACCGTGGTGTTGATGCGATTGCTCGTCCAGCGGGGACGGGTGTCTGCGCCCGCCAGGGAGCTCTGCGCGCCCGGCAGGTTGGCATTGATGTAGTACATGCCGTTC
Organism: uncultured Bifidobacteriaceae bacterium; assembly: GCA_964372085.1. Taxonomy (GTDB): domain Bacteria; phylum Acidobacteriota; class Vicinamibacteria; order Vicinamibacterales; family UBA2999; genus 12-FULL-67-14b. The sequence goes on along the minus strand of CAYJPQ010000001.1, from coordinate 10,586 downwards.
ACGTCGCGGCTGTAGAGGAACTCGCCGGTGGCCACGATGCCGCCGGGCAGCCGGTGGTCGATGGCGATGTTGGTGCGCCAGGTCTGCGGGAACTTGAAGTCGTCGTTGGTGAGCGCCAGCTCGAAGCTCGAGGCCGGGGCGCCGGTGACGTCGGTGGGCTTGTAGGCGTCCGGGTTGGGGTTGAACGGGCGCGTGGTCGTGCTGCGCACGTCCGCGAACCCGGTGAGCACACCGGTGTTGCCGATCTGGTTCGAGATCCACACGAAGGCCGGCTTGCCGGTGAACACGCCCGTGCCGCCGCGCACCTGCGTGTTGCGGTCCTTGAACACGTCCCAGTTGAAGCCCACGCGCGGCGACCACAGCGGGCTGGCGTCGGGCAGCTTCTTCGTTGCGTACTGCACCGTCGCGCCCGTCTCGTCGCGGAAGCTCATGGCGTCGGCCACGGCGTTGGCAAAGCCGGTGTCGCCGAAGCTTGCGATGTCCATGCGGACGCCCGCGATCACCTTCACGTTGTCGGCCATGGCCCATTCGTCCTGGACGTACCCGCCTGAGTAGATCACGTCCAGCGGCTGCAGCGGCTTATCGTTGCCGGGGATGTTGTTCCAGCGCACTTGGAAGCGCTCCAGGTTGACGGGCGACGTCGTGCGGTTTGGGTTGGCCAGGAAGTCGCGCGCGTCGGTGTAGAAGTCGTCCAGCGACCGGTACACGTAGACGCTCTGGGAGCCCGGGAAGAACACGTTGTCGGAGTGGTACTTCTCGAAGCTGCCGCCGACGGTGATGGAGTGCTTCTCGCCGAACTTCGTGAAGCTGTCCTGCATCTGGAACGTCTTGTAGCGCAGCTCGTTGTTGGGCGTGAACGGCTCGAAGCCGAACGTGGTGTAGACCGACCCGCCCTGCAGGATGTCGACCAGCGGGAAGAACTCGCCCTTGTAGCCGCGGCTCTCGTCGGAACTGCTGTAGCCCACGATGAGCGAGTTGGCCATCGTCGTGCCGATGATGGTGTTCAGCTCGCCCACGCCCGACTTGATGTTCTCGAGAATCGAGTAGTTGGAGGCCTCGAAGTTGAGACCCGTCGTGTTGCTGCGCCGCCCGCCGAAGCCGAGTGACGACGAGGACGAGAGCAGCACATCGGTGCTCGAGTCGAGCTGGTTGTAGCGGAAGGTCAGCTTGTTGCGGTTGTTCAGGTTGTAGTCAAACTTGGCCAGCACGCGGCGGCCGGGGGTGGCGAACTCGTAGTCCTGATAGCCGCCCGTGTCGTAGTCGAAGTTGCTCTTGAGGAAACTGCTCAGCGCATCCAGGTCCGACGCCAGCACGCGGGTCACGCTGCCGCCCGCGGCCTCGCCACCCTGATTGGCGCGGAAGGTGGTGCCGGGCTGCAGGAACTTCTCGCCTTCCATGCTGCCGAAGAAGAACAGCTTGTTCTGCAGGACGGGGCCAGACACCCAGGCGCCGCCGTTCTTGAAGTCGAACGTGCCGGGGTTCACCGTGCTGTCCTTGGCCGTGGTGCCCACCATGCTGTCGTCGCGGAACTGGTAGAAGCCCGAGCCGGCGAACTTGTTGGCGCCGCTGCGCGTGACGGTGTTGATGCCCGCGCCCACGAAGTTGCCCTGCCGCACGTCGTAGGGGGCCACGCTCACCTGCACCTGCTCCACGGCCTCCATCGAGATGGGGGCCACGTTGGTGCGCTCGCCGGGCGCGCCGCCCAGGCCGAACGAGTTGTTGAAGTACGACCCGTCCACCGTGATGTTGTTCATCCGGTTGTCCTGGCCGGCCACCGAGTAGCCGCGGGCCTCTGGCGCCAGGCGGATGATCGAGTCGAGGCGGTTGCTGATGGTCGGGAGCGACGCGATGGTTTCGCGGCTCACCGCCGTGGCCGAGCCCGTGCGCTCGGAGCTGAACACCGCATCCGACTGCGCCGTCACCGTCACCGTTTCGGTGACCGAGATGGCGCGGACGGTGAACTCCAGGTCGGTGGCCACGCCGAGGTTGACCTCGATGTTCTCGAGCGTCTGCGGCTCGAAGGCCGTGCCGGCGCCGCCGTAGGCCACCGTCACCGAGTAGGGGCCGCCCACGCGCATGCCCGGAATGGAGAAGCGCCCGTCCGCGCGGCTCTTGCTCTCGTAGCCGGCGCCCGAGGGCAGGTGGATGGCAATGACCGACGCGCCCTCCACCGGCTGCTGGTTGGGGCCGATGACGCGGCCGGCAAGTGAACCCGTCGTGACGCCCTGCGCGGCGGCACCGGTGGCGAAGAGCGCCACGGCGAACAACGACAATGCAAATCTGGTCAGGTGTTTCATGTATCGCTCCATGGAGTCAGCTTGAAATTATCACCTGCGCGTGACGCCCCCGCAAAAAGAAAAAACGGGCCGGCCCGCGCACTCGCGCGAACCGACCCGCCATGTCGATTTGGTCGTATGACCTTAGCTTGCCTGCTTGGCCTTGCGCATTTCGTTGGCCTTGTCACGGAGCTCGTCGGCCTCCTTGAGCAGCGCAAGCTGCTTGGCGCGGTCCTTCTCCAGGTTGGCCTGGAGGCGGAGCAGGAGGTTCTTGTAGGTGATGGCCTCCATGTAGTCGCTCTTGATCTCGATGGCCTTGTCGACCGCCGCGATGCCGTCCATCACGTACTGGAGCTTCTCCTTGTCGGCCAGCCGGAAGTCGCGGTAGGCCTTGTCCCAGTAGTAGGTGGCCACGGTGTAGTGGGCCTCGGGGTTGGTCGGCTCCACCTTGATGCGCTCGCCCAGCGCCTGGATGGTCTTGGGGAAGTCGCCCTGCCGGTTGTAGTAGCCCGCCAGTTGCATGTGGACGGCGGGGTCGTTGGGCTTGGCGGACTGGGCCTTGAGCAGCGTGCTCTCGGCCAGCTCGTACTCACCCGAGTCTTCGTAGATCTTCGCCAGGGCGAAGTAGTTGGTCGGTTCGCCGGGCGCCAGTTCAATCATGCGCAGCACCACCGGTTCGGCTTGGGTGGGGTCGTTCAGCTTGTCGGGGCCGTACGACGCCACCAGGTACTCGAGGGCCAAGTTCCGCAGCTTCGGATCCTCGATCTTCTCGCTGGCCAGCTTGTAGTTGGCGATCGCCTTCTCAAGCAGCGCGTCGTTGGCCGGCTCGCCCTTGCGGGCTGGGCGATACAAGTTGTCGTACGAATTGCCCAGGTAGAAGTAGATCACCGAGAACTCAGGGTTCATCGCGATGGCTTCTTCGTACTTCTCCGCCGCGGGGCGCCAGTCGCTCGCTGCATAGAGCTTGTTGGCATCCTTGAATGCCTTCATCGAGCGAACTTCCCCCAAATACGTGCACCCGGACAGCGCGAGGCCGAGACCGGCCACCACAACCAGCGCCGCCGTAGACCGAATCTTCATCAGTTCCCCCTTCACGTCCCTATGAGAAAACAAGCCGCAAGGCCGCAAAGTATAGCCTCGTTTCTTGACCCCCCGCAACCTCGACCCTATGATGGGTCGACGGCGTCCCACCGATAGTTCATTAGACACCGAACTCCATGATTCGCTTCGAGGATCTGCTCGACAAGGTCCGGGGCTACAGCCCTGACGTGGACCTCGAGTTGCTCCGCCGGGCCTACGTGTTTTCGGCCCTGGAGCACAAGGGACAGATCCGCCACTCCGGAGAGCCGTATCTCGTCCATCCGCTTGAGGTTGCGGACATTCTGGCCGACATGAAGCTCGATGCCGTCTGCATCGCCGCCGGCCTGCTCCACGATGTCGTCGAAGACACCCTGACCACCCCGGAGAAAATCAGAGACAAATTCGGCGAGGACGTCGCCCACATCGTGGAAGGCGTCACCAAGATCGGCGCCATCCCGTTCTCGTCCACCGAAGCGCGCCAGGCCGAGAATTTCCGCAAGATGCTGCTGGCGATGGTCGACGACATCCGCGTCATCCTCGTCAAGCTCGCTGACCGCCTCCACAACATGCGCACCCTGCAGCACATGCCCGACGACCGGCGCGTGCGCATCGCCCAGGAGACGCTCGACATCTACGCGCCCATCGCCAACCGCCTGGGCATGAGCCGCGTCAAGAACGAGCTCGAGGAGCTCTCGTTCCGCTACCTCGAGCCCGCGGCCTTCGAGTCGCTGCGCACCAAGGTGGAGGCCAAGCGCAAGTCCACCGGGGGCATGATCGAGCAGCTCGCCTCCGACATCAAGGCCAAGCTCCTCGAGGCCGGCGTGCCCGTGGTGAGCGTGGACGGCCGCGTCAAGCGCCTCTACAGCATCTGGCTCAAGCTCAAGCGCCAGAAGATCGACCTCGATCAGGTGTACGACTTCGTGGCGCTCCGCATCGTCACGCCGTCGGTAAAGGACTGCTACGCCGCGCTCGGCATCATCCACCAGACGTGGTCGCCCGTGCCGGGCCGCATCAAGGACTTCATCGCGATGCCGCGGCCCAACGGCTACCAGTCGCTGCACACCTCGGTGATCAGCGAAAAGGGCTTCCCGTTCGAGGTGCAGATCCGGACCGAGGAGATGCACCAGCTTGCCGAAGAGGGCATCGCCGCCCACTGGAAATACAAGGAGGGCCGCGTCGGCGCCGGCCGCGACGAGCAGTACTTCCACTGGCTGCGCCAGTTGCTCGAGGTGCAGCAGGACACCCGCGACCCGCAGGAGTTCCTGGCCAACCTGAAGATCGACCTGTACCCAGAGGAGGTCTACACGTTCACGCCGCGCGGGTCGGTGAAGGTGCTGCCCAGGGGCTCGACGGCCATCGACTTCGCCTACGCCATCCACACCGACGTGGGACACCAGTGCGTGGGCGCCCGCGTCAACGGGCGCATGGTGCCCCTCCGCACCCGCCTGAAGAACGGCGACATCGTGGAGGTGGTGCGCGACGCCAAGCACAAGCCGAGCCGCGACTGGCTGAACTTCGCCGTCACCTCGCGCGCGCGCAACAAGATCAAGCACCTGATCCAGGCCGAGGAGAAGGAACGGGCCGTCGAGCTGGGACGCCGCGTGTTCGACAAGGAGGCCCGCCGCTTCGGCCTCAACCCGGCCAAGCTGCTCGACGGCGAGGCCATCCTCAAGGTGTGCGCCGAGTTCGCCGCGCCCAAACCCGAGGACCTGCTCGCGCAAATCGGCTACGGCAAGGTGTCGCCCCGCCAGGTGCTCGACAAGATCGTGCCCGAGGGCCAGCTCAAGGAGCAGGCGCCTGAGAACGCCGTGCTCTCGGCCGTCAAGCGGGTGCTCCGCGCCGGCGCCGAGCCCGATCGCATCAAGGTGCGCGGCGCCGACGACGTGATGGTGTTCCGCGCCAGATGCTGCAACCCCATTCGCGGCGAGCAGATCGTCGGCTACATCACGCGCGGCAAGGGCGTCTCGGTCCACGCCGCCAAGTGCCCCAACGTCGTGAACCTGATGTACGACCCCGAGCGGCGCATCGACGTGGAGTGGGACAAGGGCGCCGACCCGGCCCCTTACACCGTGCGGCTGCTGATGGAGGTGGAAGACCGCAAGGGAATTCTCGCCGAGCTCAGCGCGGCGGTCGCCGACATCAACACGAACATCACCAACATGGAAGCCACCACCGGCGATCAGCGCGGCCGCATCGAGATGACGCTGGAGATCAAGGACGTGAAGCACCTCGAGAAGGTGATCAAGTCGATCCGCGGTGTGGAAGGGGTGCTGGACGTGGGGCGCGGCAAGTAAAAAAGGGGACTGTCCCCTTTTTTACAGGACGGCGATGACGTCGATCTCGACCCGCACGTCCCTGGGCAGGCGCGACACCTGCACCGTGGAGCGGGCCGGATACGGCGCCGCGAAGTAGCCGGCGTAGACCTCGTTCATGGCGGCGAATTCCGCCAGGTCCACCATGAACACCGTCGTCCGGACGATGTGCGAGCAGTCGCCGCCGGCGGCCGCCAGCAGCGCCTTGATGTTCTCCATCACCCGCGTGGCCTGTGCGGCGATGTCCCCCGGCACGACCTGGCCGGTGGCCGGATCCAGCGGGATCGACCCCGACAGGAACACCAGGTTGCCAACCTTGAGCCCGGGCGAGTAGGGCCCGATGGCCGTCGGCGTGCCGGCCGCGGTGATCAGCTCCTTCACGCCCGCACCTGCCGCACCTGCTGCACCTGCTGCACCTGCTGCACCTGCTGCACCTGTTGCACCTGCTGCACCTGTTGCACCTGCTGCACCTGTTGCACCTGCTGCACCTGCTGCACCTGCTGCACCTGTTGCACCTGTTGCACGTGATGCACCTGCTGCACCCGCCTACGCCGCCTTGACGACCTTGCTCGAGCGGATGCAGCGCGTGCACACCCGCATCCGCTTGTTGGCGCCGTTCACCACGGCGCGCACGGTCTGCAGGTTCGGCTCGAAACGGCGGGGACGGACGTTGTGGGCGTGCGACACCCGGCGACCCACCACCGGGCCCTTGCCACAGATTTCACAGCGCATTGCCATAACAACAGGCTCCTCAAAAGCTCGTAAACGGAAACCCCAATCCTATCACGGGTCCCAACGGGCTCCACTCCCGCCCGCAGCCTCCGAAGCCCCCGGCGGGACGGGGAAACCTCCGAATACTCAGGGGGTGATGATGAGCGGCCTGTGGGGCCGAGCAGGGGGCGCCGCAACGTGCTGCTGGAGCACGCGGGCCACCAGGGCCAGGTAGCCGGCAGTGTCGTCGCCAATCGCGGCCACCTCATGGCGCGCGCCGCGCTCGATGCCCCGCAACACCTCGGCGGCCTGACGTTCCGCCCGGGAGCCGCCCCCTTTGACGAGCTCGTCAACCAGGGCTTTCATCTCTTTTCTCAGATTTTCCGCAACAATCGACGCCGTGGGCTCCTCGAAAATCACGCCTCGGCTGGCGGTTTCCAGCGACCCTGCCAGCGCCCCGGCAGCCAGCGCCAGATCGCTGTCGGCCAGGCGGCCCAGGCCGGCCGGCTTGTGCGCCAGAACCACGGACTGAATGAGGAAAAACACATGGAGTTGCTGTTCCGACAGCCGGCCCATGGTGGCCATCAACAGGGCCACGTCCCGGTCCAACTGACGCTTTACCGTCGCTGCCGGATGCTTCAGCGCCCGGTCCAGGTGCACACAGTCCTCGGGACAGGCAATCTCCACGCGCCGCCTGGTGGCGCAGCACACCCCGCAGATGTCGCGGTGGAGGGCGGGACACGCCCGTTTCGCTGGTCGTTTCTGACATTCAGGGCAAGTCATCACGTCTCCTGTGTAATTCTTGCCACAATGGGGCTCCATGTGCTACCTTTCCGCCGTTTGTGGGTGTCCCAACTACAGGACACGTGGAAGGGAGAACCCAATTCGGCCAGGCGGCGTCTAATGAGCAGTGAACGGTGTTCGGACCGCTTTGGCCTGAAAGATCGGCCCGGTGTAAGTAGCTATAGATAAACGCGATAGATCAGGACGACCCCCAGGTAATTCCTTTTTGTCGCTTCATACGGTTGGTTCGCGACACGTTTGTGAAACACATTTTTCGGCACCGCTCTTGCATTAGGAGCGGGCAATCATAACCTCCCGATTACGAGGAGGCGGACAGAAGGAGCGGCTGAGCATCATGGCCAAAGCAAAGAAGCGCACGACGGCAGTAGCCGAGGTACCCACGGCTGCGCGCTACGAGGAACTCAAGACGATGCTCCTCGAGCGTCAGCGGGAAATCCTGAACGAGGTTCAGGGCAAGATTCGGGACGTGCGTGCCGAGGGATCGGAAAAGCCGCACGAGGTGCTCGATCCGGGTGAGACCTCCGAGGTCGACATCCAGGAAGACATCGAGTTCGCCCTCATCCAGATGAAGGCGGAAACGCTGAACAAGATCAACGAGGCGCTCTCGCGGCTCGAAGAGGGGACCTACGGTCGCTGCTTCGAGTGCGGCGAGGAGATCGCCCAGCCGAGGCTGCGGGCGCTGCCCTTCGCCGTCCGCTGCAAGGATTGCGAAGAGGCTCGTGAGATGGCCCAGCAGCGCGAACGCATCCAGGCGCGCCGCGGCTCTTCGACCCTCGGTTTCGACATGCGGGGATAACCCGGCGTCCTAGCTTCAGCAGGCTCCGCCGGCGGCGGGGCCTGCTCCCGCCTCCGGCTCACAGCGTCAAAGAAGTGTGAAGTCAGAAGTGAGAAGTGAGAAGCACTTCCGACTTCTCACCTCTCACTTCCGACTTCCCCAGGGGGGCGTATCGTGAGCGACCAGATCGATCAGTTTTCGTCGGGCAGTTCCGAGACGCCCGCGCTGCGCGTGCCGGCCGAGATGCCGGTGCTGCCGCTGCGCGACACGGTGCTGTTCCCGCAGGCCTTCATGCCGCTGGCCGTCGCGCGCGAGAGCTCCGTCAAGCTCATCGACGACGCGGTGGCGGGCGGCCACACGATTGCCGTCTTCGCGCAGCGCGAGGCCGGCGAGGACGATCCCGCCCAGCAGGACCTGCACCCGGTGGGCACGGCCAGCCAGATCCACAAGATGTTCAAGCTGCCCGACGGCAGCCTGCGCATCATCGTCCAGGGGCTGGCGCGCGTGCGGCTCGATGAGGTCACCGCGTCGCGGCCCTACCTGCGCGGCAAGGTGAGCGAGGCCGCCGAGGTGCTGTCGGACGCCGACCGCCTGGAGATCGACGCGCTGCAGCGCAACATCAAGGCGAACTTCCAGCAGATCGTGTCGCTGTCGCCGCTCATGTCCGACGACCTGCAGGCGCTGGCGGTGAACATCACCGATCCGGGCCGGCTGGCCGACTTCATCGCGTCGAGCCTGGGCACGCTCGCCACCGACACCAAGCAGGAGGTGCTGCAGACGCTCGACGTCCGCGCGCGCCTCGACCTGGTGAACCGGCTGCTCATCAAGGAGCTCGAGGTGCTGGAGCTCGGCTCGAAGATCCAGTCGCAGGTGCAGTCGGAAGTGGGCAAGAACCAGCGCGACTACTTCCTGCGCGAGCAACTCAAGGCCATCCAGAGGGAGCTCGGCGAGGGCGACGACCAGTCGCGCGAGGTCGACGAGCTGCGCGAAAAAGTGGAGGCCGCGGGCCTGCCCGAGGCCGTGAAGAAAGAGGCGCTGCGCGAGCTCGACCGCTTGGGCAAGATGCCGCCGGCCGCCGCCGAGTACACCGTGGCGCGCACCTATCTCGACTGGATCGTGGCGTTGCCGTGGGCGAAACGCACCGACGAGGTGATCGACCTCAAGAAGACCAAGACCATCCTCGACGCGGAGCACTCGGGCCTCGTCAAGCCCAAGGACCGCATCCTCGAGTACCTGGCGGTGCGCAAGCTGAACCCCGGGATGAAGGGGCCCATCCTCTGCTTCGTGGGCCCTCCGGGCGTGGGCAAGACCTCGCTGGCGCGCTCCATCGCCACCGCGCTCGGCCGCAAGTTCGTGCGCATCTCGCTCGGCGGCGTGCGCGACGAGGCCGAGATCCGCGGGCACCGCCGCACCTACATCGGGGCGCTGCCCGGCCAGGTGATCCAGGGCCTGCGCCGCGCCGAGTCGAAGAACCCGGTGTTCATCCTCGACGAGGTCGACAAGCTCGGCTCCGACTTCCGGGGCGACCCCTCGTCGGCGCTCCTCGAGGTGCTCGACCCGGAGCAGAACCACACGTTCCGCGATCACTACCTCGACGTGCCCTTCGACCTGTCGGAGGTGCTCTTCATCACCACGGCGAACGTGCTCGACACCATCCCGCCGCCGCTGCGCGACCGCATGGAGGTGCTCGAGCTGCCCGGCTACACCGAGGAGGAGAAGCTCGCCATCGCGCGCGAACACCTCGTGGCCAAGCAGGTGCAGAACCACGGGCTCACCGGCAAGCAGGTGCAGTTCACCGACCACGGCCTGCGCGCCATCATCCGGGGGTACACCCGCGAGGCAGGCGTGCGCAACCTCGAGCGCGAGGTGGGCGCCATCTGCCGCAAGGTCGCGCGGCGCCGCGCCGAGGGCGACGAGGCCAGGGTGAAGGTGACGCCCGAGTTCGTGCACGACGTGCTGGGCGCACCCCGGTTCCTCGAGGAGGAAGTGAAGGATCGCACGCGCCAGCCCGGCGTGGCCACGGGCATGGCGTGGACGCCGGTGGGCGGCGACGTGCTCTTCGTCGAGGCGTCGCGCATGGCGGGCCCCGGCGTGCTCACGCTCACGGGCCAGCTGGGCGACGTGATGAAGGAATCGGCGCGCGCGGCCCTGTCGTGGGTGCGCGCCCACGCCACCGAGTGGAACATCGACCCCGAGTTCTTCAAGGCGTCGGAGCTGCACGTGCACGTGCCCTCGGGCGCCATCCCCAAGGACGGGCCGTCGGCGGGCGTCACCATGGTCACCGCCATGGTGTCGGAGCTCACGCGGCGCCCCGTGCGCGGCGACGTGTCGATGACCGGCGAGATCACCCTCTCGGGCAAGGTGCTGCCGGTCGGCGGCATCAAGGAAAAGGTGCTGGCCGCCAGGCGCGCCGGCATCAAGGAGGTCATCCTGCCCCGGCAGAACGAGAAGGACGTGAAGGAAGACCTGAGCGAGGAGCTGCGCAAGGGGCTGACCATCCACCTCGTGAGCACCATCGACGAAGTGCTGCTGCTGGCGCTGGTGCACCAGAACGACCGCCCCGCGAGGCGGGCCACGGGCCATCGCCGCCCCGCCAAGGCGGCGCAGGCGCCTCGTCCGCGCTAGCCG